>CP158568.1:4114166-4418333 GCA_040269895.1 Ancalomicrobiaceae bacterium S20 | reverse complement strand
TGGTGACGACGCGCCCCATGAACACCGGGATCGCCGCGTCGATCGCAGCCAACGTCGCGCCGGTCACAAACAGGCAAAGGAACAGGCCCTTGGCCTGGCTCAGAAAGAACCAGTAGAAGGCGCCGAGCCCAGGCGGCGGCGCGCCGGGCGCGCCCCTTTCGGTCGGCCGGACGAGGGTCTCGAAGAAGCGGAACAGCGGGGTCAACATGGGCCGATCCTCCGGGTTCCCGGGCGTCGATCGGATATCGACACGCCGCGGCTTCCGGGGGCCGGCATCATGACGCGATTTCCGCGCCCGTCACCACCCCGACCATGTCCCGGGGCCGGCGAAATAGCTGCCGATCGTGACACACTCGTGATCGGGCCCGCGCAGATTCCGACGATCAGCTCTGCATGACGCCGCTAAAAAGCAATCGGCGCCCCGGAGGGCGCCGACGAAGTGCTGTCGAGTCGGAGACGAACCTCAGGCCGCCTTGGCGGCCTTCGGCTGGATCAGCTTGCGGTTGACCAGCACCTCGGCGATCTGCACGGCGTTGAGCGCCGCGCCCTTGCGCAGGTTGTCCGAGACGATCCACATCGCGATGCCGTTCTCGACGGTCGCATCCTCGCGGATGCGGCTGATGTAGGTCGCGTCCTCGCCGGCCGCCTCATAGGGCGTGATGTAGCCGCCGGGTTCGCGCTTGTCGATCACCAGGCAACCCGGCGCCTCGCGCAGGATGTCGCGCGCTTCATCGGCCGTGACCGGCTTTTCGAACTCGATGTTGACGGCTTCCGAGTGGGCGATGAACACCGGCACGCGCACGCAGGTCGCGGTCAGCTTGATCTTCGGGTCGAGAATCTTCTTCGTCTCGGCCATCATCTTCCACTCTTCCTTCGTAAACCCGTCCTCCATGAACACGTCGATCTGGGGGATCAGGTTGAAGGCGATCCGCTTCGGGAACTTCTTCGGCTCGATCGGATCGGTGACGAAGACGGCGCGGGTCTGCGAGAACAGCTCGTCCATGGCGTCCTTGCCGGCGCCGGAGACCGACTGGTAGGTCGACACGACGACGCGCTGGATGCCGAAGGCGTCATGCAGCGGCTTCAGCGCCACCACGAGCTGCGCGGTCGAGCAGTTCGGGTTGGCGATGATGTTCTTCTTGGTGAAGCCGGCGACGGCGTCGGCGTTCACCTCCGGCACGACGAGCGGAACGTCGGGGTCCATGCGCCAGGACGAGGAGTTGTCGATCACGACGCAGCCCTGCGCGCCGATCTTCGGGCTCCATTCCTTGGAGACCGCGCCGCCCGCCGACATGAGGCAGATGTCCGTGTCGGAGAAGTCGTAATGCTCGAGGACCTTGGTCTTCAGCGTCTTGTCGCCGAAGGAGACCTCCGTCCCGATCGAGCGCGACGAAGCGAGCGCCACGACCTCATCGGCCGGAAAGCCGCGTTCGGCGAGAATGTCGAGCATTTCCCGGCCCACGTTGCCCGTGGCGCCGACGACAGCGACCTTGTAACCCATTGTGAAGTCCTCGGTTCCTGATCCTCGGCCTCGGTTCGCGAGGCCTTCCCGCTCCTCGCGGACCCGGATCGACCATGAACTGGGATCGGGGTCCGCCGCTGCCCTCGTGACCCGCCGGGAGAGGACAGCGCGGGGTCGAGAGCGATCGTCAGCCGGCGACTTTCGTCGCCGTCGTCGTGGTCGTCGTGGTTTTTTTGCTGGCCTTCAGGACGAGGGCCGAAACCGACGCGGTCATGACTGACGAGTTCCCGATCGCGGCACGTGCCGCATGGATCGTCGAAAAGCCCTAGATGTTGCAGGAAGTCAAGGGCGCCGCGCAGCTTTCGCGCGCGGCGCCCTCGTGGTCGTTTCTCAAACTGCGGCCCCGTTTCAGGGGCCGCGACGATGCGGCCTCAGTTCCGCGCGAGGTCGAGCCGCGTGCGGCGGATCGAGTAGAGTACGCCGCCGCCGATCAGGCCGGCCGTGACCAAGAGCGAGAACCACGGCGGGATCTTGGTGAGCCCCAGCATGTCGGCCGCGAAGATCTTCGTGCCGATGAACACCAGCACCAGCGCCAGCGCATATTTGAGGTACTGGAACCGCGCGACCATGGCGGCGAGTGCGAAGTAGAGCGCGCGCAGGCCGAGGATCGCCATGATGTTGGCGGTGTAGACGACGAAGGTGTCGCGGGTGATCGCGAAGATCGCCGGCACCGAGTCGACCGCGAAGACGATGTCGGCGACGTTGATCACGATCAGCGCCAGGAACAACGGCGTCGCGAAGGTCAGGAACCGCCCGGTCTTCGGATCGCGCGCCCGGACGAAGAAGCGCTCGCCGTGCAGTTCGGGCGTCACGCGGAACAGCCGCTTGGCGGCCCGCACGATCGGATTCTTCGCCATGTCCGGTTCGGCCTCGTGGCCGAACAGCATCTTGACGCCGGTCGCGATCAGGAACGCGCCGAAGACGTACATCACCCAGGCGAAGTTCTGCACCAGCGCCGCGCCGATGCCGATCATCAGGCCGCGCAGCACGATGACGCCGACGATGCCCCAGAGCAGGGCCCGGTACTGGTAGCGCGGCGGGATCGCGAAATAGCTGAAGATCAACGAGATGACGAAGACATTGTCGATCGACAGGCTCTTCTCGATGAAGAAGCCGGTGAAATACTCCATGCCGCGATCGGCACCCATCGCCACCCAGATGCCGACGCCGAACAGGAGGCCGAAGCCGATGTAGAACGCGGAGAGCTTCAGGCTCTCCGAGACGCTCATCTCGCTATCGTCCTTGTGCAGGATGCCGAGGTCGAAGGCGAGCAGTCCGCCGACCAGACCGAGGAACAGGAGCCAGGCCCAGACCGGCTTGCCGAGCCAGTCGGCGGCGAACATCAACAGGAAATCGTCCATCGGGCATCCCGGAAACGCGCGCGCCGCCGGTTCTGGCCGGCGCGCGAGGGCGGGCGTTCCTCACGCCCCGAGACAAGCGGCCGGAACACGTCTACGTGAAACACCGGATCGATTGTCAGCTTCACGTAAGCTTGAAAATGCCGTGCGCAAGGGTCGCGCCGGTCGCCGTCCGCGATTTTGTCGAGAACAAGGCTTGTGGACGGGCGTCGACTAGGCAGGCTGGCGCAGCAGGCGCCGGATCGGCCGACCCCAGGCCGCAAACAGGGTGTCGAGCCGCGGGTCGCCCTCCCGGCCGATGCCGACGATGATCAGGCGATGGAACACCACGATCACCACGAGATCGAGCGACCAGGCCAGCATCACGTCGGAAAGGAAATGGCCGCCGAAAATCATCCGGTTCACCGAGATGATCAGCGCCCACATCAGCGCGGCGGCGATCGCCTCCAGGCGCCAGATCCGCGGCACCACCAGCGCGACCGCCAGCATCCAGAACGAGCTCGACGCCTCGCCGGAGACGAAGGAGCAGTTCGAGACGCAGCTCCCGCCCGGCACCCAGGCGCGCATGAAGGCGTCGGTCCCGCCGAACACCTCGATCTCGATCGGCCGCGGCCGACCCCAGTATTCCTTGAGGAACGCGTTGACGAGCAGGCCCGGCCCGACCGCCAGCGTCGCGGCCAGGAACAGGAGCGCGCGCGAGGAGATCCAGGCGACCTGCCGTGGCGCGATCAGCTTGCCGACGAAGCCGAGCAGGATCAGCGCTACCGCGATCCGGGTCTGCGCCAGACCGAGGAAGCGCAGCGCCTTCAGGATCGGATCCTGGACGCCCGGAAAGCCGCCGTTCGGCCCGGTGAACATGGAAGCGACCGCGAGGTCGACCGCCGGCAGGCTCAAGAACAGGAGCGAAAGCACGACCAGCACGGCCAGCGAGGCGACGAGCGGCCGTTCGAGGGCGCGCGCCGACAGGCGCGACAGTCGGCCGGCTTCGGTCGCGGGTCGGGATCCCGTCATGCACTCTCCCACTGATCCTCCTGCTCCTGTAGCGTGAGACGGCACGTTCGAAAAGACGCCGCGGCGGCATGTGCCGCCTCGTGACGGTGCGGCAGGGAGGCCCCCGGATGGCAAGTGTCGACTTCTGGTACGAATTCGCCTCGACCTATTCCTATCTGGCCGCCGAGCGGATCGAAACGGTGGCGGCCGAGGCCGGCGTCACCGTGCGCTGGCGGCCGTTCCTGCTCGGCCCGATCTTCGCCGCCCAGGGCTGGACCTCCTCGCCGTTCAATCTCTATCCCGCCAAGGGCGCCAACATGTGGCGCGACCTCGAACGGATCGCCGCCGGCATGGGCCTGCCGTTCGGCCGACCGGACCCGTTCCCGCAGAACGGACTGCTCGCCGCGCGGCTCGCCCTGATCGGCGCCGACGAGGGCTGGATCGCGCCGTTCTCGCGCGCCGTGTTCCGGCTCGAATTCGCCGCCGGCCGGGATATCTCCGATCAGGACGAACTGGTCGAGGTGCTGGCCGCGCTCGGGCTCGACGGCGTGGCGCTGGTCGACCGCGCCAATGCCGACAAGGACGTGAAGGCCCGCCTGCGCGCCGAGACCGAGGCCGCCGCCGCCGCCGGCCTCTATGGAGCGCCGAGCTTCGTCACCGAGGACGGCGAGCTGTTCTGGGGCAACGACCGGCTCGAACAGGCGATCGACTGGGCGCGGAACGGTCGGTTGACCACCTCCGTCGCCGCCCCGGAGACCCGTCCGTGATGCTCGCCGTGCCCCAGCTCGCCACGCTCGCCACCTATTCCGGCGCGGCGCTGCTCTTGATCCTGACGCCCGGGCCGGACATGGCGCTGTTCCTGTCCCGCACGATCGGGGTCGGCCGCGCCGCGGGCTTCGCCGCCATGGCCGGCGTCATGGTCGGGCTTCTGGTCCACACCCTGCTCGCTACGCTCGGCCTCTCCGCCCTTGTCGCCGCCTCGCCGACCGCCTTCGGCCTGCTGCGGATCGTCGGAGCGGCCTATCTCTTGTGGCTCGCCTGGGGCGCCTGGCGCAACGGCTCCGGTTTCGATCCGCGGGGCCCCGCCGGCGATGCGGCTCCGGGCGTGGCACGGGCCTTCGCGACCGGCGTCGCGATGAATGTCGCCAATCCGAAGATCGTATTGTTCTTCCTGACGTTCCTGCCGCAGTTCGTCGACCCGGCGAGCCCTGAGGCGGCGGCCGAGATCGCGTTCCTCGGCGTCTGGTACGTGGTGCTTTCGGTGCCGATCTGCTCGATCATCATTCTCGGCGCCGCGCGCGTCGCCGACACGATCACCGCCTCGCCCCGGATCCGCCGCGCGCTCGACCGCACCACCGCGGCGGTGTTCGCGCTGTTCGCGGTCAAGCTGGCACTGTCACGGGCCTGAGCGGAACGCCGGCCCTTGCCCACGAAAGCGGCGTGGCGACGGATCAGATCCCGTCGCCCGCGCCCGTGCCGGCGGCGCCGTCCTCCTCCTCGAGCGAGTGCCGCAGGATCAGCGGCACCTGTGCGGCCGCGAAGACGAGCGTCAGCGGCATGATGCCGAAGACCTTGAACGTGACCCAGAAATCCGTCGAGAAATTGCGCCAGACGACCTCGTTCAGCACCGCGAGCGCGAGAAAGAACAGGCCCCAGCGGAAGGTCAGGATGCGCCAGCCGCGTTCGTCGAGCTGGAACACCGCATCGAAGACGATGCCGAGCAGCGACCGGCCGAAGACGAGCCCGCCGAGCAGCACGACGCCGAACAGCGTGTTCACGATGGTCGGCTTCAGCTTGATGAACAGCTCGTCGTGTAGCACGAGCGTCAACGTGCCGAACACCAGCACGACCACGCCGGAGACCAGCGGCATGATCGGCAGCCGCCGCGTGCGCCAGTAGGAGACGCCGAGCGCGACCAGCGTCGCGATCATGAAGGCCGCCGTCGCGGTGAAGATGCCGCCGTTCTTGCCGACATAGGCGTTGACGCCGAAGAACACGGCGAGCGGTCCCAGTTCGAACACGAGCTTCAGGAGCGGATCGTCCTTGCGGGCCTCGGGCGGCCTGATCTCGGGCGGCCTGGTCTCGGAACTGGTCGACAGGGTCATGCTTCAGCTTCGGCTCGTGGTTCTTCGGCTCTGGGGACCGACGGTCCCATGCCTCGGCTCGAGGCGCCGCCGCGCCCTCGCCCCCTCTACATAGGGGATCGGAACCGAACCGTCGATGAATGGCACGGTTCCGTGATCGGAGCGTCGACCTTACCATCGCCACACCGATTCGCGACGACGCGACAAGGAGCACCCGGTGCTGGTGGAAATCGCTGAGTGGCTGCTGACGCCCGCGAGCCTCGACGTCCGCCGGCTCGGCTATCTGACCGCGGCGATCTCGTTGCGCGCCCGTGCCGCCCGCTGCCGCGGCGACTGGGCCGCGCACGAGGCGCAGTGCCATGCGATCGTCGCGGCCGCCGTCGCGGGGCTGGCGAGCCGGCGCACCTGCATCGTGCTCGGCTCCGGCCTGATGCGCGACGTGCCGCTGCCGCTGCTCGCCCGCAGTTTCGAGCGGGTGGTACTGGTCGACATCGTACACCTCTGGCCAATCCGGTTGAAGGCGCTCGCCCACCGCAACGTCGAACTGGTCTCGCTCGACCTGACCGGCTCGACCGATCTGCTCCTGAAGCGTGCGCCCGGCCTGTCGGATCCGTTTCTGCGCCTGCTCGACATCGGTGATACCGACCTCGTCGTCTCGGCGAACTGCCTGTCGCAGCTACCGATCGGTCCCGCGGTCATTGCCGAGCGCCGGCACCGCAGCTATGCCGGCCGCGTGCCCGATCTCGAACGCCGGATCGTGCAGAACCATCTTGCCGGCCTTCGGCGGTTCCCCTGCCGCGTCTGCCTGCTGACCGACACCGTCTCGATCACCATCGGCCCGGACGGCACCGTCACCGACCGCCACGATCTGCTCGCCGGCGTGACCCTGCCCGAGCCGGACGCCCACTGGAGCTGGACGCTCGCGCCGGCCCGCGAGACCGGCACCGGCGAGACCATCGTGCACGAGGCGCGCGGCTACATCGACTTCGGTGCCCGGGAACGATCGCGCGGCGCCCGGACAGCGCCCTGACCGGCACGCACAGGCTCGGTCGATGTCATTCGACCGCCGCCTCCTGCTCGCGCGCCACATCCTCGTGGTTCTTCAGGACCAGTCCGGACAGACCGTTCTTGGCCGCGAACCGGGCGAGATCGGCCCGCCGCAATGCCGTATTGCCATGGCCCGAGGTGTTGTCGGACCGGACCGAGATGCACACGCCCGTCCCCCCGGTCGCGACCGCCGGCAGGCCGTGCCGGAGCACGCGCAGATACCAGTCCCAATCCCAATAGATCGGCAGCGTGTCGTCGAAACGCCCGATCTCGGCATGCAGCCGCGCCGGATAGGCGATGCCCGAGGCGAGCAGCGTGTTGTCGCGGCTCGCACTGTCGAGCGTCATCGCCGCCTGGAACGGCAGCGATCCGGTCGAGGCCCGCGCCTCGGTCTCCTGCACGAGACGCCCCGAGGCGTGGGCGAGACAGGGCTGCGCCGCAATGGTCGCCACGATCCGGGCGAGGTGATCGGTCTCCTCCCACCAGTCGTCGTCGTCGAGCCAGGCGACGATGTCGCCGCGTGCGGCGCCGATCGCCATGTTGCGCGCCGCGACCTGCCCGGCGCCGCCGGAAATCAAGGTTTCGATCCGCGCATCGCCGAGCCCGCGCGCAGCGGCTGCCCCTGCGCCGTCGCCGTCGTCGACGACGAGGATCTGGACGTCGCGCACGGTCTGCGCCGCGATCGAGGCGAGCGCGCGCAGCAAATGGCCGGGACGATTGCGGGTCGGAACGGTGATCGAGATCATGCCCGAACTTACCCGCGGACCATGCCGACCGGATCACCCGGCCGATCGCATGCCTCGGGGTTTCGGTCCGCCTGTGGCGAAAATGCCGAGGACGAGGCTCGACCCGCCACGGCCGTCAGCGCTGCTCGGGCGGCGTGCCGGCCGGCCCGCACTTGTGAGCGATCGCCTCGTCGGCGGCGATCTTGTCCGCGATCGCATAGGCGTCGCGGCCCTTCTTGATCTCGACGAAGGCGAAGATGCAGGTGGTCGCGCGATTGTCGCCGAGCCGCGCGACGCCGAGCGTGGTGCGCTTGTGATCGGGCTGATCCGGGTCGTTCCAGATGAAGCGGAAGATCGCCGCATCGGGCCAGCCGGCAGCCGCTTTCGGCCCCTTCCACTCGATCCGGCCGACCACGGTGCCGAAACCGGTCAGCCACAGGAACCCGTCATTGTCCTTGACCGGAACGCGCGAGAACTCGATGCCCTGGTGCTCGCTGGCATCGTTCAGATAGACGCCCCACTCGCCGAGCCCGCGGCAGCGCGAGATCGCGGGAACTTGGTCCTTCTTCGCCAACGGCTTGCCATCGGCATCCTGTTCGAGCCAGCCGACGACCTGGCAGTCGGCCTTGCCGACCCCGGTGATGGTCTGGGCTGCAGCCGGGATCATGCCGGCGGAGAGGAACACGGCCGCTGCGACGAACGGTCGGATCATCGACACTGCCTCCAAGGTGGGCGGGTGGACCAGTGACCTATGGATACACGGTAAAAATGAACAGGACGCGGATGCCCATCCGCGTCCTGCTTAGATAGGGACCCGCCCGAAGATCTCAATCGACGCCGATCGTGGTCAGATCCTGGAACCAGTGCTGCGCCTGGACGAATTTCTTCACCTTCGGCGACAGCGCATGCGGGTTCGTGTCGTGCACGACCCAGACCAGCACGGCGTCGTCGACCACGAGCTGATGCGCCTCGGCGAGCAGCTTGTCCTGCTCGGCGACGTCGAAGCTCCGCTTCGCCTTGTCGATCAGCGCATCGACCTTGGGGTTCATGTAGTAGCCCCAGTTCACGCCCGTCGGCGCGATCTGGTTCGAATGGAAGAAGCGCACCAGCGCGTAGAGCGGGTCGGAGGTGACATAGGCGACGTTTTCCGCCGTAATCCCGTTGTTCATCTCGTCCTTCGCGCCGCGCCGCCAGTGCGTGTAGAGCACCTCGAGTTCGACGACCTTGAACGAGATGTCGATGCCGATCTCGCGCAGCGACTGCTGGATGAACTCGTTGATCGGCAGCGACGCCATCTGGCCGGTGCCGCCCTGGGCGATGACGAAGGTGGTCTTCAGCGGCTTCTCGGGCGAGTAGCCGGCCTCCGCGACCAGCTTCTTCGCCGCCGCGAGATCGTACTTCACCTCGAAGCTCGGCTTGCCGAACCACGGGCTCGACGGGTCGACCTGCCCCTTGGCCGGCGCCGCGAGCCCGCCCATCAGATCGACCACCGCCGCACGGTCGATGGCGAGGTTCAGCGCCTTGCGCAGCCGGATGTCGGTCCAGGGCGAGCCGGGCAGCTGGCTCAGGTGATAGTTCCAGACGTGCGGCGTCACGTTGGTGACGATCTTCATGCCCGCCGCCTTCAGCTGCGGCACGGCATCGCTCGCCGGCGTCTCGATCAGGTCGACCTGGCCCGACAGAAGCGCGTTGGTGCGGGACAGGATGTCCGGGATCGGCAGCAGAACGAGGCGGTCGACCTTCGGGATCCGCTTCGGGTCCCAATAGGCCGTGTTCTTGACCAGCTCGGCCTTCTCGCGCGGCTTGAACACGTCGAGCTTGAACGGCCCGGTGCCGGACGGCGCGGCGGCGAACTTGTCCCAATCCTTGCCGAGCTTCTCGTATTGCGCCGGGCTCGACACCAGGAACCACAGCATCTGATAGGGGAAGAAGCTGTCGACCTCCTTGGTGACGATCTCGACCGTGTAGTCATCGATCTTGGACCAGCTCTTCACCGAGGGCAGCCGCGGCTTCACCTGCGCGGACTGACGCTTGTCGAACTGTGGCGCCTTGTCGTCGAGCACCTTGTCGAGATTCCAGACCACCGCGTCGGCGTTGAAATCGCTGCCGTCGTGGAACTTCACACCCTTGCGCAGCGTGAAGCGCCAGTGCGTCGGATCTGCGGGATCGGGCTTCCATTCGGTCGCGAGTCCCGGCACCAGTTTGCCCGGCCGGTCGGCGACGTCCATCTCCCAGGCGACCAGCGGATCGTAGAGCGTGTAGCCGGTGAACTGGTAGGCGCCGGCGCCGCGGTCCGGCTGGCCGGTGGTGAGCGGGATGTCCGACATCGAAATGCCGTAGCGGACCACCGATTCCGCCGCCGCCGGGGCGGCGAGCGCGGCGGTCGTGGCGAAGGCGGCTGCAAGAGCAACGAACCAGCGTCGCATGGCGTGATTTCCTCGATCGACAGGGAAGGGCCGAAGCCCCGACCGCGCCGGCCGACCGGCCAGAGGCGGACGCGCCTAAGCGCGCAGAGGGCGAGAAAGATCAGCAAGCCATATGCCATGCCGGCCGACGCGGCCGGGCCGGGCCGACAGCGGCGCACGGCCCACGACCGCCACCCGCCGCCCCGCCCACGAAGGCAGCGGACTGCCCGGCGACTAGGCGGCGAAGTGCCTGAACGGCCAAGGAATTGAGCGCCGGAAACAATGCAGGCGGGCGGCCGCTCCGGCCACCCGCCCGTACCGATGGACGTCCTTGCCTGAATTCCGCGCCCGCGCTCAGCGATTGCGCGCCTTGCGCAGCGTCGGCAGGCCGATGCCGGTCGCCTCGAAGCCGCCGTCGACCGAGATCATCTGCCCGGTGACGTAAGTGGCGCGATCCGAGCACAGGAACACGATCATGTCGGCGAGTTCCTCCTCGAGGCCGTACCGGCCGAGCGGGATCGTGTCATGATAATCGGCACGGATCTCCGGCGTGTGCACGGCCTTGGCCATCGCGGTGTCGACCGGACCGGGTGCGACCGCGTTGACGCGGATGCCGTAGCCGGCGAGTTCGACCGCGAACTGCTTGGTCAGATGCGCGAGCCCGGCCTTGCTGGTGCCGTAGGCCACCCGCAGCGTCGAAGCGCGCAGGCTCGAGATCGAGGTGATGTTGACGATCGCGCCGCCGCCGGTCTCGGCCATCACGGGCGCGGCCGCCTGCGTCATCAGGAACGGCCCGGTCAGATTGACGTCCATGATGCGCTGCCAGTCGGCGAGTGCGGTCTCGAGCACCGGCTTGAAGATCGCGACGCCGGCATTGTTGACCAGCGCGTCGAGCCGGCCGAAGCGCGCGGTGACCGCCTCGATCGCGCCGGCGACCGCCGCCGGTACCGAGACGTCGCCGACGATCGCCAGCGTCCGCTCCGGCTCGGCCAGCGCCGCGACCGCCGCGGTGAGCGTCTCGCCATTGATGTCGAACATCGCGACCGACCACCCCTCGGCCAGAAACCGCCGCGTCGCCGCAAGTCCGATCCCGCGCGCCGCGCCCGTCACCAGCGCGACCTTGCGCGCGCCCGGCTCCATATCCCCGCCCGTTTCCTGGCCCATGTGTCTCCTCCGGTCGTTCTTGATTGGACGAAACGCGCGATGACCGCGCGCCCTGTCCGAGACTTACAGAATCTGGACCGAAGAATCACGAGTTTCATGAGCGATAGGGCCCATGCGGAAAAGCTTGGACCACAATGTGGACCCACGGGACCGCAGCGGTGCGAATGAGGCCCGTCGCGGTCCGGCGCGCGGCGGCGGGCCTCAGGCCGGCAGGTGCTCCACCAGCATGTCGCGAAACTTCTGGGCCGCTGGGGACAGCCGGGACGTGCGGCGTTCCACCAGCCCGATCGTACGCGACACGACCGGGGTCGTGATCGGTTTGCTGATCAGCACCGGATGCTCGCCCGGCGGCGTCGCCATCTTCGGCAGGACCGAGACGCCGAGACCACGTTCGACGAGGCCGAGCGACGTCGCGAGGTGGTTGACCTCGTACTGGAAATCGAGCCGCACGTTGGCGCCGGCGAGCGCATTCTCCAGCGTGACGCGGTTGCCGCTCGCGCGGCTGACGCCGATCAGCGGCTCGCCTTCGAGATCGCGCCAGGTGACGGTCTCCGCCGCCGCGAGGCGGTGGTCCGTCCGGCAGGCGAGCACGAATGGATCCTCGAGAAGCGGCGTGAAGGTCAGATCCGGATCAGAACTTCCCATCAGGTTGATGCCGAACTCGGCCTCGCCGTTGCGAACGCTCTCCAGCCCGTCGTTGGCCGACAGATCGAGGATGCGGAACCGGATTCGCGGGTACTGGCCGGCGAACCGCGCGATCGCTTCCGGCAGGAAGTAGACGACCGCCGTCGGCACGCAAGCGAGCGTGATGTGGCCGCCCTGCCGTCCGCCGACGCCAGCGATGCTCAGCAGCGATTCCTCGAGGTCGCCGATCAGCCGGCGCGCCAGCGGCGCGAACGACCGGCCGGCGATCGTCAGCGACACGCGGTGCGTGGTCCGTTCGAGCAGCGGCGCGCCGATCGACGCCTCCAGCGACTGGATCCGACGCGTCAGCGCCGGCTGCGACAGGTTCAGCACCTCTGCCGCGCGATTGAAGCCGCCGTGGTCGACCACCGCCAGGAAGGCCCTGATGTCGAGGAGCTCGAAATTGATCCGCATATCGGAATAATACCTCGAATCTTTGCATTTAACCTTCGCCGGAATCCGTGGATTATCGCATCAATCGGTTCAATTGATGCAAGCCTCGAATTCGGGAGGGGACGATGCAGCACTCGGTTCGAGTGCCCTGCGTGCTCATGCGCGGCGGTACGTCACGGGGTCCGTTCTTTCTGGCGACGGATCTGCCGGCCGATCGTGCCGCGCGCGACGAGATCCTGATCTCGGCGCTCGGCGCCGGCCACGAGCTGCAGATCGACGGCATCGGCGGCGGCAATCCGCTGACCAGCAAGGTCGCGATCGTCGGCCGCCCGTCGCGGCCCGACGCGGACGTGGACTACCTTTTCGCGCAGGTGAAGGTCGGCGAACGCACCGTGGACACCTCGCCGAACTGCGGCAACATGCTCTCCGCTGTCGCCCCTTTCGCGATCGAGCAGGGACTGGTCACCGCGGCGTCGGGGACGACCACGGTCCGGGTCCACAACGTCAACACCGGCAAGCTGATCGACGTGACCGTCGAGACGCCGCGCGGACGCGTCACCTACGAGGGCGCGGCCGCGATCGACGGCGTGCCCGGCACCGCCGCCCCGATCCTGATGACCTTCCTCGATGCCGCCGGCGCCAAGACCGGCAGGCTGCTGCCGTCCGGCGCGGCGCGCGACACGATCGACGGGGTCGAGGTGAGCTGCGTCGACGCCGCGACGCCGCTGGTGATCCTGCGCGCGAGCGATCTGGGCAAGACCGCCACCGAGACGCCGGCCGCCCTCGACGGCGATCGCGCGTTCATGGCGCGGCTCGAGCGGATCCGCCGCGAGGCCGGCGGGCGGATGGGCCTCGGCGACGTCAGCGCACTCGTGATCCCGAAGCCGGTGATCGTCGCGGCGATCGCGGGCGAACCGGCCGCGATCGCGGCGCGCTACTTCATGCCCCACGCCTGCCACAAGGCTTTCGCGGTGACCGGCGGCGTCGGCCTCGCCACGGCCTGCGCGACCCCCGGCACGATCGTGGCGGACATGGTCGATGCCGCAACCGCGAGCGCGCTCTCGATCCGTCATCCCGCCGGCCGGCTCGATCTGAAGATCGACAGGCATGTCGGCGCCGAACCGCGCGTCTCGGTGATCCGGACCGCGCGCCGTCTGTTCGAAGGCGCGGTCTTCGCCCGCATCGAAGTGCACGCCGCCGCCGAGGCGGCGTGAAGCGAACCCGAAGTGAGTGCATAATCGCCGCAAAACAAGAGATCCGGAGGATTGCCCATGTCGCCCGTCACCGTCGGAGCCGGCCATGCGCCGCGGACCCGCAAACCGATCTATCAGCTGCTCTATGTCCAGGTTCTGATCGGCGTCGCCCTGGGCGTCGCGCTCGGTCACTTCGCGCCCGACATCGCCGGCCACGCCAAGCCGTTCGGCGACGCCTTCATCAAGATCGTCAAGATGATGATCGTGCCGATCGTCTTCTGCACCATCACGATCGGCATCGCCAATGTCGATGCCGGGCGCAGCATCGGGTCGTCGATCCTGAAGACGATGCTGCTGTTCTACGCCCTGACCATCGTGGGTCTCGCGACCGGCCTGATCGCGGTCGAGACCATCCAGCCGGGCCTCGGCATGCACATCGACGTGCACGCGATCGACCCCAAGGAGGCCGCGCGCTACGCCGCGCAGGCCAAGCCGCTCGATACGGTCGACGTGCTCCTGCACATCATCCCGAAGAGCTTCTTCACGCCCTTCGCCGAGGGCGAGGTCCTGCCGGTCCTGTTCATCGCCATCGTCGCCGGCTTCGGCCTGCGCAAGGCGGGGCTGGCCGGCGAGACCTTCCTGCGCGGACTGGAATCGTTCTCGGCCGCGCTGTTCATGGCCTTCGGCTCGCTGATGAAGCTCGCCCCGATCGGCGCCTTCGGCGCGATCGCCTTCATCGTGGCGAAGAGCGGCCTCAAGACGATCGGCAACCTCGGCCTGCTGATCGTCACGCTCTACGTCGCCTGCGGCTTCTTCGTCTTCGTCGTGCTCTGGGCGCTCGCCAGGTTCCACGGCTTCAGCCTGTTCAAGGTGCTGCGCTACTTCCGCGAGGAACTGCTGGTCGTGCTCGGCACGTCCTCGACCGAGCCCGTGCTGCCGGCCGTGCTCTACAAGCTCGAGCGGCTCGGCTGTTCGAAGGGTTCGGTGGGCTTGAGCCTGCCGCTCGGCTACTCGTTCAACCTCGACGGTACAGCGATCTACCTGACGCTCGCCTCGCTGTTCCTCGCCCAGGCGATGGACATCCATCTGACCGGCTGGCAGGTCACTTCGATGATCTTCGTCATGCTGCTGACCTCGAAGGGCGCCGCCGGCGTCACCGGCAGCGGCTTCGCGGCCCTGGTCGCGACCCTCGCCGCCATGCCCGACACGGTGCCGGTCGCCGGCGTGGTGATCATCGCCGGCATCGACCGGTTCATGTCGGAGGCGCGCGCGCTGACCAGCCTCGTCAGCAACATGGTCGCCTGCATCGTGATCGCGATGTGGGAAGGCGAATGCGACCGCACGGTCCTCGCCCGCGAGCTCAACGGCGAAGCCGCCGACGTGCCGGCCGAGCGCACGTCCACGGTCGGAGCCGAACTCCCGGCGACCGCCTGAAGGCATGAATCAGCCAAGAATTGGCGGATCGGGCGCTGCAAGGCCGCCCGGTCCGCCATTGCCTTTTGGCGAGGCCGCGCCCGATTTCGGCGCCTCTACGCACAAGCCGCAGCAGGCCAGGACAGGGCCGTCGTCCAAGGGTGGACGGAACAGGCATCTTGAAATCCGGGCACAAAAAAGCCGCGTCAAACGCGGCTTCGTCGGTCTACCTTGTCGAAAACCCAGGGTGGGAACCTGGTGGAGCTGAGGGGAATCGAACCCCTGACCTCTGCAGTGCGATTGCAGCGCTCTCCCATCTGAGCTACAGCCCCGGGGGCCCCGCGGAGGGGCCCGTTCAGGTGGCGGCATTTAGGGTGAGCCGCCCCGGCCTGTCAAGCGTCACGAATGTGTCTCGCACCGGTTCTTTTCGCCTGGGCAAAACCTTGCGCGGCGGGAACGCGATGCGCCCTGCATCGGGTGTGGATGCGAGCCATACGGCGAGCGAAGTCTCGTGCGGGCCGCGCTCCGGTCCACGCACGCGGCCCGATCTGCCGCATCGCCGTTCACCCTGCCGCGAACCCGACCTTGGCATTGTCCTGCCCAGAGGCTACATCAGGCTTCGGTTCCGCGCGGCCCCGCCCCGCGGCGCCGACGCTCGGCGCGCCGCGCCCGCGACGAACCCCGCCTGGCGATCTCGCCTGACGTCCCCGCCTGACGAACCCCCGGATGAATTCATGCGCCCGATCGTCGAAGCCATCCTGATCCTGCTCGATCTCTACGTCTGGATCGTCATCGCCTCGGCGATCTTCTCCTGGCTCTACGCCTTCGGCGTGGTCAACCCGCGCAACCAGATCGTCTCGACCATCGGCGACGTGCTCTACCGCGCGACCGAGCCGCTCTATCGCCCGATCCGGCGCTTCATGCCCGACCTGGGCGGCCTCGACCTGTCGCCGATCGTGCTGCTGCTGATCATCTACATCGTCCAGCGCTCGCTCGTGCTCTACGTCCTGCCGGCGGTGTTCTGAGGCGCGAGCCCGACGAGCCCCCGAGCGATGACAGCCCCAGCCCCGCGCGCCGCCTGCGTCCCCGTGTCCGAGGGGGTGCGACTGCGCGTGCGGCTGACCCCGCGCGCGGGCAAGGATAGCGTCGGCCCGTTCGAGGTGCTCGCGAGCGGCGAGACCGTGCTTCTCGCCCATGTCCGGGCGGTGCCGGAGAAGGGGGCGGCCAACGCCGCCATCGCCGCACTGATCGCAAAGCGCCTCGGCGTCGCGAAGACGAAAGTCGAGGTCGTCGCCGGCCAGACCGGCCGCGTCAAAACCATCGAGATACGCGGGGATCAAGCCGCGATCCTGGCGGAGATCGACGCGCTCGGCTAAGGCCCGGGAGCCGGCCTTCGCGACCTCGACGGAGTTGGATTGAGACGGCCGGCGCATGGCGCGGCCTTTCGGGGGAGACGGAAGCCACATGAGCGCCAAGGTCATCGACGGCAAGGCGGAAGCGGAACGGCTGCGGGGCGCGGTCGCGGAAGAGGTCGCGCGGCTGAAGGCCGACCACGGGTTCGTGCCGGGCCTTGCGGTCGTGCTGGTCGGCGAGGACCCGGCGAGCAAGGTCTATGTCTCGTCCAAGGCCAAGCAGACGGTCGAGGTCGGCATGACCTCCTATGAACACAAGCTGCCGGCCGACACGCCCGAGGCCGATGTTCTGGCGCTGGTCGAGCGACTGAACCAGGATCCCGGCGTCGACGGCATCCTCGTGCAGCTGCCGCTGCCGAAGCACATCGACTCGACGAAGGTGCTCGAGACCATCGCGCCGGACAAGGACGTCGACGGCTTCCACGTCGTCAACGTCGGCAAGCTCTCGACCGGTCAGTGGAGCCTGGTGCCCTGCACGCCCTACGGCTCGATGATGCTGTTGCGCTCGACCCTCGGCAAGCTCTCCGGCCTGGAAGCCGTGGTCGTCGGCCGCTCGAACATCGTCGGCAAGCCGATGGCGCAGCTGCTCCTGAAGGCGAACTGCACCGTCACCGTCGCCCATTCGCGCACCAAGGACCTGCCGGCCGTCTGCCGGCGCGCCGACATCGTCGTCGCCGCGGTCGGCATTCCCGAGCTGGTCAAGGGCGACTGGATCAAGCCGGGCGCGACCGTGATCGACGTCGGCATCAACCGCGTGCCAGCGCCGGAGAAGGGCGAGGGCAAGACCAAGCTCGTCGGCGACGTCGACTATGCGAGCGCGGCGAAAGTCGCCGGTGCCATCACGCCGGTGCCCGGCGGCGTCGGCCCGATGACGATCGCGACCCTGCTCGGCAACACGCTGATCGCCGCCTGCCGCCGCCGCGGCCTGACCCCGCCGACCTATTTCGCCCAGATTGACAAGGATCTGTTCGGCTGAGATCGGACGGAACGCCCGTTCGATTTTCGTGCGAACTGGAATGGCGACTTGACCGACCGGCCGGCCCGCGTCCTGATGGATGCGGCCGGCCGCTTTCGTTCGCGGCCGGAGAGAGAACGGCGGAGCGCCGGCCCGGCCGCGCGCAACCGCCGTCGGGAGGAACGCGGCGACGGATCGGCGCGGGCGGCGGTCGACGTCGGCCCGAGCGACACCGCGCCCGAGCGACGGACGCGACCCCATGCAAAACCCCTTCACTCTCGCCGTCTGCGCCGAGATGATGTTCCGCGACCGCCCGATCGCGGACCGCGCCCGCCGCATCGCCGAACTCGGCTTCGACGTGGAAATCTGGGACTGGACGCGCCACGACATCGACGCGCTCGCCCGCTCCGGTGCCCGCTTCTCTTCGATGACCGGCTACATCACCGGCACGCTCGCCGACGATGCCGGTGCCGACAACCTCTTGCGCACCGCGCGACAGTCGATCCCCGTCGCCAAGACGCTCGGCTGTCCGCGACTGAACCTGCACGGCACCGGCCTCGACGGCCAGGGGCTGCCGATCGTAAAGGCCGAGGTCGTCACCGGTCCGATGTGGCTGAAAGCCCTCGACACGCTGCGCCGGATCGCCGATCTCGGAGAAGAGGCCGGCGTGACCTTCGTGCTCGAGAACCTCAACGAGGCCGTCGACCACCCGAAGACGCCCTTCGCCAGGGCCGCCGACACGCTGGCGCTGGTCGCCGCCGTCGACCGCCCGGGCCTGAAGCTCAATCTCGACCTCTATCACGCGCAGATCGGCGAGGGGAACCTGATCGCGCTGTGCCGCAAGGCCCTGCCCCACATCGGCGAGATCCAGGTCGCCGACGTGCCGGGCCGCATGGAGCCCGGGACCGGCGAGATCAATTATCCCGCGATCGCCCGCGCCCTGAAGGACATGGGCTATCGCGGCACGATCGGGCTCGAGGCCTGGCCCTCCGGCGACGACGAGGTCGCGCTGGACCGCTTCCGCGCCGCCTTCACGGTCTGATCGCGCAACCGCGTTCCGACCACGGTTCCTGCGTGACCTGTCCAGGCCCGGATCAGATCACCATGGACGTCAGCATCGCCGGGACCGAGTCCGGCATGCCATCGAGCGGCCAGACGCCACGGACGAGATAGCCGGTATCCTCCGCGACGACCTCGGCCGGCGTCCAGCCGAGCTTGTCGGGCGTCAACTGGACCTCGACAAACCGGATCCGCGCATCGACGGCGGCCGCAATACGCGCGAGCGGCGGGATTTGCGGCGCGACGACGTCGAGCAGCACGAGCCGGCCGGACCCACCCGGTTCGCTCGCCTCGACCGCGACGACTGCATCGAGCCGCGGCAGGTGCAGGAGCCTGACGTCCTCGTCCTCGAGCGCCTTCAGCATGAACAAGGCCGGATGGTCGCTCGCCGCGCACACGTCCGACACCGGGGCTCGCAGTGCGAACAGGTCCCGGAGCAACGCGGCGTCCGCGTCGTCGGAGAGCGACAGGAGCCGCGCCTCGGCCGGCTCCACCGTCGGCACGATCGGCCCGGAGCAAGAGAACTCGCGAATCGGCCGGAACCCGAACGGCGCGTAGACCTCGGGCGTCGCCGTGCCGAGGATCACCAGTTCGGCCCGAGCATCGGCGTAATCGAGAGCCCGGCGCATCAGATCGCCGAACAGCCCGCGCCGCCGCCATTCCGGCCGCGTCGCCACCGACTGCATCCCGAACGCCGCCAGATCGCGCCCGAGAAGCCGCAGCCGCCGTTCGTAGAGCGAGACATTGGCGACGAGCGTCTCACCATCCCACCAGCCGAAGCTCACCACGCTCGGATCATGCCCGAGCCGATCGAGCGGCGTCACGTCGATCTCGAACACATCCTCGATGAGCCGCGCCAGTTCCCGCCGCCCGTGCGGGGTATGGGCGGTGTCGAAGCGGAAGTCGAGACGGTCGAAGACCATGGCGCGCGCTCCCAGGCGGATCCCGTTCCATAACCGAGACCGCATCCCGAGACGATCCCCCGAAAGCAAAGCGCGCGCCCGGAGGCGCGCGCTCGAATTCGTCGCGGTGACCGAGTGCGCTCACCCGACCCGGCGGTTCTGCCGGTTCTCGATCAGGTCGTCGACGACGCCCGGATCGGCGAGGGTCGAGGTGTCGCCGAGCGAGCCGAACTCGTCCTCGGCGATCTTGCGCAGGATGCGGCGCATGATCTTGCCCGAGCGGGTCTTCGGCAGACCGGGGGCGAACTGGATCAGGTCCGGCGAGGCGATCGGGCCGATCTCCTTGCGCACCCAGGCGACCAGTTCCTTGCGCAGCGCCTCGGTCGGCTCCTCGCCGGACATCAACGTCACATAGGCATAGATGCCCTGGCCCTTGAGGTCGTGCGGATAGCCGACGACCGCCGCCTCGGCGACCTTCGGATGCGCGACCAGCGCTGATTCCACTTCCGCCGTGCCCATGCGATGTCCGGATACGTTGATGACGTCGTCGACGCGCCCCGTGATCCAGTAGTATCCGTCGGCATCGCGCCGGCAGCCATCCCCGGTGAAGTACATACCCTTGTAGGTCGAGAAATAGGTCTGCACGAAGCGTTCGTGATCGCCGTAGACCGTGCGCATCTGGCCCGGCCACGAGTCGAGCAGCACGAGGTTCCCCTCGGTCGCGCCTTCCAGGATGTTGCCTTCCGCGTCGACCACGGCCGGCTGCACGCCGAAGAACGGCCGCGTCGCCGAGCCCGGCTTCAACGCCGTGGCGCCCGGCAGCGGCGTGATCAGGATGCCGCCGGTCTCGGTCTGCCACCAGGTGTCGACGATCGGACAGCGGCCGTCGCCGACGACGTTGTAGTACCAGAGCCAGGCTTCCGGATTGATCGGCTCGCCGACCGAACCGAGGATGCGCAGCGAGGCACGCGAGGTCTTCTTCACGAGTTCCTCGCCGGCGCCCATCAGCGAGCGGATGGCGGTCGGCGCGGTGTAGAAGATGTTGACCTTGTGCTTGTCGACGACGTCCCAGAACCGCGACGCGCTCGGATAGGTCGGGATGCCCTCGAACATCAGCGAGGTCGCGCCGTTGGCGAGCGGGCCGTAGACGATGTAGCTGTGGCCGGTGACCCAGCCGACGTCGGCGGTGCACCAGTAGATCTCGCCCGGATGATAATCGAACACGTATTCGTGCGTCATCGAGGCATAGACGAGATAGCCGCCGGACGAGTGCAGCACGCCCTTCGGCTTGCCGGTCGAGCCCGAGGTATAGAGGATGAACAGCGGATCCTCGGCGTTCATCGGCTCGGCCGGGCAGTCGGCCGAGACCTTGGCCGCCTCGTCGTCATAATAGAAATCGCGACCGGCCTGCATGGCGACGTCGCCGCCGGTGCGGCGCACGACCAGCACCGACGAGACGCCGGCGAACTTGGCGAGCGCGGCATCGACATTGGCCTTGAGCGGCACCTTGCGGCCGCCGCGCAGACCTTCGTCGGCGGTGATGATCACCGACGAGGCGCAGTCCTCGACGCGGCCGGCGAGGCTGTCGGGCGAGAAGCCGCCGAACACGATCGAGTGAACCGCGCCGAGCCGGGCGCAGGCGAGCATCGCGTAAGCCGCCTCGGGGATCATCGGCAGGTAGATCGTGACGCGATCGCCCTTCTTGACGCCGTGCGCCTTCAGCACATTGGCGAAGCGGCAGACCTCGTCCTTGAGCGCGCCGTAGGTGATCGCCTTCGAATCCTTCGGGTCGTCGCCTTCCCAGATGATCGCGACCGCATCCGGCTTCGACGCGGCATGCCGGTCGACGCAATTGTAAGAGACGTTCAGCTCACCGTCCTCGAACCATTTGATCGAGACGTTGTGCGGATCGTAGGAGGTGTTCTTGACCTTGGTGAACGGCTTGGCCCAGTCGAGGCGCTTGGCCGCCTCGCCCCAGAAACCGGCCGGATCCTTCACCGAGCGCTCATACATCGCCAGATACTTGGCGTTGTCGACCAGGGCTGTCTCGGCGACCGTCGTCGGTACCGGGAACACGTTCTCGGACATCTGCTCCTCCCAAGCGAACTTTTCATCGGGGAGATCCGGACCGTGTCGGCGTGCGGCAGCGCAAGCACCGGTTTTGGTCTCCCCTTTCCCGCGGCATTATGCGAATTCTCGGGCGAGCGTCCACAAGCACCGGTGCAGACTTTCGTCGGGACCGTCGTTTGTTGCCATTTTCTGTAGAACCACGCGCCATGCCAACGATAACCGTCGCCGCACGCCTTTCTATCCAGTAGCTTTACTTATGATGGCGAGCTGTTCAGTGTCATGCGATCGCGGAATCTTGACTGGTCGCCGACAAGACCGGCGAACACGATCGCGGCGCGGCGGTGAGCCTCAGGATCACAGCATCGCCGGGCAGCGGAGCCAGGACCTGGCACGGCGCATTCACGACGAACAGCGGCGGCAACCATTGGCGATCGGCATTAGCGGCCGGCGCCACGACCGAGCTCGCCAATGGGGTGCCCAGACCGCCGTCATCCTCAACCGGCGAAGCGCGAAACCGGAGCCGCAGCACGGCGATAGGCGCGGACAGAGGCCGCGCGCATCATCGGTGGACAGAGGCCGAGATCGGGCTTGTCACCCGCCTGTCGCCTGTGTATGGTCCGCCCGCTTTCGACAGGCCGTCCCGGAAGGGACGCGTCATTAGCCCCGCGGAGAGGTGGCAGAGTGGTCGAATGCACCGCACTCGAAATGCGGCATACTCGCAAGGGTATCGGGGGTTCGAATCCCTCCCTCTCCGCCACTTATTATCGAAAAATGGCTGGATCGCGCGGTTTTTGGAGAGATCGCCGAAGTCGCGTCCACCAATGCGTCCACCATCACGGTTTGGACAACGCCGCACGTCGGTGACGATCCATCCTCATGGCCGCTCCATTTCCCATCGAATACGACGCGGTCAGTAGATTATCGTCCGGCCCGCGGCGCGTGGGGCCACCCATTGTCTTGCCCGCGAATGTAGCCGCTCCGAAGCAGCGGCACGGCTCGCTTCTTTCTTCATCGCGCGCCAAATCGCACCGGGAAAGTCGATCCAGAACGCGCTCGTCGAGCCGTTCGACGGCCGGTTACGCGACGGACCTGGAACGGGACGCTGTTCGCCACGCCGGCACAGGTCCGGCTGTGGCTCGATCGCTGGCGTGCTGACGGCAACGAAGCCCGACCGCTTTCGCAGGGCCCGCGGCTTCCAACGTCGTGCGGCGGCGCGGCGCAAGCCGACCAGATCCGCCCCGCCTCGAGCCGCCCCCATCGACAACGACAATCTCAACCGCCTGAGCAAGCTCAGAACCGGACACTATGGCGGACAAAGTCAGTCGAGTTAGGCCAGGTCGAACCTCGAGCTGGACCACGCCAAATAAGCAATGTCACACCAAATGTTAATGCGATCGACATTCAGTCGAATCGCAATGTGATAAAAGTATATATATTGATCGGCCAAAGAACACAACCCGAACAATATAATGTTCATAATGGTAAAATATATATAGATGGCTCATAGATGAGGTTTCTTTGCGTTAATTTGATTTGAATTTCGAGTACGACAGCTGACGTCGAGTGCGAGGCGTTCACTTGAACAAGCCTAGGAGACCACCATGAACGACCATGTCAAACTGAGGTACGCCGAGATTCGACTGCGTCTGCACG
The DNA here is from genome assembly GCA_040269895.1 of Ancalomicrobiaceae bacterium S20. NCBI lineage: Bacteria > Pseudomonadati > Pseudomonadota > Alphaproteobacteria > Hyphomicrobiales > Ancalomicrobiaceae > Methyloraptor > Methyloraptor flagellatus. Next base: position 4,395,304 of record CP158568.1, on the reverse strand, counting down.
ATCTCGACCGCCTCCTCGAGCAGGCCCAGACCGGTCCGCTGGGAATCTCCGAGGGCGTGCGCAAGCGCGCCGAGAACCGGATGGACGAAATGGGGGAGGTCATCGCGCTCAGTGTTCGAAGTGTCGATGTCGCATACGCAAAGGTTGCGACATGGGTCGATACCGGCCGCGACAATGCCAATGCCAGTGCCGGCGTATCGGCGTTCGACCCGTCGGGGCCGACCGCCAGTCTCAATCAGCGCGCCGACGACGTCGAGGCCTATGCGCTGGCCGTCCTCGAACTGGCGGCCGCGGCATGTCGGGAATGCGCGCATGCGATCCTGGAAGCCGTCCTCGCGCGATCGGACGCCGATCGCTCAGGCCTTCGGTTCCGCCCGGAGGCCGGCGGACCGGGCGTCAGCAAGGCCGTTCAGGGATGATCACGACGAACCCGGGAGTCCCAGTGGTCAGGAGGCCCGGAGGGCCGCGACCATGCGCCCCGGCCCGAGCGCGACAGGATTGTCCGAGCAGTGGCGGCCGCGAACGGACTCCGGATGGACCGGATCAAGCGAGCATCCGAAGCCTGCGATGGAGCGGCGCTCGGAGCCGCCCTGACCCCGGATCGAACCGAAAGGAGATCCCGGGCCTGGTCTCGGGAGATGAGGCGCCGTCATACCGAATTGGTTCGTACCGCTCGTCGTCGTGCCGTTGATGTTCGTGGCTCTCGTGATCGCCACCGGCGTGCTTCGCATGGTCTGAGGAACCTCGGTGCCGACACGGCTCCGATCGAGGCCTCGCTCGGCAGGACCGTGACTCCAGTCCATCGTGGCGGTCTTCAGACGATCGAGCCATTCCGGACCGTGCCTCGGTGACGATCTCCTCGCCACAGGGGCGTCGGTTCGCAACGGCCGCTTTACGGATCATCGGCGGTGGTTTCGGAGCGACCGCCTCGCCAACACTGAAGGCGAACGGAGTCGGGCGGGACGCTATCTGCGCGCGGCCTTAAAATCGATCCGCGGCGCGCGGAGATATACGCACCAAGACGAAAGTGCATCCTGTCGGTATTATTTGTGTCACGACCGGTAGAAGCGGCGAATTCCGAAAACCGGATTAATTTTAGTTATGTTAAATGAGGAATTCGTGCTACCATTCTGCGTGGGATTACGGCAATGTCTTTGTCGTCCCGTCGCATATAACGGGTTTCATCCCCTGATCACTTTGTCGGGGCAGGGGAATCCAGAAAGGCCCTGTCGTGGCCAACTCAGCGATGACAACGGGAGAAGGTCTGGCTGAACAGCTGGTGCTCTCGTCCTTCATGCCCGCCCTGCTGCTCGATGGCGACACGCGCGTCGTGATCGCCAGCCGCTCCTTCGCCAGGACGTTCGAGACCAATGGCAACCCGGAACATCGGCTGCTCGCGGAATTGGGGCTCGGCGAATGGTCCGTCCCGCAATTGCATAGCCTGATCGAAGTCGCGCTCGGCGATGGCCCCATCATCGACACCTATGAGATGGATCTGAAGCGGCCGGACACGGCAGTCCGACGTCTGCGCGTCAATGCGCGCAAGGTCGCCTCGGGCAGCGTCGCCGAGGCGCGTGTTCTATTGACCATCGAAGATACGACCGACGCGCGTCTTGCCGCGGAAGCCGAAAGACGGCTGGTGCGGGAGCGGGATGCGCTCCTGCGCGAACGGTCGCAGGCCGCGGAGGACCGGAGCCTTTTCATCAGCGAGATGCGGCACCGGATCGCCAACAGCCTCCAGATCATCGCCAGCATTCTTATGCTCAAGGCGCGTGCCGTGAAATCCGACGAGGGCCGGATGCACCTGGAGGACGCTTGCGACAGGGTCCTCACCATTGCCGGGATCCAGAGACAATTGTGCGAAGGTCTGGACGACATCGCGGTCGGGCCGTACCTGACCAGCCTCGCCGGCAGCCTGTCCGCCTCGATGATTCGCGGCCACCGCCCCGTCACGCTGACGGTGGAAGCCGACGAATCCGTCGTCCATTCGAATGTGGCGGTCAGCATGGGCCTGATCGTGACCGAACTGGTCATCAACGCGCTGAAGCACGCTTTTCCGGACAGCCGGGCCGGCTCGATCGTCGTCCGCTATCGAAGCGATCCGCCCAAATGGGCCCTATCGGTCGAAGACGATGGCATAGGCATGCCGAAGGATAGAGCCAAGGCGCATGTCGGCCTCGGCACCAGTCTCATTTCGGCCCTCGCGCGCCAGATGAAAGCGGTCGTTGCAGTGGCGGACTGCAATCCCGGAACGAAGACGACACTGACCGGCAGCGCCGACCCGATCGTCCCGACCCCTGCGGCTGCCTGAGCAGGAGATCTCGGGCCGCCGGCTCGTCAGAAAGCCGGCGGCCCGGCATCGTGGCCGCGCCTCAATCCGACCGCGTGCGTCGCCCCTCCAGGAAAAACCGCATCATCTCGGCCGATGCGTCGGGGCCGTCCGCATCGGTGTAGCTGCCCTCCGACCGTCCACCCGACCATGCATGGCCGTGACCGTTCAGGATCCAGTGTTCCGCCCGGGCGCGACCCTCGGCGCTCCGGAACACGTGTCGCCGATAGGTCCGGCCCGTGCCGGTCCGGCCGTCATGGTGATCGACAGTCTGCGCCCGGCGCCGCGCGGTTTCGACGATGGCCTCACCATTGATCGGCCGCACGACGGTGTCCGCCGTACCGTGAAAGACGATCAGGCGGGTCTCTGCGGTCGCATCGGATGTCGAGCCGGCTACAAGGCCCCGGCCTGCCATGGCCGCGAAGGCGGAAGGCATGTCCGCAGCGGCGCCTGCCGGTAAGCCCGAATGAATGCCGGCGGCCTTAAACACATCGGGATAGGCTTCCGCCAGAATGGCCGCCATCGCTCCTCCGGCGGAGAGTCCGGCGACGAAGACCGCATCGGCGGGAACCTCGAACTCGGCCGCGACCGAGCGGGCGAGTGCGGCGAGCAGCGCCGCCTCCCCACCGCCACGACGCTGATCCGCCGGGCTGAACCAGTTCCAGCACCGCGACGCATTGGCGGCAGTTGTCTGCGCCGGATAGACCACGACCATCCCGGCCGCCTCGGCCTTCGAATTCATGTCCGTACCGGTCGCGAAATCGTCGGGATCCTGTTTGCAGCCGTGCAGCATCAGGACGAGACCGGTGGCACGGCCTTCGGCGGCCGCCGCGGGGATATAGAGACGGTAGTCGCGGCCGCCATACCCGCAGTCGAACGTACGGGATAGGTAGCGCGCACCCTCAGGGATCGGCGGCGCATGCGACGGTCCCTGAGGGCGTGCGTCCAGCGTCCGGCGCAGCGCCGTGATATCCCGCAAGGTCTCGGCCAAGGGCCTAGCGAATTTCAGGGCGCTTCGGCCCCGGCCGGCAGATGGCGCTCCCGGGCCGGCCAGCCGCTCCGCCTCGGCGTCGTTCCGCGGTCCTGTGATCCGCATCTGGTCGACCGTGGCGACGTACGGCCACGTCGGCGTTGCCCGCTCCGTCCGGTCGGCCGGCCGGTCCGAGGGGTTGCGCGCCGTTGCACCGACGAGAGCGGACTGGATGACCCGGCTCGCCTCGAAAGGGTCTCCGGCGCGCGTAAGGGATGCGGCGCGCTTCAGCGCGTCGGCCAGGATTTCATTCATGACTTTGTCCTTGTTCGTCGGCTCAGCGAATCCGATCCGCTATGGCCGACCGGATCGCGGGGGGCGCCTGCAAGGCGCCGAGTACGGTGATGGTCCCGATCGCCGCTGCGGCAAGATCGGGCGTGACATCGGGCGAGAAGCGGGCAAGCCCGACGACCCGGATGTGCAGCGGCGTGCCGCGGTCGCGGGCGGCTTCGAGTTCCGCACGCGAGATTTCCCGTAGGCCGAGATCCAGCGTCCGCCGCTCCAGGGAGCGATCGAGCACGTCGCGATGGCTGTTCAAATGATTGCGGATCGCGGTGCGGATGAAGTCCGACCGGTTGGAGTAGAACCCCTCGCTGACCAGGAGGTCGATCCGGCCGAGGTCGACATAGCCGACGTTGATGGTGATCTTTTCTGTGTCGTCCGTCTTTCTGGATATCTCGGACATGCAGACTCCATCCAATGACCATCCGTCTGGATGGTATATGGAGTACCGAAACAGCGTTACAAGGTGTCCCTCGGCTATGGCCGCTTCGGCGCTCAATCCGTCATGAAGATTTCGACGGTCAGGCCGAGATAGGCGTCGACGGGTCCGATATAGCTTCCGGAGACCGGCATGATGCGGTCCATGTCCCGGCCGATCGCGACCGGAACGAGGTCGTAACCGCCCATGGTCGCATTGGTCGGATCGAACGGGATCCAACCACCACCGGGCAGGAAGACCTCGGCCCACGCGTGGGTCGAGCGAAGCGGACCGAGCCCGACGCTGCGATCCCGGAAATAGCCGGAAACCAGCCGCGCGGCGAAACCCAGAGACCTGACAGCCTCCGCGAACAGAACCGCGAAATCACGGCAGGATCCCCGCCCGAGCGCCAGGGTTTCATGCGCCGCTTGCGTCCCTTCCGGCTCTCGGGCTTCGTAGGCGAAGCCGCGCGCGATGCCGAAGTTGATGTCGCGCAGCAACGACAGGGAATCGGTGTCCGGTCCCGCGACGAAGCCGCGCGCCCAGGCCGCCACGTCGTCGGTCGCGGAGTCGGTGCGGGTCATGGCGCCGAGATCTCGCCAATCGTCCGGCTCGTAGGCGAACGGGTAGCGGGTGGCGGAGCTCGCGATGTTGAAGACCGGCCAGGGGGGCGCGAACAGGTCCAGTTCGACCTCGCTCTCGACGACGAGCGTGTCCGCCATCGCGGAGAAACTCGCCGTCGCAACGGCGTTGCCGAGTGCGTCCTCGGCCCAGTTCACGGTCGCGGCGGGTGAAATCCTGAGGTCGCAGCGTCGGACATGGACGGCGAAACCGTCACGCGGCCGCAACAGGAGCCGATGCGTGCTGAACGCCATCGGCGCCAGGTAGCGGTAGGTGGTCCGATGCCGGATCCTCATCCTGCCCTCTCCGAAGCTTCGAATCGCGGCGCCGCGCCGATCCGGTCGTTCACCTGCTGCGCCTTCAGCTCGCGGAAGGAGATCAGGCGCTTGGCCGTCTCGTCCCAAAGGACGAGCCGCAGGCATCGGACGCTGTGGCCGATCGTGAGCCGGTTGACCTCGCGCAGTTCAGGATAGTCGCGCAGAACCGCCGGCAGCCGGTAATAGGGAATTCCGCTCGAGAGATGATGGATGTGGTGCAGCCCGATATTGGCGCTGAACCAGCGCAGAACCGGAGGGAGGTCGAGATGTGAGCTCCCCCTGAGCGCGGCCTCGGACGCGTTCCAGTCGGCCGCAGGTTCCCAGTAGGTCTCCTCGAACTGGTGCTGAACATAGAAGAGCCAGACGCCCACGGTTCCGGCCAGAAGAGCGATCGGAAGCTGCACGGCGAGGACGACGACCGGCCCGACGATCGCCATGCCTGCAACAGCGAGACCGACGATGCCGAGATTGGTCGCCATCGCGCTCACCCATGGCGTCGCGCCGTTCCGGGTCAATCCGCTCGGGAACCGATGCTGGATCAGGAAGAGATAGGCGGGTCCGATCCCGAACATGATCACGGGATGCCGATAGAGCCGATAGCGGAGTTTTCCGAAGCGGCTGCGGTTCAGGTACTCGCGGACCGACAAGGTGTCGATGTCGCCGATCCCGCGGGCATCGAGGTTTCCGACGCCCGCATGGTGCGTTGCGTGGCTGCGACGCCAATAATCGTAGGGTGTCTGCGTGAGGATGCCGATGAGACGTCCGGTCCAGTCGTTCGCGCGGCGGCCGGGCAGGAACGAGCCATGACCGCAATCGTGCTGAATCATGAAGAGCCGAACCAGCAAGCCGGCCGCGATAGGCAACAGCAGGACATGAGCCACCATCCATCCGTTCATCACGGCCGCCGCCATCAGCATCCAGGCCAGGGCGAACGGAACGAAGGTGATCAGCAATTCGAAGACAGCCCGCCCGCGGTCGGCTTTGCGATACGGCTTCAGACGCCGCGTCCAATCGCCTCTCGGAGCGCGATCGGCGGGAACCTCGATCCCGGCAGAGACGGGGGCTTGTCGGATCTCCGGACCGTCTTCGTCTCCGCGCGCTTTCAGGGCGCTCGGTCGGATCGCGTCAAGTTGGATGGCTTGAAGTATTTCTGTCCCCGATTTGGGGCGATTTTCACGGATTGTCATCGGGTGTCCTGATGAGGAATAAAGTGTTTTCTTGGCATCCATCAAAGAACACGGACACGGGTTGATTTCGCAACTCACGATGTCGACGATTGTTCATTTCGTTCACGGGAAAGAGCCCGTCTTGGTCGATCCGGCGTGCTCTACGAATCGATCAGGAGTGCGCATTTGAGCCACAATGAAGATTCGCGCTCGATGAGCCGCGGCACTCATGCGTCCAATGCGTTTACATGCCCTCGAACAGAGTTGCGCCTCGCTTCCTATAAGCGGAAATTATATGATCTTGTTGGTAAATCGGGCTGAGCAACCAACGATCCTACGTTATTCCCCGCAGATGTATACCACATTGTGGATCATCTGTGGACGCGATCGCCGAGATCATGGCGACTCTTTGCGCCTTTGTAACGACCTCTAGCTTCAGCCAGCCGGCACGCGACTACGTCAAACATCTCGCCCCAACGCGTGATCTTGATCGATGGTCAGGAGCTTGCCGATCTCATGATCGAACATGGCGTCGGCGTGCAAGGATACCGAACCGTCGAGTTCAAGCGGCAGAACGAAGACTTCTTCGGCGAGGAATGAAGGCGCCGTTGGGCGAGGCGGGTCCGGGTGTAGCCAACAGACGGAGGCGACGGGACGCCACAGACGCTTGCTACATTTGTGCCTCGTCCATCGAACCGAAAACGACGAGCCTCTGCGACCGTTCCGCACGGCAAGACAGTCGGTCGCGAGCAGACCAACATCAATGGAAATCGCGTGATTTCGGCAGGATGCGGGCGTCGCGCGGGTGTCGGCTCCTCGGTGGAAGGATGGGGGCGGCCGGGATCGGCCGGCCCGAGGCTGCTTCTGCCATGCCCTCGGGCGGCAGGCTCGGCGCGAGCCCGGCGCGGTCCGCGCCCCAGAGCTTGTCGAGCTCGTACGACCGGTCGATGACCTGACGGGTCATCAGATGGACGACGCCGTCTTCGCTCTTCTGCACCCGCCCCGCGACCAGCATCAGGCGCGACGCCATGACCGGGCGGCGCAGCCGCTCGAAATCGCGCGCCCACAGCACGCAATTGACGATGCCGGTCTCGTCTTCGAGCGTTATGAACACGGCATTGCCCTTGCCGGGACGCTGCCGCACCAGCACGAGGCCGGCCATGCGCGCGAAGCGCCCGTCTCGGCTGGCGTTGACCTCGGCACTGGTCGAAATCCCTTCGCGCCGGAAATGCGCCCGCAGAAGCTGCATGGGGTGGGCCTTCAGGGACAGGCGCAGGGTCTGGTAGTCGGTCGCGACATGCTCGCCGAGGCTCATGGCCGGCAGGGCGGCGTCGGGCTCCTCGCCGAGCTCCGGGGCGTCCTGCACGGCGAACAGCGGCAGGGGCGCGCTGTCGGGCAGACGCCGGACTTCCCATGAGGCGGCGCGGCGATCGAGCCCGATGGAGCGGAAGGCATCCGCATCGGCGAGCGCATTCAGCGATCGGCCATGCAGCGCGGCGCGCGCCGACAATTCCTCGACGGAGGCAAACCCGCTGCGCCGGCTCGCGACGAGGCGCCGCGCCTCCTCCTCCCGGATACCGTCCGCCTGCCGGAAGCCGAGCCGCAAAGGCGCCGGACGGCGTTCGCGACCCGACCCGTCCGGCGTATCCGCCTCCAGCACGTTGTCCCATTCGGACCAGTTGATGTCGATCGAGCGCACCTCGACGCCATGCTCGCGCGCGTCGCGCACGATCTGGGCCGGCGCATAGAAGCCCATGGGCTGGGAGTTGAGCAGCGCAGCCGCGAAGATCTCCGGATGATGGCATTTGATATAGGCGGAGATATAGACGAGCTTGGCGAAGGATGCCGCATGGCTTTCGGGAAAGCCATAGGAACCGAACCCCTTGATCTGCTCGAAGCAGTTCTGGGCAAACTCCCGATCATAGCCGCGGCCGACCATGCGTTCGACCATCCGCCCCTCGAATTGCTGGATGGTGCCGAGATTGCGGAAGGTCGCCATGGCCCGGCGCAACTGGTTGGCCTCGATGTCGCTGAACTTTGCCGCGACCATCGCCAGTTGCATGGCCTGTTCCTGGAACAGCGGTACCCCCTTCGTCTTGCCGAGCACGGCGTGCAACTCGTCCGCCGGCCCGTGTTCAGGCGCCGGCGACGGGAAGACAACCTGCTCTTTGCCCGATCGGCGGCGCAGATAGGGATGCACCATGTTGCCCTGGATCGGACCGGGGCGGACGATCGCGACCTGAATGACCAGATCGTAGAATTCCCGCGGCTTCAGGCGCGGCAGCATGTTGATCTGCGCCCGGCTCTCCACCTGGAAGACGCCGATGGAATCGCCGCGGCACAGCATGTCGTAGGTGGCCCGATCGTCTTTCGGGATGTCGGCGAGGCCCCAGCCCAAACCCTCCTGCGTGCGCAAGAGATCGAGCGCCTTGCGGATGCAGGTGAGCATGCCGAGCGCGAGCACGTCGACCTTCATCAGCCGCAAGGCATCGATGTCGTCCTTGTCCCACTCGATGAAGGTGCGGTCCGCCATGGCGGCATTGCCGATCGGGACCAGTTCGTCGAGACGGCCGCGCGTCAGGATGAAGCCGCCGACATGCTGGGACAGATGGCGTGGAAAGCCCATCAGGCGGCGCGCCAGACCGACCGCGCGCAGGATCTGCGGATTGTCCGGGTCGAGGCCCGCCTGCTTGACCTCGGCGCGCGTGATGTCGCTGCCCCAGCTGCCCCACTGGGTCGAGGCGAGCGCCGCGGTCACGTCCTCGGTCAGCCCCAACGCCTTGCCGACGTCGCGGATCGCGCTCTTCGGGCGATAATGGATCACCGTCGCGGCGATGCCGGCGCGTTCACGCCCGTAGCGCTGGTAGATGTGCTGGATGATCTCCTCGCGCCGCTCGTGCTCGAAATCGACGTCGATATCGGGCGGCTCGCGCCGCTCCTCGGAGATGAAGCGGGCGAACAGTACATTGTGCTCGGCCGGATCGACCGCGGTGATGCCGAGCACGTAGCAGACGGCGGAATTGGCCGCGGAGCCACGCCCCTGGCACAGGATGCCCTTGTCGTTGGCGACACGCACGATGTCGTAGATGGTCAGGAAATAGGCCGCGTAGTCGAGCATGCCGATCAGCGCCAGCTCCTGCCGCAGCAGCGTCTCGACCTTGTCCGGCACGCCGGCGGGATAGCGCATGGCGGCATGGCGCCAGGTCAGCACTTCCAGCCATTGCTGCGGCGTCATACCGGGTGGGATGGCCTCGTCCGGATATTCGTAGCGCAGCTGCTCGAGCGAGAAGCCGATGCGCGCCAGCTGGTTCTGCGTTTCCGCGATGGCCCCCGGGCAGTCGGCGAACAGCCGCATCATTTCGCGTGGCGGCTTCAGGTGCCGCTCGGCATTGGCTTCGAGGAGCCGGCCAGCGGTGTCGATGGATCGGCCGGTCCGGATGGCGGTCAGCACATCCTGCAGGTCGCGTTGCGACGGATCGGCGTAGAGCACGTCGTTGGTGGCCAGCAGCGGCACGCGGGCCTGTGCGGCGAGACGCGCCAGGCCGGCGAGCCGGCGTCGATCGTCGCCCCGGCGCGGCATGGTGGCCCCAGCCAGACGGCGCCGGGCGCGGCTTCCCGCAGCCGGCCCAGGATCTCCGCGCAGGGTGCGGTCTCGCGCGGCGGCATCAATGTCAGGAGCAGGCCATGCGTGTCGGCGAGGAGATCCGGCAGCGTGATCAGGCATTCGCCCTTGCGCGCGCGCCGATTGCCGAGCGTCAGCAGGCGGCAGAGGCGCGCCCAGCCCTCGCGGGTCTCGGCGTGCACCACGATGTCGGGCGCGCCGTCGGCAAAGGCGAGCCGCGCGCCGGTGGCGAGACGGAACGTCTCCGCCCGTTGCTTCAGTCGGGCCTTCATCGCCTCCACCTCGAGGGCGATCGCTTCCGGGGGATCGGGCGGCAAATCCGGCGGCGGCGCGGCTTTCTGGCTGGCCCGGCTCGGCCCCCGATAGGGCTCGAACAGGTACTCGCCGGGACCGGAGCCGACGCGACGCTTGACCGGCGGGACGAGGCCGCCCTCGCGGATGTCGCGCAGCGCCGACCAGGCGCGCACCACGCCGGAGACCGTGTTGCGATCGGCGATCCCGAGACCGCGATAGCCGAGCAGAAGCGCCACCAGCACGAGATCCGCGGCGGGCGAGGCGCCGCGCAGGAACGAGAAGTTGCTGGCGGCGACCAGTTCGGCGAAGGGCGGCGCGGTCATGCGAACAGCCCGTGCAGATACCAGCGCGACCGGTGCGAGACGTCCTCGAAGGAGCCTTCCCGAAACACCCAGAAGCGGCGGCCGGCCGCATCCTCGACGCGGTAATAGTCGCGGCTCTGGGCGCCCTGATGGTCGGTCAGCCACCATTCCGGCGCGATCCGTTCGGGGCCTTCGGCACGGGCGACATCATGCAGCACGCGTCGCCACCGGAAGCGCAGCGGCGGGCCGTCGGGCACTTCCGCCAAGGCCTCGATCGGCTGAGGCTGCGCGAACAGCGTCAGCGGCCGCATCGGCGGCTGACCGGCCTCGAGCGGCGGCCAGACGTCTTCGTGGGTCCCCGCTTCGTCGGGGATCACATCGGCATAGGGTGCGGTGCCGCTCGCCCGCACCGGATCGTGGCTGTCGCGCGCCACGAAACGACGGACATTATCATGCCCGAAGCGGGCGATCAGCCGGTCGATCAGGTCGGCGAGCGCCCGCTCGTCGGCCGGCCGCTCCAGGCTGCCGGTCAGGGTCTGCTGACGATGCTCCAGGCGGTCGGTCCTGAGGACGGCGAGACGCAGGGCATCGAAGCCGAAACCGAAATCGACCGGCTCGGCCAGCGTGTCGATGCGCAGACGGAACAGGCGCATGAGCGCCCTGACCTCGCGCAGCGGCTGCGCCGTCTCGATGTCGAGATGGACGACCGCGCCATCGGTGCGGAACAGCGTCGCCCGGAAGCCCCGGCCGCCGAGGCTGCGCTGTTCCAGCATCTCCGCGAGCGCGGTCGCCAGACTTTCGAGTGCCGCCAGCAGCGCCTCCATGGCGGTGACCGGCTCGGCAAACAGCTTGTCGGCCAGGAGTTCGGGCGGCGGTCTGAGGGGGGTGATGCGCCGATCGATACGGCCGAGGATGCGGCCGAGCCGCTCGGTCACCGCTTCACCGAAGCGGCTGGCGAGAATGCGCGTCGGCCGATCCGCGAGATCGCCCAGATGGCTGAACCCGGCCCGCCGCAAGGCGACGATCACCGCATCGTCGCAATCGAGGGCGACGAGCGGCAGGCGTCTGGCCAGCGCCTCCGCCTCCGCGTGCGGCGCGATCAGGCCGGGGGCATGGCGGGCGAAGGCCGCCGCCGCATCGGGCGTCGAGGCGAGCGCCGCGGCGACGGTCAGCCCGCACGCTCCCATCCAGCGCCGGGCCTCGGCCATCAGCGCCTGCTCCCCGCCGAACAGATGGGTGCAGCCCGTCACGTCCAGCATCAGACCGTCGGATCCCCAGAGGGCGGTCAGCGGCGTGAACCTTTCACAGACGTCCGCGCATCGCCGCAGGAAGGCTGCGTCCGCATGCGGTTCGCTTTCGACGGAGCGCAACAGGCTCGATCGCGCGCGGGCCTCGGCGAGCGGCATGCCGAGGCTCAGGCCGAGCGCGGTGGCGGCGGCATCGAGCGCGGCGATGCGAAGCGCGCCGCCCTGCTTGGCGACCAGCACGAGCGGCGCCTCGGCCTTGCCGTCATCCGGCGCGCGGATGATCGAGGCGTTCGCCCGGCGGAACCGGTCGGTGGGCAGAAAGGGGAACCACAGCGCCAGATAGCGCCGGCCTGTCTCGGAAGTTCTCTCGCGAGCCGGCGGCATCGCCGGCGAGAGGTTCGGCCGTAAGGGTTCGAGCATCGCGGTTCCACTCCACACGATAACGCGCGTTGGCGGCCCCGGTACGGGCGCGCAGCAGCTTGACCTCGAAGACGGGATGACCGGGAGCGTTGGCGGGAAAGGCCTTGGAAGCCGCCGAGGCGACCGACCAGCGGAAGGCCGCGGCGCTGGGGCTGGGCGCGGCGACGATGCGCACCAGCATCAGGGCCACGCTGTTTTCCGCCGCCGCCAGCGCCAGACGGCGGCTGGCGACGAGATCATAGGCCTTGGTCTCGCCCCACAGGCCGATCACGACCGCCGCCGCGCCGGGACACCGTGCGCCCTCGAGCCCGGCCTGCAGGGCCGCCAGGGGGTTGCGGGCATGCACGATGATGAAGCGGGCCGGATCGATGCCCATCTCCCGCAAGCCTCCGGCATAGGGCCGGCCGGTCTCCTGGCCGATGAAGCCATGACGAATCCACAGGATCGGCAGCCGCGGCGCGAAGGCCGAGACGGCCGCCAACGCCAGCCCTTCCGCGGCACAGGCGTCGGCTTCGGTGGCGGCATAGACTTCGGCGAATTGCCCGGGCGAGAGGAGCCTCAAAGCCTCTCCGTCCGCGGCCTCACGCGAAGGCATCGGTTGGGTGATCGGCAAAATGTTCATGATATGTTCTATACACGAAACGGGCGTCGCCTTCAATGGCGGGAGTCCGACGGAAGATGTGGAGAGCGGGACAGGAAGGCACCGGGAGAGCGCGGCACGAAGGATCCGGCCGCGCCGGCCGGCTGTTCGCCGGCCCCCGAATGCTGCGCGCCTGCTCGCGTTGCGCCCGAATGAAGGCTCTCGATGAGGACCGGCATCCGTGCCGGATCGAAGCGACCGGCCACCGTTCGACGCCCGCTTGTCACCCCAGCCCTGTGGCGCGATCGAGCGACGACAGCGTCGCCCCGTCGCGCCGGACCAGCACGGCGGGCGGGCCGCACCGGCGGGCCAGGGCGAGCGCGGCGTCGGCGCCGAGCACCATGAAGGCGGTCGCCCAGGCATCCGCCGCCATGCAGGTCAGGGCGAACACCGTCGCCGAAGCGAGATCGTTGTCGACCGGCATGCCCGACCGCGGGTCCATCGTGTGCGACACGCGGCGATCGCCGACGATCGCCGTGTGGCGATAATTGCCCGAGGTCGCGACCGCGCCTGCCGTCAGCTCGAACAGGCCGGCGAGGTCGCGCGCGTCGGGGTCCGGCCTTTCGTGGCCGATCATCCAGGGCCGTCCATCCGGCTTGGCGCAGCCGGCACGCATCTCACCGTCGATGCCGACCAAGTAGGAGCCGATGCCGTGCGCCTCGACCACCCGCGCCAGTTCGTCGACGCCGTAGCCCTTGGCGATACCGGAGAGATCCAGCGACAACGCCGCATGCTTGCGCAGCCGGCGACCGAGACGATCGAGCTCGAGTGTCTTGGGCGGCTCGAACGACGGCCGGCCGGCGGTGGCCGCGATGCCGGCCGCATCCGGCCGCCGGCGACCGCCGCCGAAGCCGAACACCCGCACGAGATCGCCGACCCCGATGTCGAAGGCACCGCCGGAGGCCTGGCCGATCGCCAGCGCCGCGTCGAGCACGGCCATCAGCTCGGCCGGCGCGTCGAGCCACCGGCCGACCGGCGCCGCGTTGATCCGGTTCAGGTCGGAATTCGGCTTCCAGGTCGACATCTGGTCGTCGACCCGATCCACGGCCGCCTGCAGGTCGGCCGCCAGGCCGGCGAGGTCGTGATACGGCGCGACATGGACGATCGCCGACCATCGGAACCCATCGTCGGGCCGCTCAGGGCCCGACGATGGGTCGCGGCGTCGGGCGCCGCCGCAAGCGCGCCCGACGGGCCACGGGCGCGCGGTTCGGGAGCTCAGTAGATGTCTTCGACATAGCGACCGGTCGACTTGAGCGTGGCGAGATCGAGCCCGAGCGGATGGACGACGGCGTCGAGCGCCTCGCGCACCGCCTCGCCCATGTCGCGGCCGCCGCAGACCAGCACCTGCGCGCCGTGGCGGATCAGATCGCGCAGGCGCGCGGCATCGGCGGCGAGACGATCCTGGACATAGGCGCCGTCGGCCTCGCGCGAGAAGGCGGTCGTCAGCGAGGTCAGCCGCTTCTCGGCCAGGTACTGCGCGAGCTCGTGTTCATAGAGGAAGTCGGACGCAGGGCTCCGCCCACCCCAGTAGAGATGGACCGGCCGGCGCATCGCATTGGCGCGCACGAAGCCCGCGAGCGGCCCGATGCCGGCGCCGGCGCCGATCAGGATCAGCGGCGCGCGCCCCTGCGCCGGGCGAAAGCTCGGGTTCGGCCGGATGAAGGCGTCGACGCGCCCGCCCGGCTCGAGCCCGTGCAGCAGCGTCGAGCAGAGCCCGCCGTCGCGCTTGCGCACGCAGATCTCGAGCACGCCGTCGCGCGCCGAGGAGGCGAGCGAGTAGAACCGCGGCATCGCATCGCCGGGCGGCACGATGCCGACCAGATCGCCCGCCTCGAAGGACGGCAGCCGGCCCTGCCGGCCGCGCGTATCCGCCGGCGCACGGAAGCGCAGGATCGCGATCGGCGCTCCGACCGCCGCGCCATAATCCTCGCGGCCGACCAGCTCGAGCGGCTGCGTCGGAACCTTCGCCGCGACATGAGCGAGCGGCAGATCATGGCCGAGCACGGCGCCGAGATCGCGGCCCCACTGGGCGAATTCCTGGGCGGATTGCCGGTCGACCCGCTTCAACGGCATGAGCAAGGGGAAACCGCGCGCCTCGAATGCACCCACGACCTGCTGGGCGTAGCGGCAGAACTGCGGAAAGCTGCGATCGCCGAAGCCGAGCACCGCGACCGGGACACGGCGATCGAGCCGGTCCAACCGATCGAGGAACTGCCTGGCCGAGGCCGGCGCGTCGCCTTCGCCATAGGTGGCGGTCAGCACGATCAGCCGCTCCGCCGTGGCGACATGCGCGGCCGAGACCGCATTCATCGCGCCCGTATGGACCGCGTGGCCCGCCCGCGTCAGCGCCGCATGCAGCGTCGCGGCAAAACCCCAGGTCGAGCCGCCTTCGCTGCCGACCAGGATGACCGTGTCGGCGAGACGCGCCGGACGGTTGGCTTCGATGCGCGGCGACGCGGCGCGGCGACGCCACCACAATACGGCACCGGTCGCCGCGAAGATCGGCACCGCCGCCGACGAGAGCCCGAGCACGAGGCCGAGCGCCCAGGCGCCGCGGCCGGTATGCAGCAGGCGGACGATCGCGCCGATGCGGTCGAGCGTGGTCGCCGGGGCAAAGGCGAGCGTCGCGCCGGTCGCCGGATCGACGCGCAGTTCGCCCGCCGTGGTGACGACGGCGAAGGTATCAGTCGGATCGCCCTTGGCGGGAAAGCTCAGGCTGCGCAGATCCGTGCTGTCGATCGCGGCCAATGCGGCGAGCGCGCCGACCGGCATGGCCGGGCCGCCGGTCGGGGTCGCGGCGAGGTCCGCACTCGCTCTCCGGCAGGAGGCCGAAACGGTCGGCCGACATCCACAGTCCGGTCAGCGACGACAGAACGAGCCCGGCGGCCGCGAGGCGCCCGAGTTCGCCGTGCCAGCGGCGCAGCGCCGACCCGCGGATCGGCCGGGCGAGCGCACGCCAGCCGCCGAGCGAACGGGCAAGCAGCACGAGACCGCTCACCGACAGCGCCAACATCGCCAGCGCGCCGAGCCCGGCCGCGACCCGGCCGGCATCGCCGACGAGGAAGGACCGATGCAGGTTGGTCAGCCAGCGCGTGGTCTCCGAGACCGTATAGGGGCCGAGCCCCGCCCGGTGGCGGGGTCGACGATCTCCACCCCGAGGTGTCGCCATCCGACCAGTCCGCCGTCACGACGCCGGTCGGTCGCACCACGATGCGGTCGACCGTCTCGTGCCGGGCCGCGACCGCGGCGGCGAGCGCGGCGACGCTGGTGCCGCGCTCGACGGTCGGCAGGGTGGCGCGATCGACGGCCGGGTTGATCGACAGGATTGCACCGGTCGAGGCGATCACGGTGAGCCCGATCGCGAACACGAGACCGGTGAGCGAATGAAGACGGCGAAACATGGGAAACCCTCGAAACCTCGGGACGGCGGCCGGGTCAGTAGGAGACCGTCAGCGACTTGACGTAGCCCTTGCCGGCGATCGGCTTGCCGTTCGCAGGCGTGCCGAGCGGGACGACGACTTCGGAGGGATAGTCGCGGCCGTCCTCGACGGCGGTGTCGACATGGACCTTGTAGCCGGCGTCGATCATGGCATCGGCGAGGTCGAGGCTGATCTTGAGCGTCTTGCCGGAGCCGACGCTCGCGCCGGTAATGCCGTCGACCTCGGCCGGCCGGCCGCCGGACAGGCGCTGCCAGTCGGCGAGATGGCGCCAGTATTTGATCTTGGACCCCGCCATCCAGAGCGTGCCCTTGTAGGCACCGGCGGCATCGGTGACGTAGAGCGCCACATAGGCGCCGTTGCCACCGTAGCCGTTGAGCTTCACCTCGAAGGTGACGGGCTTGGCCTCGACGAGGGTCGGGAGAACGAATGCGGTGGCGGCGACGGCCGCCGATGTCAGGATCTTCATGGCATGTCCTCGAAACGGGTGACAGAAGGACGACCGAGCGGTCGCTCCGCAGGTCAGCGAACCTCGACCTTCGGCCGGGCCTTGCCCTGGAACAGGCCGTTGTCCGGCACGGGCGCGTTCGGATCGACCGGCCCCGTCACGGGCAGACGGGCGCCGCGACCGCGGTCGCCATGGTCGTCGTCGTCGTCATCATCGTCGTGGTGATGGCGCGCGTGGCGGCGGTCGCGATCGTGATGGCGCTCGCGACCGCGATCGGCCAGCTGGAAGCGCCCATCGCTCGGGCGCTCACGATTGAAGGCCTCGGCGCGCTCACCGTGTTCGCGGGTGAAGGCGCCGGCGCCGGCCGCCACGGCCGTGCCGACCAACGCGGTCGAGAGAACGAGGCCGGCAAGGAATGTGCGTCTGCGCATGAGAGTCTCCCTTTGCGTTCGATGGGGAGACCGTCGCGCTCACGCCTGACACCAGCCTGAACCCGGCCGGCCCGCGCCGTTCAGCCGAGCGTCAGGCTCGCGGCGGGATCGCACCGGCGTGCGGGGTGAGCCGGACGCCGACCTGGAACCCGTCCGCCCCGCCCGGCAGCGGCGAGGCGAGATCGAGGCCGAGACCGGCCCCGCGGCAGATCGCCGAGACGATGGCCAGGCCGAGCCCGGCGCCGTCCGCCGTGGTCGGACCGCGCTCGAACGGCCGGGTCAGCGCCGCCAGCCGCTCCGGCGGCACCACCGGCCCGTGATTGCCGACCTCGAGCCGGTCGTCGGCCAGGCGGACCCAGACCGGCCGCTCCGGATCGCCGTGCTTCAGGGCATTCTCGATCAGATTGCGCGCGAGGATCGCGAAAGCATCCGGGTCGAGATCCGACGACGGCGCCTCGCCGCCCTCGATCGCGAGCTCGAGCCGATCGGCGCACTCGAGCTGCCGGTCGATCTCGTCGATCACCAGCCGCAGCACCGGCGCGAGCGGCTGCGGATGCGCGGCGATCAGCCCGCCACCCTCCGCCTTGGCGAGCTGCATCAGCTTTTCGGACAGCCGGGCGAGCCGCTTCAGCGCGGCCTCGATCGCCTGCGCGCGATCACGGCGCGGGTCGCCCGCCAGCTCCGCGATCAGGCGCTGGGTCTGGGCCAGCGCGGCAGCGATCGGCGTGCGCAGCTCGTGCGCACTGTTGGCGGTGAAGCCGCGCTCGGCCTCCAGCGCACCGCGCAGGCGCCCGATCAGCGCATCGACCGACGCCGCGACCGGCGCGATCTCGGCGGGCAGCCCTTCGGTCTCGACCGGGCTCAGGTTGCCGCGCCCGCGCGCCTCGATCGCCGCGCGGAACGACACCAGCGGCCGGAGCGAGGTCCGGACCGCGAACCAGACCCCGAGGATCGCGATCGGCACCAGCGCGATCAGCGGCCAGACCAGCGCCATCACGGCCTTTCGCACCGCTCCCTGGCGGTGGAACAGCCGTTCGGCCGTGGTCACCACGATCGTGCCCTGCACGGCGGTCTCGGTATAGGTCCGCAACTGATCCGTCGTCGCGAAGCCGACGGCGAGATCCTTCGGGATGTGCAGGCTGTCGGCATCGCTCGATTGCAGCAACTCGCGCCCCTGCGCGTCGCGGACGACATAGGAGATGTATTCCCGATGCGGCCCGACCGGCGGCATGTGATGGATCGAGCGGTCGTCCTCGCGGGTCAGGATCTCGGCATAGGCGAGCGGCAGCACGCGCTGCGCGACCTCCTGCAGCGCGCTGTCGAACACCTCGTCGACCTCGCTCCGCAGCACGAGCCCGGCCACCGTCGTGGCGGCGAGCCAGAGCGCCGTCAGGCCGAGCGCCAGCCCGAGACCGAGCCGCCGGCGCAGGCTCGCGCGACCGAAACCGAGGCCGAGACCGCGCTTCATGCCGCCGCGCCCGGCGAACCGAGCCGGTAGCCCATGCCGCGCACGGTCTCGACCGCATCGGCGCCGACCTTCTTGCGCAGCCGGCCGATATAGACCTCGATCGTGTTGCTCTCGATATCGGCACCGAGATCGTAGAGCCGGTCTTCCAGCTGCGACTTGGTCAGGAGCACGTTCGGATGCTGCACCAGCGCCTCGAACAGCGCCCATTCGCGCGGGGTCAGCCGGATCGGCCTGCCGGCGCGCATCACCAGCCGCGCGGCGAGATCGACATCGAGATCGCCGACGCTGACGAGCGGATTGGGATTGCCGGTATAGCGGCGCCCGACGGCGCCGATGCGTGCGGAGAGCTCGTGCAGATCGAAGGGCTTGACCAGATAGTCGTCGGCGCCGGTGTTGAGCCCGGCGATCCGGTCGGAGATCTGGTCGCGCGCGGTCAGGATGATCACCGGCGTGACGTCGCCCGCCTGCCGGCGGCCCTTGAGGAAATCGAGGCCGCGCCCGTCCGGCAGCATCAGATCGAGCAGGATCAGGTCGTAGGGCACCACCCGGATCGCATCACCGGCATCGTCGAGCCGGCGGACCCAGTCGACCGGATGACCATCGGCGACGATCTGGTCGCGCACGGCCGTGCCGAGCACGGCATCGTCTTCGATGAGCAGGATTCGCATGCGGGAAGCCTCTTTGACGCCTCCGACCATACGCCCGACGCACCGGAATGACATCTCGGGAACAGCGCGCAGCATTCAGGCGGCCGTCAGCTTCGCGTGGTGGTCTGCATCCGACCGATCGCTCCTCATCGAACCCGCGAAGCCCCCATGTACCGGCCGGCCCATCCCGAATCCGCCCTCGCGCCGATCGCGCCCAGGATCCAGACCCGCCTCATGCGAGCGCGAGGCTCGGTTCGCGCCGGCGAGGCCAGCGCGAGCTTCCAGATTCTGGACGGCGCCGTGATGAAATGGGCGATCCTCGCCGGCGGCCGCCGCCAGATTCTCGACGTCGCCGGGCCGGGCGAGGTGATCGTCCTGTCCGGATCGGACCGCGACGAGATCGGCGCACAAGCGCTGCTCGCGAGCCGGCTCGTGGAACTGACGACCACGGGTGGATCCGGCACCTCGGCTTCGGATCCATTAGCCGAAGGCCTTCTCGGCGCCTTGGAGCGCAGTCAGCGCCATGCACTCGTTCTCGGCAGCGGCTCGGCGCTCAAACGCGTCGCTTTCGCGCTGCTGCGCCTCAACGAGGTCATGTCGCCCGGCGCCGAAGCGTTCGATTGTCCGATGACCCGCCGCGACCTCGCCGATTGGCTCGGCCTTGTGATCGAGACCGTATCGCGATCGCTGACGCGACTGCAGGACGCGCGGATGATCGATGTGATCGAGCACCACCGCTTCGTCATTCGCAAGCGGGCCGAACTGGCGGCCCTGGCCTGGAGCTGATCGACGGAGCGCCGCCGCGCCTCTTCCGGCGGATGAACGTTTCGCCTATCCCTTGGCGGCAGAGGGGCCGCGGGAGAGCGGATATATGAGACCTTTACGGAGACTGCTCGCCATCGGCGCCCTGACCATCGGCACCCTGACCTTCGGCGCGGCGCCCTGGACGATCGCCGCCTATGCCGACGGCCGCTGCGACGTGCCGCTCGCCGAATGGCAGCCGCGCGAGGCGCTGCAGAAGAAGCTCGAGGCGCAGGGCTGGACCGTGCTCCGGATCCGTGCCGACGACGGCTGCTACAAGGTCGTGGCGACCGACGAGACCGGCGCCATGGTCAAGCGCAAGTTCGATCCCCGCAACCTGACGCCGCTCGCCCGCGGCGGCCCCGGTCCCGGCCCCGGCCACCATCACGGCTGGGACGACGATTGAGGCCCCGCGGGCGCGATACGCCCCGCGCTACCGCTCGCCCGCGAGATCCCGGCGCGCCTTGTCGAGTTCCTCGGCATAGCGGCGGAGCAGGTGCTGTTCGGTGACGAGGCCGAGCACCTTGCGGCTGGCCATGCCGTCGACCACTGCGAGTTCTTCCGCCTTCGCGGCCTCGAACAGCTTGGCGGCTTCCGCGACATTCATCCACGGCAGCAGCATGCAGTCCTCGTGACGGGCGAGCGGGCGGACCGTCTCGCCGGGCTCCTTGCGCTCGCTTTCCGGCGCATAGGCGTCGGCGACGACGATCATGCCGGCATAGCGCCCGTCCGCGTCGACGGCGATCGCCCGCTGTGCCGAGCCGAGCGGATAGGCAAGCCGGAACGCCTGCAGCGTGCCGTCGGCTGGGAAGGTCTTCACGTCGCGGCGCAGGAGCTTCGCGACGGTCAGGCTGCGCATCCAGCCGACGTCAGTCGCGCTGCGGATCGTCTCGCCACGCAGATGCAGGCGCCAGGTCGAGAACGAATAGCCGAAGGTCTCGCGCACGACGACCGCCGACATGACAGACGCCGCGAGCACCGCGCCGGTGATCGCGAGATCGCCGGTGGTCTCGAGCACAAGGAACGACATGGTCATCGGCCCGCCGACGATGCCGACCGCCACCGACGCCATGCCGACCACCGCCGCGACCAGCGGCACCACCTCCGGCGCGATCGCCGTCACCGTGAGCAGGCCGGCGAAGATCTTGCCGAGCAGGGCGCCGAGAAACAGCGAGGCGAAGAACAATCCGCCGCGAAAGCCCGATCCGAGCGATACCGCCGAGGCGAGCGCCTTCAGCCCGAACAGCGCCCCGAGCGCGGCGAGAGAGGTCGTCGCGCCGAGCTCGAGATGCAGCGCGCCATGGCCGGACGACAGCACCTGCGGCGTGATCAGGCCGAGCACGCCGACGATGGCGCCGCCGACGAGCGGTCGCGCCGGGCCGGGGATCCGGGCGGTCCGCATCAGGCGCTCGACCAGCGTGACGAGCTGCATGATTCCGACCGCGACCAGACCGCCGATCAGACCGAGCGCCAGGAACGGCAGCAGATCGGTCCCGGTCATCATCGGCACATCGCCGATCTCGATCGGCGTCTGGACCGCGCCGAGCCACGACGCCGTCAGGCTGGCGGCGAGCGAGGCGGCCAGCACGGGCGCGACCAGCGCGACCGAATAGGTGCCGATGATCAGTTCGAAGCCGTAGAAGGCGCCGGTCAGCGGCGCGTCGAACGCGGCCGCGATGGCGCCGGCCGCCGCGCAGCCGACCAGGGTACGTACCTCGTTGCGGCGCAGCCGCAGCGCCAGCGCGATTCGCGAGGCGAAGCCGGCGCTCGCCTGCGTGTAGCCGGCCTCGAGACCGACGGAGGCGCCGAAGCCGCTCGAAATCATCGTCTGCGCCGCGACGAACAGGCTCTCGCCGATCGACATCCGACCGCCATGCAGCGCGTTCGCCTCGATCGGGTCGACCGGAACGCGCGTCGCGAACCGCCGGGCGGCGAGCATGCTCGCCCCGATCAGCGCGCCGCCGACCACCGGCACCAGCGCCAGATAGGGCGCGGCGAGCGTTGCCTGCTCGCTGAGCCGCGCGCCGCCGCCGATCCCGAACAACACGGCATGCAACTTCTGTGTGAGCCCGCTCATCGCGGTCACCACCGCGCCCGCGAGAACGCCGACCGCGGCGGCGAGCGCGAGAAGGCCGAGTTCGCGGAACCGCGCCAACGATCGCGGAGCCGCCGCAGAGCTGGGAAGAGCCGTCTCGGACAAGGGCCGGACCCTGGAATGAGGACGCACCGAACAGGATACGCCGCGTGCCGCAAGCCCACTCCCATAGACGCGCGGGTCGCCGCTGTCGACCGCGCCGAGATTCGATCGGCGGACCGGTCAGACCACCGGTTCCGGCGCGGTCGGCGCATAGAGCGTCGCGGCCGAGGCGCGCACGATGCCGGCGATCTCGTTGAGCTGTTCGGAGAGCGGGCTCGTCTTGCGCCAGATCATGCCGATGGTCCGGGCCGGCTTCGGCGCCTCGAACCGCGCGATCGACACCGCCGCCGATCGCGTCTCGACCGCCACCGCCATCTCCGGGATCAGCGTCACGCCGATGCCCGCGCCGACCATCTGGACGAGCGTCGACAGCGAACTGCCGTCGAGCAACTCGCGCGGCCGCGTCGCCGCCAGATTGCAGAAGGACAGCGCCTGGTCGCGGAAGCAGTGCCCTTCCTCGAGCAGCAGGAGCCGCATCTCGCGCAGCATCTCCCGGCTCGGGGCCGGCCGGCTCTCGTCCGCACGCGGCCGCACCAGCACGAACTCCTCCGAGAACAGACCGACCTCGACGAAGGCAGGCTCGGAGACCGGCAGCGCGACGATCGCGGCGTCGAGCCGGCCGTCGGCCAGCTCATGGATCAGCTTCGGCGTCGTCGTCTCGCGCAGCCGGAGATCGAGGCCGGCATGGGCGCGGGTCAGCTTGTCGACGATGGTCGGCAGCAGGTAGGGCGCGACCGTCGGGATCACGCCGAGCCTGAGCCGGCCGACGAAGCGGTCGCGCGAGGCCCGCGCGAGATCGCCGAGCTCGTCCACGGCGCGCAGGATGTCGCGCACCCGGCGCGCGAATTCCTCGCCGAAGCCGGTCAGGCGGAGCTGCCGGGCATTGCGCTCGAACAGCGCGGTGCCGAGCGCCTCTTCCAGCTCCTTGATCTGCATCGACAGCGCCGGCTGCGAGATCGCGCAGGCGTCGGCAGCGCGGCCGAAATGGCCGGACCGGGTCAAGGCCTCGAAATAGCGGAGCTGTTTCAGGGTGAGGTTGATCATAAGTCTGTCTTATCACACCGATCAGATAATCCAACTTAATCTAATGGAACAGTTCCGATAGAACAATGACCGTGGCTGAAGCTTCGGCGTCACGATCGCTTCGCGTCCCTGTGGCGGGATGGCGAGGGGCGGGACAGGCGAAACAGCAGGACGCAGGCCTGGCGGTGCCGTTCGAGCAACCCGCTTGGACGGAGCGCCGCGGAAGCGGTGGCGCGACATGCGACGCGCCGGAACGACGGATTGCACCGTCCAGAACAGGGCGTCGAACAATGCGGGTCCGCCCGACCGGACCCGCGACAATGGAGAGATCGATGCACGGAACCAACACGGCGGGCACCGGCAAGTGCCCGGTGGTCCACGGGGCCACCAATGTCGGCATGAGGTCGAACAAGGACTGGTGGCCGAACCAGCTCAACCTCAGGATCCTCCATCAGAACACCGCGCTGACGAGCCCGCTCGGCGAGACGTTCGACTATGCCGCGGCGTTCAAGACGCTCGATCTGGCGGCGGTCAAGCGCGACATCGTCGCGCTGATGACCGACAGCCAGGACTGGTGGCCGGCCGACTTCGGCCACTACGGTCCGCTGTTCATCCGCATGGCCTGGCACTCGGCCGGCACCTACCGCACCGGCGACGGCCGCGGCGGCGCCTCCTCGGGCACGCAGCGCTTCGCCCCGCTCAACAGCTGGCCGGACAACGCCAACCTCGACAAGGCCCGCCGCCTGCTGTGGCCGATCAAGCAGAAGTACGGCAACGCGATCTCCTGGGCCGACCTGATGATCCTTGCCGGCAACTGCGCGCTGGAATCGATGGGCTTCAAGACCTTCGGCTTCGGCGGCGGCCGCGCCGACGTGTTCGAGCCCGAAGAGGACATCTACTGGGGCTCGGAGACCGAGTGGCTCGGCGACAAGCGCTACACCGGCGACCGTGACCTGGAGAACCCGCTCGCCGCCGTGCAGATGGGCCTCATCTACGTCAATCCGGAAGGTCCGAACGGCAATCCGGACCCGCTCGCCGCCGCCCGCGACATCCGCGAGACCTTTGCGCGCATGGCGATGAACGACGAGGAGACCGTCGCGCTGATCGCCGGCGGCCACACCTTCGGCAAGACCCATGGCGCCAGCGCGGCGAGCCATGTCGGCCCCGAGCCGGAAGGCGCCACGATCGAGGAGCAGGGCCTCGGCTGGAAGAACAGCTTCGGCACCGGCCACGGCGCCGACACCATCACCTCGGGCCTCGAGGTGACCTGGACCTCGACCCCGACCAAGTGGAGCAACAACTTCTTCTGGAACCTGTTCGGCTACGACTGGGAGCTCACCAAGAGCCCGGCCGGCGGCCACCAGTGGCAGCCGAAGCACGGCGCCGGCGCCAACAGCGTGCCGGACGCACATGATCCCTCGAAGCGGCACGCCCCGGCGATGCTGACGACCGATCTCGCGCTGCGCTTCGACCCGGCCTACGAGAAGATCTCGCGCCGCTTCTTCGAGAACCCGGATCAGTTCGCCGACGCCTTCGCCCGCGCCTGGTTCAAGCTGACCCACCGCGACATGGGCCCGAAGGTCCGCTATCTCGGCCCGGAGGTCCCGGCCGAAGACCTCATCTGGCAGGACCCGATCCCGGCCGTCGATCACCCGCTGATCGACACCGCCGACATCGCCAAGCTCAAGGCCGAGATCCTCGCCTCGGGCCTGACGACGGCCGAACTGGTGAAGACCGCCTGGGCCTCGGCCTCGACCTTCCGCGGCTCCGACAAGCGCGGCGGCGCCAACGGCGCGCGCATCCGGCTCGCGCCGCAGAAGGACTGGGCGGTCAACGAACCGGCCGAGCTGCAGAAGGTCCTCTCGGTGCTGGAAGGCATCAAGGCGACCTTCGATGCCAACGCGACCGGCGGCAAGCAGGTCTCGCTCGCCGACCTGATCGTGCTCGCCGGCTCGGCCGCGGTCGAACAGGCCGCCAAGGCTGCGGGCCATGCGGTCACCGTGCCGTTCACGCCCGGCCGCGCCGACGCCTCGCAGGACGAGACGGATGTGGAGTCCTTCGCGGTGCTGGAGCCCGTCGCCGACGGCTTCCGCAACTACCAGAAGGCCGCCTTCACGATCTCGCCGGAGGAACTGCTGGTCGACCGCGCCCAGCTGCTGACGCTGACCGCGCCGGAGATGACGGCCCTCGTCGGTGGCCTGCGCGTGCTCGGCGCCAACCATGGCGGCACGGCCCATGGCGTGTTCACCACCCGCCCGGGTCAGCTCACCAACGACTTCTTCGTCAACCTGCTCGACATGGGCACGGTTTGGAAGTCGACCTCGGCCGAGGAGACCGAGTTCGAGGGCCGTGATCGCAAGTCGGGCGCGGTGAAGTGGACGGCGACCCGCGTCGATCTCGTGTTCGGCGCCAACTCGCAGCTGCGTGCCCTCGCCGAGGTCTATGCCCAGGCGGACGCGGAGGCGAAATTCGTCGACGCCTTCGTCGCGGCCTGGACCAAGGTCATGAACGCGGACCGCTTCGACGTCTGAGCCGGAACCAGCGGATCGGGCGCCCCCACCCGATCCGCTCCGACAAGGACGCGCGGGCGGCGCCTCTCCCCCGGAGGCGCCGCCCGCTTTTTTTCGCACCCGTCATCCGACCCGCGTCAGCGGACCGGGTCGATGGCCTTCGCCGCTTCCGCGATCCAGGCCCGGGCGATATCGACATCGGCCTGGGTCAGCGGATGGCCGGTCGGCAATGTGCGGTGGTCGACCGCAGCGCCCGCGGCCCGGAACCGCTCGGCGAGCCCGCCGACGTCATCCGCGGTCACGATCGGATCGCGCGCGCCCGACAGCATCAGGATCGGCGTGCCGTCGAGCCGCACCGGCTCGGTCGAGCCAAGCGGCTGCATCGGGCGGATCAGCACCGCCCCGGCGAGCACGCCCGGATGGGTCAGCAGCACCGCCGCGGCGATATTGGCGCCATTCGAGTAGCCGACCGCGATCGGCGCGCCGAGCCCGTAAGCGGCCCGCGCTCCGGCGACGAACCCGGCCAGCTCGCCGGCCCGCCGACGCACGTCATCCTCGTCGAAAATGCCTTCCGCGATCCGGCGGAAGAAGCGCGGCATGCCGTGTTCGAGCACGCGGCCGCGCGGCGAGACCAGCGCCGCGCCGGGCGACAGCGCCCGGCCGAGCGGCAGGAGATCGTTCTCGTCGCCGCCGGTGCCATGCAGGAGCAGGAGCGGCGTGGCGGCCGGATCGGCGCCCGGCACGAAACGATGGATATGGGAGAGCGTGTCCATGGAAACCTCCTCGATCCCGTGACGGCGCCACTCGAAGCAGCGGCACGGGAGCCGATGGCCGGCCGCGTCGCCGCGGCCGGCCGATATCGGGATGTTCAGGATCGATCGTCAGCCGATCGTCAGGCGGTCGCCTCGGCCGGCGTCAGATCCGGCAACACCGCCTCGATCCGCGCGCGGTGGCGCTCGTACTGGGCCGGCAGCTTCAGCGCGGTGCCGAGGCTCTCGACCGGCTCGTCGACCGCGAAGCCCGGCTCGTCGGTGGCGATCTCGAACAGCACGCCGCCGGGCTCACGGAAGTAGACCGAACGGAAGTAGTTGCGATCGGCCTGCGGCGTGACGCGGACATTGTGGTTGGCGACAAGCTTCTCGACCATCGCCGCCTGCTCGGCATCGTTCGCCGCCCGGAAGGCGACGTGATGCACCGAGCCCGCGCCCGGCCGCGCCGGCAGGAAGCCGCCGGCCGCGCGCAGATCGACAACGCCACCGGCGCCGGCCTCCGTGCCGTAGCGGGTCAGGTTGCCCTCCCGGCCGGTCTCGCTGAAGCCGAGCACGTCAGTCAGGATCGCGCCGGTCGCCTCGGTCTTGTCGAGCAGCAGCGTCACGCCAAAGAAGCCGCGCAGCGCATGCTCGGCCGGCACGTCGCCGGTCGTCCAGGCCGCTTCGGCCTCGATGCCCGGCACGCCGACCAGCGCGAGCCGCATGCCGTCCGGATCGCGGAACGGCAGCACGGTCTGGCCGAAACGCTTCTCCGGCGCCTCGTGCGGCACGCCCTTCTCGATGAAGCGCTGCGTCCACCAGCCGATCGAGGCCGCCGGCACCCGGTAGGCCGTCTCCGACGTCTCACCGACGCCGAGCCGGCCGGCCGCGACATTGGCCCAGGGGAAGAAGGTCAGGATCGTGCCGGGATGGCCGATCTCGTCGCCGAAATAGAAGTGGTAAGTACCCGGATCGTCGAAGTTGACGGTCTTCTTCACCAGACGCTGTCCGAGGACGCGGGTGTAGAAATCGAGATTGCGAGCCGCCGGTCCGGCGATCGCGGTGACATGATGGATACCCTTGGTCATCTTGGGTCACTCCTGCCCGAGTTCGTGGCCGGGCGTTCCGATGACCAGACAGATAGGACGTCCCTCGCTCTGGTGCACCTCATTTCGATTGCATGCTTGCAATCGTACCTTCGCACTGATCCAATAATCATTGCGCAGAGGAAAGATCGAGACGACCATGGCCATCCCCCAACGCACGCTGAACTGGGATGATTTCCGCGTCGTGGCCGTGATCGCCGAGACGCGGTCGCTGCCCGCGGCCGCCGCCGCGCTCGGCATCGACCACTCGACCGTGTTCCGCCGGCTGAATCAGATCGAGGCGGGCCTGGGTGTCCGGTTGTTCGAGCGGCTGCGCACCGGCTACGTGCCGACGCCGGCCGGCGAGGAGATCGTCGCGGTCGCCGAGCGGCTCGACGGCGAAATCACCTCGTTGACCCGCCGCCTGTCCGGGCGCGAGCCCGAGCCGAGCGGCGAATTGCGCGTCACCACCAACGACTCGCTGCTGATCCATCTGCTGACGCCGATGCTCGCCCGCTTCCGGCGCCAGTACCCGAAGGTCCGGCTCGACATCGTGATCGGCAACCGCGCTCTGAACCTGTCCAAGCGCGACTCCGACGTCGCGATCCGGGCGACCGATGCGCCGCCGGAGACGCTGATCGGCCGACGCCTGGCGCGGATCGGCTGGGCGCTCTATGGCGCCGAGAGCGCGTTTCCACGCCCCGAACCGGTCGACGCGGCGAGCCTCTATGAGCGGGATTGGGTGTCGCTCGGCGAAAGTCTCGCCGGCCTGGCGGCGGTGCGCCATGTGCGCGACCACGTCGCGCCGGAGCGGATCGCCTATCGCATCGACACGGTGCTCGGCCTCGCCGAGGCGATCGAGGCCGGCGTCGGCGTCGGCCACCTGCCCTGCTTCGTCGGTGATTCGCGCCCGGGCCTGCGCCGTCTCGGCCCGCTGGTCGAGGCTTTCGCGACCGATCTCTGGCTGCTGACCCACCCGGACCTGCGCCACGCGGCGCGGGTCCGGGGCTTTCGATGTCATGGCCGCGGAGGTCTCCGCCTGCCGCGGCCTGATCGAAGGCTCGACCGTCGCGCCGCTGTGACGGTCGACGGTCAGCCCTCGGCGGCGCTCAATGCGCCGCCGTCTTCGTCTGAGGATGTCCGCGCCGGGTGCGGGCAAGCGCCGTGACCCCCAGCGCCATCGCGCCGAGCGCCACGCCGAACAGGCCGACCGCCGTCCAGCCACCCTGCATCCAGGCCGCCGTCGCGCCGGCCGAGCCGAGCGCACCGCCGAGGAACATGCCGGTCATGAATACGGTGTTGAGCCGCGAGCGCGCCGCCGGCTCGAGCGCATAGACGAGGTGTTGGTGCGAGATCAGCGCACTCTGGGCGCCGAAATCGAGCAACAGCACACCGACGACCAGTCCGGCGAGGCTGTTCCAGCCGACGAACACCAGCCAGGACACGAGCACGGTCGCAGCCCCCGCCGCGATGACCGCACGCGGGCCGCGACGGTCGGCGAGCGTGCCGGCGAGCGGCGCCGCGAAGACGCCGGCCGCGCCGATCAGGCCGAACAGGCCGGCGAAGTCGGCCCCGAGGCCGAAGTGCGGCTCGGCGAGATGGAACGCGAGCACGGTCCAGAACGCCGAGAAAGCGCCGAACAACGCGGCCTGCGTGTAGGTCGCCCGCCGGAGCGCCGGATGGTGCCGCCACAGCCGGCCGAGCGACACGAGTGCGGCGCCGTAGCCGATCGTCGCGGTCGGCACGGAGCGCGGCAGCGTCGCGCGCATCACCGCCGCCGCGGCGAGCGCCAGCGGCACGCCGAGCCCGAACATCGCGCGCCATCCGGCATGGGTGGCGACGAAGCCCGCCAGCGTCCGGCTGAACAGGATGCCGCACAACAGACCGGCCATGACCGTGCCGATCGTCCGCCCTTGCCGGCCGGGCGCGCTCAGCGCCGCCGCGAAGGGGACGATCTGCTGCGCGACCGACGATCCCATGCCGATCAGCACCGAAGCGGCGGCGAGCGCCAGCGCGTTCGGCGCCAGCGCCGCGGCGGCCAGCGCCAGCGCGAGCAGCGCGAACTGGATCGTGATCAACCGCCGCCGCTCGACGATGTCGCCGAGCGGCACCACCAGGAACAGCCCGGCAGCATAGCCGAGCTGGGTCGCGGTCGGGATGAACCCGGCGAGCGGCGATGGCGGCAGATCCGCCTCGATCACGCCGAGCATCGGCTGGTTGTAATAGATGTTGGCGACCGCGACGCCGGTGGCGGTCGCCATCAGAAGGATGAGACCACGCCCCAGGACGGATGTGGCGGCGGGATCGGATGCGGTGTGCTGAGACATGGCACGGCTCCCGGAGCGCGACCCGCCGAACCGGCCGCCGTGCGGCGGGGTCCGGCGATCGCTCCGTTGAAGGTCCGGCGCAGCACCGCGCTCGGGTCTGACGAGACCCGGAACAGGCACCCCCGCGTCGGACGGGAAAGAGACGGGGCGGAAATTCCGTGCCGCCCATGTAGCAGCTTATCCATTTTCGCAGTATCGAGGGGAAACGACCAGCCGGTCTATCAAAAATGGATAAGGCGAGATCACCACGATGGACATCGATGCCGTCGCCGTCTTCGTCGAGGCGGCCGCGACCGGCAGCCTCTCCGGTGCCGCACGCCGGCTCGGCATCTCGCCGATGCTGACCTCGCGCCGGCTGGTGGCCCTGGAGCGCGAGCTCGGCGTACGCCTGCTGCATCGGACCACCCGCGCCTCGTCGCCGACGCCGGAGGGCGAAGCCTTCCTGCCCTTCGCCGAAACCATGCTCGACAGCGCGGCCACGGGACGGGCGCTGCTGCGCTCGGCCAGCACCGGCGCCGCCGGTCGCCTGCGCGTGTCGACCTCGGTAATGTTCGGCCGCCGGATCGTCCTGCCGCTGATCGGCCCACTGCTCGCCGCCAATCCCGAACTCGCCATCGACCTGCAGCTGAGCGATCTGCCGTCCGACATTGTCGGAAGCGGCCTCGACCTCGCGATCCGCATCGCGCCGCTGGCCGAAAACGGCCTCGTCGCCCGCCGGCTGGCGCCGAGCCCGCGGCTGCTGGTCGCGGCCCCCGCCTATCTCGCACGGCGTGGGGCGCCGACCCGCCTCGCCGATCTGCGCGACCACGACTGCCTGCCCCTGTCGGAGACGACGCAATGGAGCTTCCTGCGCGAGGGGCGGGAAACGCGCATCGGCGTCGCCGGTCGCTTCGCGTCGAACACGATCGACGCGATCTATGAGACCTGCCTCGCCGGCCTCGGCCTGGCGATCCTGGCCGAGTGGAACATCGCCGAGGACATCGCCGCCGGCCGGCTGATCCCGATCCGGCTCGACGATGCCGCACCGAGCGCCCTGGCGATCTGGGCGGTCTACCCGACGGCCCGGCAGGTGCTGCCGAAGACGCGCGTGTTCATCGCGGCTCTGGAACAGCGATTGTCGGAGCTCGGCCTGAAGACTGCCGCGACGTTCTCGGGTTGAACAAAAATTCCAGTTACTGACAAGGAGTTGAGGCCGCACGCTTTTGCCAGTAACCGCGAATTTAGGTCTGTCGGGCATAGTGCAGAAATGTCTTGTTCCGATCGAACACCGGTCGGACCCATGTGAAACGGCTTTGTTCGGTGACGAGATCGAATGTTCGGCCGCGACGCGGCGATCCCGATACCGGCCACGCGGCGGCGCAGCGGCTGGACCAAGTCGCCCGCATGCTGGCGACGCTCGGCGCGACCAATGCCGCGATCATGCGCGCACGGTCCCGCGAGGAGCTGTTTCGCCTCGTCAGCGCCGCCGCCGCGGCGGCAAGTTCGCCTCCATGGTCATCGCCCTGGCGGCCCCGGACGCCGGTCGTCTAACCATCGTCGCCATGGCCGGCGCCTCGCTGCGCCGGGCCGAACCCGTTGACATCGAAATCACCGCGACGGACGGCGCCACCGCGATCATCGCCGCGGCCTACCGCGACCGCCGCCCCGTGCTGAGCACCGATGCGGTCGCCCTGGCGCCCTATGGCTCGTCGGCCGCTGCCGTGCCGCTGCTGCGCGGCGGCGAGGTGATCGGCGTGCTCGCCTTCTCGTCGAGCCAATCGGAGAACTTCACCCCCGACTTCGTGGAGCTGCTGCAGCGGCTCGCCGAGAACATCGTCTTCGCACTGGACAACTTCGAGCGCGGCGAGGAACGCCGGCGGGCGGAGGCCCAGCGCGAACGGCTGACGCGCATGTTCGCGGCGCTGAGCGCCACCAACGAGGCGATCATCCGCGCCCGCACCCGCGACGACCTGTTCCGGCGCGTCTGCCGCGCGGCCGTCCATGGCGGCAAGTTCGCCTCCACCATCATCGCGCTCGCCGAACCCGGCGAGACCTACATGCGCGTGGTCGCCTGGGCCGGACCGAAGGCGCACCTGCAGAAGACCGTGCGTATCGCGGTGACCGATGCCTGCCCGGAAGGTCTCGGCATGAGCGGCCGCGCCTTCCGGACCATGCAGCCCTGTGTGATCAACGACTATCTCGCCGACGCGCGCGGCACGGCCTTTCACGAGCGGGCCCGGCGCGAAGGCAACCGGTCCGGCGCTTCGCTGCCTCTGATCAGCAACGGTCGGGCGGTCGGCGTGCTGGTGTTCCTGTCGAGCGAAGTGAATGCCTTCACGCCCGATCTGGTCGAACTGCTGCACCGGCTCGCCAACAACGTTTCCTTCGCCCTGGAGAACTTCCAGCGCGCCGAGGAGAAGGCCCGCGCCGACGAACGGGTGAAGTATCTCGCCACCCACGACGGCCTGACCGGCCTGCCGAACCGGGCGAACTTCAACGTGCTGCTGCACGAGGCGATCCGCGTCGCCCGCCGCGCCGCCAACCGCTTCGCCGTGCTGTTCATCGACATCGACCGCTTCAAGGTGATCAACGACTCCCTGGGCCATGTCGCGGGCGACGAGCTGCTGGTCGAGATCGCCGGCCGCCTCGGCCGATGCCTGGAGCCGACCGACGTGGTCGCGCGGCTTGGCGGCGACGAATTCGTGGTCGTGCTGAAGAATGCCGAGGACGCCGGTTCGGTCGGCGCCGCGGCGCGTGAGATCCTGCGCGCGGTCAGCGAGCCGCTGCTGCTCTGCGGCGTCGAATGCCGAACCACCGCGAGCATCGGCATCGCGCTCTACCCGTCCGACGGCGAGGACGAGGCGACGCTGACCAAGAACGCCGACGTCGCCATGTACCGCGCCAAGGAGGAAGGCAAGAACGGCTTCCGCTTCTTCTCGGCGCGCGCCAAGCCGATGTCGGTCGAGCGGCTGATCATGGAATCCCAGCTCCGCCACGCGCTGCGGCTCGACCAGTTCCGCCTGCTCTATCAGCCGAAGGTCAATGTCGCGACGCGCCGGATCACCGGCGTCGAGGCCCTGCTGCGCTGGTCGTGTCCGGAGCGGGGCGAGGTTCCGCCGGACCAGTTCATCGCCGTGGCGGAGGAGACCGGCCTGATCGTCCCGATCGGCCGCTGGGTCCTCAACGAGGCCTGTCAGCAGGCCGCCGCCTGGCGGGCACGCGGCCTGCCGCCGATCTCGATGGCGGTGAACCTGTCGCCGCGCCAGTTCTCCGACGGCGGCCTCAGCACCGATATCGACGCCGCACTCACCCTGAGCGGCATGCGGCCCGATCTGCTGCAGATCGAGATCACCGAGAGCACGATGATGCGCGACGTCTATCACGCGAGCCATCTGCTCGAAGATATTCGCAGCCGCGGCATCCGGATCGCCATCGACGACTTCGGCACCGGCTATTCGTCGATGTCGCTCTTGAAGAAGCTGCCGGTCGACACGATCAAGATCGACCGCTCCTTCGTCCGCGACCTGCCGGGCGACAGCGAGGATGCCGCGATCTCGCAGGCCGTGATCGGCATGGCTAAGGCGCTGAAGCTGAGCGTCGTGGCGGAAGGCGTCGAGACCGAGGAACAGGCCGCCTTCCTCGCCAACCACGCCTGCGACGAGATGCAGGGCTATCTGTTCAGCCGTCCGGTCGCCCCCGACCGCATCGAGGCCATGCTGACGGACACGGCCGGGGCCGAAGACGGCGTCGCGAACCGACGGATCGCCTGATCCGGGCACCGCCTGAGCGGGGACGCGCGACGCTCCGGACATGAGTCGTGCCGACGTCAGAAGTCGCTCGCGATCCCCTTCACTTCCCAGTCGCCATAGCGCACCGGCTCGGCGCCGCCACGGCCGTTGACCTCGCGCGGCAAAGAGAGATTCTGCGCGATAGCCTGCGCCGCCTTGCGCCGTTCCTCGGCCTCCATCAGCGCGCGCTGGGCCGCCGGCGGCAGATCCTCGAAACGCGGCCGCGCCGGCGCGGCTCCCTCGACGACCGGAGCGCTGGGGCCGGCGGATCGCTCGCCGGACGCGGGGTCGGACATGGTAGTCATGGGTAAGGCTCGCTCTCGGTTGCTGCGGAAGGCTTCCGGCGGTCGTCCTGCCGGGCCGGCGCGCGCCGCTTCCTTGCAGCACGCTGACCGCGCTCCCATCATATAGGCGAGGCGCGGGTCCGAGAAACCGTCCATTCGGTCCATGCGCCACCGATGATCGAACGCTGACGTGCGCCCCCTGACGTCCGACGCCCCAACGACGCCGGAGACCCGAGGATGAATTACTTTCGCACCGCCCTGCTGCTCGCCGCGCTGACCGCGCTCTTCATGGGCGTCGGCTTCATGATCGGCGGCCGCGGCGGCATGATGATCGCGTTCCTCGTCGCACTGGCGATGAACCTGTTCAGCTACTGGAACGCCGATCGCATCGCGCTGTCGATGCACGGTGCCCGCGAGGTCAGCGCAGCCGAAGCGCCGGATCTGGTGCGCATGGTCCACGATCTTGCCGCGCGGGCCGGCCTGCCGGCGCCGCGCGTCTACCTGATCGACAGCGACCAGCCGAACGCCTTCGCCACCGGCCGCGATCCCGAGCACGGTGCCGTCGCCGCGACGACCGGCCTGCTCGCCATGCTGACCCGCGAGGAGGTCGCCGGGGTGATGGCGCACGAGCTCGCTCATATCAAGAACCGCGACACGCTGATCATGACGATCACCGCGACCATCGCCGGCGCGATCTCGATGCTCGCCAACATCGCCTTTTTCGTCGGCGGCAATCGCGACAACCACAATCCGCTCGGCTGGGTCGGCGTGCTGATCGCGGCGATCGTCGCGCCGCTCGCCGCCTCGATCGTGCAGATGGCGGTGAGCCGCACCCGCGAATACGCCGCCGATCGCATGGGCGCCGAGATCTGCGGCCAGCCGATGTGGCTCGCCTCCGCGCTCGCCAAGATCTCCGGCGCGGCGCACATGATCCCGAACGAGGCCGCCGAGGCCAATCCCGCCTCGGCGCATCTCTTCATCGTCAATCCGCTGTCCGGCCGTTCCTTCGACAACCTGTTCTCGACCCATCCTTCGACCGAGAACCGCATCGCCGCACTGCGCGAGCTCGCCGGCGGCGGCCCCGACGCCGGGTTCCCTGGCGGTTTCGACTATGGCGCGAGCGGAAATTCGCGTATGCCGTCGGCAACGGGACGGCGCGGTGCCGTGCCGGTCACGGACCCCGGCCGCACGCGCCGGGGCCCCTGGGCTTGAGCGAGCGCTGGCAGCGGCCGGCGGCGGCATGAGGAACGACGGATTGCGGGATCGCGAGCAGCGCGGCGACGGCCGAAACAGGGATGAGCGGCAGGATCGAACCGGACCGTCCGGAGGGGCGACCGGTTCGGGCGGCGGCAACCCGGCACGCGGATCGCGGCGGCCGGAAATCCCCGGCCTCGCCGCCCGGCGGCTCGCGACCGACATCCTGGCCAAGATCGTCGAGAAGAACCGGCCGCTCGACATGGAGTTCGACAGCCGCTCGACCACGCCGGCCTTCCGCAATCTGGCGCCGAAGGATCGCGCCTTCGTCCGCGCCATGGTGTCGACCGCGCTGCGCCGGCTCGGCCAGATCGACGACGTGCTGCGCCGCCTGATCGAGAAGCCGCTGCCGGACAAGGCCGACCGCGTGGTCGACATCCTGCGCGTCGGCGTCGCGCAGATCCTGTTCCTCGACGTGCCCGACCATGCCGCCGTGTCGCTGTCGGTGACGCTGACCGACGAGGACCGGATCGCGAAGGCCTGGAAGGGCCTCGTCAACGGCGTGCTGCGCACGCTCGCCCGCCGCAAGGACGAGATCCTCGCCGACCAGGACGCCGCCGCGCTGAACACGCCCGAATGGCTGTTCGAGAGCTGGACGGCGGCCTACGGTCCCGAGCGCGCCCGCGCCATCGCCGAGGCGCATCTGACGGAAGCCGCCCTCGACCTGACCGTGAAATCCGATCCCGCGCGCTGGGCCGCCGCGCTCGGCGGTGCCGTGCTGCCGACCGGCTCGGTGCGCCTCGCCGGCGGCGGCGCCATCGACAAGCTCGAAGGTTTCCTCGAAGGCGAATGGTGGGTGCAGGACGCCGCCGCCGCGCTACCGGCGCGCCTGCTCGGCGACGTCAAGGGTCGGCAGGTGGCCGATCTGTGCGCCGCGCCCGGCGGCAAGACCGCCGAACTCGCCGCCGCTGGCGCCGAGGTGACCGCCGTCGACCTGTCGCCGGAACGGCTCGAGCGCGTGAAGCAGAACATGGGCCGGCTGCGACTGCCGAACGTGCGCGTCGTCGCCGCCGATCTGGAGACCTGGACGCCCAAGGAGAGCTTCGACGCGATCCTGCTCGACGCGCCCTGCAGCGCGACCGGCACCATCCGCCGCCACCCGGACGTCATGCTGCTGAAGAGCCCGGAGGATGTCGCCACCCTCGCGGCGCTGCAGAAGCGGTTGCTGGAGCGCGTGAGCGCCTGGGTGAAGCCCGGCGGGGCGCTCGTCTATTGCACCTGCTCGCTGCAGCCCGAGGAGGGTGAGGCGCAGATCGAGGCGTTTCTCGCCGCGGGTGCGCCGTTCCGTCGCCTGCCCGTCCGGCCGGAGGAGATCGGCGGTCTCGCGCAGGCGATCACCCTCGCCGGCGACCTGCGCACCCTGCCGTTTCACCTGCCGGCAACCGACGCGCAGCCCGGCGGCTGCGATGGCTTCTTTGCCGCACGCCTGATCCGAAACGAGTCCTGAGCCGGCTCAATTCACCTCTCCGGCGTCGACTTAACCGGCCTTTAACCTCGTTCGGGTGCCGTGGAGGTTGGGACAATGCCCGCGCTGCTTCGCGCGGGTGACAGGATGTGCGTGGTCGGAATCCGGCGGGAGCGAACGCTTTCGCCCGGGGCACGACCCACCGGGGCGGGGAACATGCCGATCCAGGGCATGGACGGATTGAGCCGACGACTGCGACTGGTCGTGGGCGAGGTCGCGCGACGTGCGACGGCGCCGCTGCGCCGGTTCGCGCGCGGCCTGCGTGCGTCGTTCGAGCCATCGGCCGATCGTCTCGCCATCGCCCCGCAGGACCTGCGTACAGCGGATCCGACGGTCGCCGGCGACATCTATGCCGGCAGTTTCGTGTTCTCCGGTCAGGTGGTCGAGTGCCGGGGCCGCTCGCCCTTCGACATGCCCCCGCCATCCGACGAATGGGCGCGCGTGCTGCACGGCTTCGGCTGGCTGCGGCACCTGCGCGCCGCCGATACGCCGATCGCCCGCTCCAATGCCCGCGCCCTGGTCGACGACTGGCTCGGGCTCGATACCCATCCGCCGGTCGCCTGGGAGCCGGACGTCGCCTCGCGCCGGCTGATGTCCTGGCTCGCCCAGTCGCCGATGGTGCTCGAGGACAGCGACGCCGCCTTCTACCAGCGCTTCCTGGTCGGCATCACCCGCCATGTGAAGCGCCTGCGCATCCGCTACGGCGAGGAGCCCGACGGTCTGCCGCGGCTGAAGACCGCGATCGCGCTGCTCGCCGCCGCCGTGGCGGTCGAGGGATTCCGGCGACAGGTGAAGACCGCGATGCGCCGGCTCGACGACGAACTGAAGCGCCAGATCCTGCCCGACGGCGGCCACATCTCGCGTAATCCGGCCGCCGCGCTCGACATCCTGATCGACCTCCTGCCGCTGCGCCAAGCGCTGTCGGCGCGCGGCATTCCGGCCTCGGCCGCGCTGATGAACGCGGTCGATCGCATGATGCCGTGGCTCCGGTTCGTCCGGCATGGCGACGGCGCCATCGCGCTCTTCAATGGCGTCGGCCCGACGCCGACGGATCTGGTCGCGACCGTGCTCGTCTATGACGACGCCCGCGGCGCCACCCACGGCAACGCCTCGCATTCCGGCTTCCAGCGCCTGGAGGCCGGTCGCACGGTGGTGATCGTCGACACCGGCCCGCCGCCGCCGATCCCGGTTGCCCAAGCCGCGCATGCCGGCACGCTGTCGTTCGAGTTCTCCTCCGGCACGACGCGCTACATCACCAATTGCGGCACACCGTTCCGGCCACTGCCGCAGTGGCGGCGCATGGCGCGGACCACCGCGGCACACTCGACCGTGGTGGTCGGCGACCGCTCCTCGGCGACCGTGCGCGACAAGGGCCTCGTCGCCCGCCTGTTCGGCCCGGTGCTGGTCGGCGGCCCCGAGAGCGTGCCGGTCGAGCGGCAGGAGGCGGACGGCACCGTCGCCGTGGTCGCCAGCCACGACGGCTATGCCAAGGCGTTCGGCGTGCTCCACGAACGCACGCTCCGGCTCTCGGCCGAGGGCGACCGCATCGACGGCCGCGACCGCGTGGTGCCGCTCGAAGGCGGCAACCGGCCGCCCTTCGTGATCCGGTTCCACATCCACCCACAGGTCAAGGCCTCCGCTCTCGGCGGCGGCGGCGTCGTGCTGCTCGGCCCCGACGGCGAGGCCTGGGAATTCCGCTGCGCCGATCTGCCGGCCCATCTCGAGGAATCGGTCTATCTCGCCGACCTGCACGGCGTCCGCCACGCCGAGCAGATCGTCGTCGCCGCCGACGCCGGCGGTCTCGGCGAGGTACGCTGGAGTTTCCATCGCACCGCCGAGCCGCGCGCCCTCCGCCGTCGCGTCTCGCTCTGAGCGGGTGAGCGCGAGCTGCCCGCGACCGACGTCCCTTGTTCCATTCGCATCGCAGCCAGCGCATGGCTTCGTTTGCGCGCGCGGCGATCCGGTGCTATCGCGGCGCCGAGATTTCCCCGTTGCCGGGAGCCGCCGAGTGGCCCGCTCCCGCGAAAGCCGGAGCCGCAGCCCATGTCCGTCGAGGCCAAGAACATCGCGCCGCCCGATCTCGTGCCGGTCAAGCGCGCGCTCCTCTCCGTCTCCGACAAGACCGGCCTGATCGATTTCGCCCGCGCGCTCGCCGAGAAGGGCGTCGAGCTGGTCTCGACCGGCGGCACGCGCAAGAGCCTCGCCGATGCCGGCGTTCCGGTGATCGACGTCTCGGCCGTCACCGGCTTCCCCGAGATCATGGACGGCCGCGTCAAGACGCTGCACCCGAAGGTCCACGGCGGCCTGCTCGCGGTGCGCAACGACCCCGACCACGCCGAGGCCATGCAGGCCCACGGCATCGCCGGCATCGATCTCGCGGTGATCAACCTCTATCCGTTCGAGGAAACGATCGCGAAGGGCGCCGACGAGGCGACCTCGATCGAGAACATCGACATCGGCGGCCCGGCGATGATCCGCGCCGCAGCCAAGAACCACGGCCATGTCGCCGTGGTGGTCGATCCGGCCGATTACGCCAAGATCCTCGAGCAGATCGAGACCAAGGGCGGCACGGAGCTGAAGGTCCGCCGCCGGCTGGCGCAGAAGGCCTTCGCGCGCACCGCGACCTACGATGCGGCGATCTCCAACTGGTTCGCCGAGAAGGTCGGCGAGCCGAACCCGGCCTACCGCGCCTTCGGCGGCCGGCTCGTCGAGGTCATGCGCTACGGCGAAAACCCGCACCAGCTCGCCGCCTTCTACCGCACGGCCGAGCAGCGCCCGGGCGTGGCGACCGCCGTGCAGGTGCAGGGCAAGCAGCTCTCCTACAACAACATCAACGACACCGACGCGGCCTACGAACTCGTCGCCGAGTTCGACCCCTACCGCACCGCCGCCTGCGCGATCATCAAGCACGCCAATCCCTGCGGCGTCGCCGAGGCCAAGACGTTGAAGGACGCCTATCTCAAGGCGCTGCGCTGCGACCCCGTCTCGGCCTTCGGCGGCATCATCGCCTTCAACCGCAAGCTCGACGCCGAGACCGCCCACGAGATCGTCAAGATCTTCACCGAGGTGATCATCGCCCCCGACGCCACCAACGAGGCCAAGGCGATCATCGCCGAGAAGAAGAACCTGCGCCTGCTCCTCGCCGGCAAGCTGCCGAATCCCGGTGGCGCCGGCTTCACGGCCAAGACCGTCGCCGGCGGCCTGCTGGTGCAGACCCGCGACTACGGCACGGTCGACGACGTCGAGCTCAAGGTCGTCACCTTCAAGCAGCCGACGCCGGCGCAGGAGGACGACATGACCTTCGCGTTCCGGGTGGTGAAGCACATCAAGTCGAACGCCATCGTGTTCGTGAAGGACCGCGCCACCGTCGGCATCGGTGCCGGCCAGATGAGCCGCGTGGATTCGGCAAAGATCGCCGTGTCGAAGGCCGCCGAGGCGACCAAGGCGGCGGGTCTGACCGAGTCGCTGACGGCCGGTTCGGTCGCCGCGTCGGACGCGTTCTTCCCGTTCGCCGACGGCCTCGA
The DNA here is from genome assembly GCA_040269895.1 of Ancalomicrobiaceae bacterium S20. Taxonomy (NCBI): domain Bacteria; kingdom Pseudomonadati; phylum Pseudomonadota; class Alphaproteobacteria; order Hyphomicrobiales; family Ancalomicrobiaceae; genus Methyloraptor; species Methyloraptor flagellatus. Next base: position 4,355,199 of record CP158568.1, on the reverse strand, counting down.
GGCACTGATTGCGGCCGGCGCGACCGCGGTCGTGCAGCCCGGCGGCTCGATGCGCGACGACGACGTGGTCGCCGCCGCCGACAAGGCCGGCATCGTGATGTGCTTCACGGGCATGCGCCACTTCCGACACTGAAGCGCCGGAATACACGGACACAGGGATCAAGGGAGATTGGGGCGGCGTTGCCGCCCCTCTTTCTTGGTCGCCCTTCTTTACGCTCCTCCGAGCGGCTCACGCCTTGCCGTTCGCCAGATCCGCGATCAGCCCGGCCGCCACCGCAAAGCGCGAGACGGTGAGGCCGCCGGTGCCGATGATCTCGTCGATCTGGGCGAGCGCCGCCTCCGGCGCCCGGCCGAGGCCGACCAGCCACGCCTCCAGACCGCCATCGGTGTTGAGCGCGTGCGCGTCGATCGCCCGATGCGCGGCCGCGAGCATGCCACGCGCGCGGTCGAGCGCCAGGCCGTCATAGTAGTCCTTGACCGCGACCCGCCGCGCCGCCGTCTCCAGCGCCACGATGCGCAGCCGCTCGGCCGCGGCGAAATGCACCCGCGCGGCATCCTCGACCGCCGCGCCGGTCTGCTCAGCCACCACGATCGCATCCGGCAGCGCCGCGAACACCGGCAGCCGCGCGAGCCGGACCGCCAGATCGTCCGGCACGCCGGCCGCGACCCAGGTCGCCGTCTGCGCCGCGACCGCATCGCGGATCGCCACACCGACGATACCGTCGAAGGCCGGCGCGAGCGCCGCGACGGGTTCGGCGAAACGCGCGACCACGGCCGAGAGCCCGGCGTCGAGCGAGACGTTGCGCAACGCCCAGACCGTCGCATCGATCAGCGCATCCTGCACGGCCGCGTAGAGTTCGAGCTGCACAGCACCCGGTACCAGCGTATCGAGCGCGTCGATCTGCCGGTCGAGGCGCTCGGAGCCGATGGCCGCCGCAGCCGCGGCCGCCGCGCGCGCGATCGTCGCCGGCGTGGCGCCGGTCCGGTCGGCGATGCGCGCGACGAAGGCCGGCCCGCCGCGATCGATCACCAGATTGGCGAGCCGGGTCGCGATGATCTCCCGATGCAGCCGATGCGCACCGATCGCACCGGCGAAGCGCTCGCGCATCGCCGAGGGGAAATAGGCCGTGAGCTCGGCCCGGAAGAACGGATCGTCGGGCACGTCCGAACCGATCAGGTCCTCCTTGAGCGACAGCTTGGCATAGGCCAGCAGCACGCCGAGTTCCGGACGGGTCAACGCCTTGCCAGCTTTCTCGCGCGCGATGAGCGCGGGATCATCGGGCAGGAACTCGACCGCCCGGTCGAGCCGGCCGGCGCGCTCCAGCGTCTCCATCAGCCGGCGCTGATAGCCGAGATCTTCGAGCCCGCGCCGTTCGGCGAGGCTCAGCGACAGCGTCTGCCGATAGTTGTTGGCGAGCACCAGATGCGCAACCTCGTCGGTCATCGAGGCGAGCAGCACGTTGCGATCGGGCATGGTCAGCTCGCCGGCGCGTACCGCATGGCCGAGCGCGATCTTGATGTTGACCTCGACGTCGGAGGAGTTGACGCCGGCGGAGTTGTCGATCGCGTCGGAGTTGACGCGCACCCCGGCGAGGCCGAGCTCGATACGCGCGCGCTGCGTGACGCCGAGATTGGCACCCTCGCCGATCACACGGGCCCGCACCTGCGGCGCAGCCACACGGATCGGGTCGTTGGCGCGGTCGCCGGCGTCGGCATCGGTCTCGGTCGAGGCGCGGATATAGGTGCCGATGCCGCCGAACCACAGGAGGTCGACCGGCATGCGCAGGATGGCGTTCATGACCTCCTGCGGCGTCGCCCGCGTATGATCGAGGCCGAGCATCGCCCGCGCCGCCTCCGAGAGATCGATCGCCTTCTCGCTGCGGGCATAGATGCCGCCGCCGGCCGAGATCTTCGCGGCGTCATAGTCGGCCCAGCTCGACCGCGGCAGGTCGAACAGCCTTTCGCGCTCGGCGAAGCTCGACGCCGGATCCGGATCCGGGTCGAGGAAGATGTGCCGGTGGTCGAAGGCGGCGACGAGCCGGATGGTCGAGGCCAGCAGCATGCCGTTGCCGAACACGTCGCCCGACATGTCGCCGACGCCGGCGACCGAGAACGGCGTCGACAGGATGTCGACGTCCATCTCGCGGAAGTGCCGCTTCACCGCCTCGAAGGCGCCGCGCGCGGTGATGCCCATCTTCTTGTGGTCGTAGCCGACCGAACCGCCGGACGCGAAAGCGTCGCCGAGCCAGAAGCCGGCCTCCTCGGCAATGCCGTTGGCGGTGTCGGAGAAGGTCGCCGTGCCCTTGTCCGCCGCGACGACCAGATAGGGATCGTCGCCCTCGTGGCGCACCACGCGCGGGGGCGGCACGACCGCGTGGCCGACCAGATTGTCGGTCACGGTCAGAAGCGTCGAGACGAAGGTCTTGTAGGCCTCGGTGCCTTCGGCGAGCCAGGCGTCGCGGCTCATGCCGGCGACGAGTTGCAAGGGCACGAAGCCGCCCTTCGCGCCGACCGGCACGATGACCGCATTCTTGACCTGCTGCGCCTTCACGAGACCGAGCACCTCGGTGCGGAAATCCTGCGGCCGGTCCGACCAGCGCAAGCCCCCGCGCGCCACCTTGCCGAAGCGCAGATGCACGCCCTCGACACGCGGCCCGAACACCCAGATCTCGCGGAACGGCTTCGGCTCCGGCATGGCCGTGACCGCGCGGCTGTCGATCTTGAAGGCGAGCGTCTCGCGCAAGGCCCCGGCCGCGTCGTGCTGGTAGGCGTTGGTGCGCACGATCGAGCGGACGAGATTGAGATAGCGGCGCAGGATCGTGTCGTCGTCGAGGCTCGGCACCTTGTCGAGCTCGGCCTCGATCTCGGCCACGAGCCGCGCTTCGGCGAGATCGCGATCGTCGTCGGGTCGATCCGGATCGAAGCGGGCTTCGAACAGCGCCACGAGCGCAGCGGCGGTCTGGGGGTAGCGCCGCAGCGCCGCCCAGACATAGTCGATCGAATAGGGAATCCGGATCTGGCGCAGATAGCGGCCGATCGCGCGCAGGATCGAGATCTGCCGCCAGTCGAGGCCGGCGGCGAGGCCGAGCGCGTTGAAGCCGTCGTTCTCGGCCCGGCCGTGCCAGACGGCGAGGAACAGCGTCTCCAGCCGCGCATCGGTCTCCGCCGTCAGATCGAGCGCCGCGCCGTCGGCGCGCTCCAGCGTCATGTCGTGCAGGTAGAGCCGCGGCAGACCGGCGGGCGCGATCTCGTAGGTGCGTTCGTTGATGACGCGGAGGCCCATGTTCTCCAGGACCGGCACGCGATCCGACAGCGGCACCGGCGTCTCGGCATGGAACAGGGCGAGTTGCACGCGCGCCGCGGCTTCCCCGTCCCGGCGATAGAAATCGATCGCGATCGAGCGCCCATCGCCCATCGCCTCCATGATGCCGATGTCAGCGACCGCCCTTTCCGCCGAACGGGCCTCGCGATAGGCGGCGCTGAACGCCTCGCCGTAGCGCGCCAGCATGCGGGTGGCCTTCGGCACGCCGAGCGCCCGTTCGACCGCGTCGTCGAAATCGTCGCGCCAGGTGCGCGCGATCGCCGCGACGGTCGTCTCCAGCGCATCGGGATCGATCGTCGGCGTGACGCCACCGTAGCGCCCGATGATGAAGTGGACCCGCATCAGCGAGCTTTCGAGGAAGGTCGGCCGCCACGACACCACCCGGCCACGGAACGCCTCTTCGAGAGCCGTGCCGATGCGCACGCGCACGTCGGTCGTGTAGCGGTCGCGCGGCAGGTAGATCAGCGCCGAGACGAAGCGGTCGAACAGGTCGTGGCGCACCAGCGCGCGGATGCGCGGATGCTCGTCGAGCGCCAGGATGCGCAACGCGAAATCGTAGAGCTGGTCCTCCTCGATCTGGAAAAGCTCGTCGCGCGGATAGGTCTCGAGCACCATCACCAGCGCCTTGCCGGAATGGCTGCCGGGATCGAAGCCGGCGCGGGCGAGGATGCGGTCGATCTTGTGCCGGACGAGCGGGATCTGCCGCGCCGAGGCCGTATAGGCCGTCGAGGTGAACAGGCCGAGGATGCGCAGCTCGCCGACGAGCTTGCCGTCGTCGTCGTATTGCTTGACGCCGACGTAGTCGAGGTGGGTGCGCCGATGCACGCGCGAACGCAGGTTCGCCTTGGTGACGACGATCGCGCGCGACGACTTCAGGAACAGGTCCATGAACGGCGAGGCGTTGACGTTGTCGTCGCCGCGCCGGAGCACGCGCACCTCCGGATCGGTGAGCACGCCGAGGCCGGAATCCTCGATCCGCTCCAGCCGGCCCTGGCCGCCGTCCTCGGTGTAGAGATAGTCGCGCATGCCGAGGAACAGGAAGTTGTCGTCGCCGAGCCAGTCGAGGAAATCGACCGTCTCGAGCAGGTCCTCCTTCGAGCCGACCGGCTTGCCGTCGCGCATCTGCTTGCGCGCCCGCTTGAGCCGCCGGAGCATCGGCTTCCAGTCGTCGACGCTGTGACGCACGTCGGTCAGCGTGCGCCCGATCGCCTCGGCGAGCGCCTGCCGAACCTCGGCGCCGGCGAGGCGCTCGATGTGGATGCGGATCAGGCTTTCCCGCCCCGCGCCCTTGTCGGCGTTGCGCGGATCGGAGAACCGGTCGAGCCGCCCGCCGGCATCGCGTGCGACGGCGAAGATCGGATGCAGCACCAGCCGGATGCCGTGGCCGGCCTCGGTCAGCTCGCCCATCACCGAATCGAGCAGGAACGGCATGTCGTCGTTGACGATCTCGACCACGGTCTCGGTCGGCAGCCGGACGGCGCCCTCCGGCGCGGCCGGATCATAGACGCGGATCGACGGTCGGGCCGGATCGCGCTCGGCGAGGTGGCTCCAGGCGTTCTCGGCGATGGCGGCGAGCTCGGCCGCCTCGTAGGCGACCAGATCCTCGGAGGAGCCGCGCTCGAAGAAGAGGTCGGCGAAGGCGGTCAACGCCGCTTCGTCGGGTCGCGCGGCCAGGAGGCGGCGGACGGCTGCGAGACGTTCGGCCTTTGCGGCTTCGATCATGATCGTCATCGAGTTCTTCTCCACGTCGCGGCTCCCGACCCGCGACATCCTGTCCCACCATGGCCGAGCGGCCGGGGCCGATCAACGGATACTCGCGTTCCAATGACGCGAGCGAGACGGTTGCGTCCGCCAACCGAGCGGGAAATATGGGCGAGGACGTGTCCGGACGCGGTTCGGACGGCAATCCGAGGGAGAAACGACGCGATGGCGAAGGAAAAGAGCCCGAAGAAGGGCAAGAAGGCCTCCGACGAGGCGAAGCACGCCGAGGTCCGGCGCGCGGAAGCCAAGCACGAGAAGCCCGGCCGGAAGGGCGACAACGCCGCGCCGGCCGAGACCGCAGCCACGACCGAGCCGCCGATCATCCTCGATCTGCCGATGGCCGAGCTCGACGAGGAGACCCGCGCCTATTTCGCCAAGTGTCAGGAGAAGATCGGCTTCGTGCCGAACGTGCTCGCCGCCTATGCCTTCGATCTGCCGAAGCTCAAGGCGTTCTCGGCCATGTACAACGACCTGATGCTGGCGCCATCCGGCCTGTCGAAGCTCGAGCGCGAGATGATCGCCGTGGCGGTCTCGGCGGTGAACCGCTGCTTCTACTGCCTGACCGCCCATGGCGCCGCCGTGCGCCAGCTCTCGGGCGATCCGGTGCTCGGCGAGCTCATGGTGATGAACTACCGCGCCGCCCGGCTCGACGCCCGCCAGCGCGCGATGCTCGACTTCGCCGTCAAGCTGACCGAGACGCCGCACGCGATCGAGGACGCCGACCGCGCCGGCCTGCGCTCGGTCGGGTTCACCGATCGCGACATCTGGGACATCGCCGCCGTGACCGGCTTCTTCAACATGTCGAACCGCGTCGCCACCGCCACCGACATGCGCCCGAACCGCGAATATCACGCGCAGGCGCGGTGACACCGCAAGCACTTGCGAGCCGAGGCATCAACCGAAACGCAAAAAGGGCGAGACCAACGCCCCGCCCTTTTCCAGAAGTCACAGTTCCGGACACGCCGGCCGGCGGATCACTCCGCGGCGGCCTTGTCCTTCTGGTAGCGCTCGATCGCCTCGACGATCAGCTTGCGCGCCTCGGCGTCGTCGCCCCAGCCGACGACCTTGACCCACTTGTTGGGCTCCAGGTCCTTGTAGTGCTCGAAGAAGTGCTGGATCTGCTCCAGCGTGATCTGCGGCAGCTGCGAGTAGCTGGTGACGCTGTCGTAGCGCTTGGTCAGCTTCGACGACGGCACGGCGAGGATCTTCTCGTCGTGGCCGGCCTCGTCCTGCATGTGCAGCACGCCGATCGGGCGGCAGTTGATCACCGCGCCCGGAACGATCGCGCGCGTGTTGCAGACGATCACGTCGATCGGGTCGCCGTCGTCCGAGAGCGTGTGCGGCACGAAGCCGTAGTTCCCGGGATACCGCATCGAGGTGTAGAGGAAGCGATCGACGAACAGGGTGCCGGACGCCTTGTCGAGCTCATACTTGATCGGCTCGCCGCCGATCGGAACCTCGATGATGACGTTGATGTCGTTCGGCGCGTTCTTGCCGAGCGGAATGGCGTCGATGCGCATGCGCTCTCCCCTCGAGGGCGTTCGGGTAAAGATCCGGATCCGGCGGACCCGGATCGAAGACCCGCGTCATACCGCATCGCACACACAAAGGAAAAGCCGTCCTTCGTCGGACCGGCCAAAAAAGCGCTCGCCGTCGGCATGCGGGAGCCCGGTTGCGGGCCTTACCGGTTCCGGGCCGCCTCGGCTCAGCCGCCGTTCCAGCCGAACACGACCACCGGCAGCGTCTTGTCGCCGACGCGCTCGCCGGTTTCCGCAGCGAGCTTGCCGCCCATGCGGCGATAGAAGCCGTGCGCGGCATCGTTCTCGGAAAGCGCGCGCACCGAGAAGCTCTTGAAGCCGCAGCGCTTCAGCTCCTCGCGCGCCGCCTCGAACAGCAGGCGGCCGAAGCCGAGGCCCTGGTACTCCGGCTTCAGGTAGAGTTCGTAGATCTCGCCGGCGAAGGGCAGCATGCGCATGCGGCTCGGACCGACCGTCGCATAGCCGCAGACCGCACCGCCGACCTCGATCACCAGCACGGCGGCGCGCCGTTCGATGGCCCGGAGCCACCACGCCGGCCCGCGGCGCGCGACCATACGCTCCAGGTTCGCACCCGGAATGATGCCGCGATAGGCGAGGCGCCAGGCCTCGTCATGGACCGAGGCGATCGCCGCGGCGTCCGACGCCGAGGCTCGTCTCACACCGATCTGACCAAGTCTCATGCCGAAAGCGTAACTCCGACTTCGGCGGTGCGGAAGGGGGCGTCGATATAATTGTGGTGATCGGCCCGACGGCAGGGGCCCGCGTTGTGGATGGGTTGCGCCGCGCCGACCGCGTCCGGACGGGCGCGAGCGGTGCCGGGATCTTGACGCCGGGTTCGGGCGTTCCGATCTCAGACCACGAGGAGGACGCCCATGGCCCGGCGCGACGACGGCATCTATCTCGATCCCGAAATCATCGGTCCGGAGGAGACGCGCGAGACCCGCGTTCGCGACGGCTTCTGGCGCACCGTGCGCCGCGCCGCCCGCGCGATCCCGTTCATGGACGATGTCGTCGCCGGCTATCTCGCCGCGCTCGACCCCGAGACGCCGCGCAGGGTGCGCTTCACGCTGCTCGCCGCGCTCGCCTATTTCGTCTCGCCGATCGACATCCTGCCCGACGTACTGCCGCTGATCGGCTTCACCGACGACGCAACCGTGCTCGTCACCGCGCTCGGCCTCGTCGCCGGCTCGATCAAGCCGGAACACCGGGAGATTGCCAAAAGGCTGCTCGACGATCCGCCAAAGGCCTGAGGCCGCAAAGGTGGAGCGGCAGCGGGCCGCTCACGCTCAGCGCCGCTGCATCTCCGGCGACATCAGCAGGAGCGCCAGCGCCTGCTGTCGACTTTCCGCCCGGGCGATCGCGGTCGCCGTATCGGTCGACAGCGTCGGGCCGACCACCGCTTCCGCGAGCTGCCGCACGTCGCGCGTTGCGACGAAGCGCCGGGCGATCTCGTCCGACCAGTCGAGCCGCTCGACCAGCGCGGCCGGGCTGCCCCAGTCCTCGGTCTCGGTCCAGCCCTGCGGCGAGGGACGTCCCAGGTCTTCTGGGCGAGCACGTCGGTCAGGCGGAACACCATGCCGATCGGCAGATCGGTCTCCAGCGCGCGTGCCGTCGCGACCGCGAAATCCCACGGCGGGATCACGCGCTTGTCCCCCTCGACCCACGCCTCGTCGTCGGCAATGAGCGCGCGCGTCACCGCGCCGAGATCGCCGCCGGTGCGGGTGAACACGTCGGCGAGCCGCGGCGCCAGCGTCGGCGGCGCGGCCGGTCCGACGAAATGCGCGACCAGCTTGCGCGCCACGAACCGCCCCGCCGCCGGATGCCGCACCAGATCGTCGAGCACCTGATCGAGCTGCGCCGCGCCGTCGGGCTGATAGGTCTTGCCGAGCACCGTGATCGGCCCGGGATCATGCGCGTTGACCATGAACACGGTGCGGCCGGGTTCGAGCGTATCGAGATCGCCGACGGTCCAGCCGGTCAGGATCCGCGCCAGATTGGTGACGTCGGCCTGGCTGTAGCCGGCATCGACGCCGAGCACGTGCAGCTCCATGAGCTCGCGGGCAAGGTTCTCGTTGAGACCCTTCTTCTTCCAGCGGCCGACCAGGCTTTCCGGGCCGATCGAGCGAGCGTTGTCGAGATAGTCGAGCATCGCCGGATGACGCACGACCGCCGCGACCATGTCGCGGAACCGGCCGAGCACATGCGGCCGGATCGCCTCGCGTTCGTAAGCGCCGGCGAGCGCGCGGATCATCTGACCCTTCTGGACGCCGATCGCAAAATGGTTCGACCAGAACCACGCCAGCCGTTCGACCAGCGGGCGACGGGAGACACGCGCCTCGACGAAGCGCGCCTCGACCTCGGCATTGTAGAGCGGTCCGACCGGATTCTGCAGCTTCGGCTGGGGCGTCGTCGGGGCCGGCGCCGCCGCGTTGGCGACCGCAGGCGTCACGGCCGCGCCGCGCTGCTGCACTGCGTTGGCCTGCATCCCGTTCGACTGCATCGCGTTCGACTGGGCCGCGTTGGCGGCGACCGGCTGCACCGGCGGCTTGGCGTCCTTGCGCGCGACCCCGTCGACCCGGCGCGAAATATATTCCTCGATCTCGAACCGACGGATGTTCAGCCAGGTATCGAGCGTCGTCTGCGGCGCCTTGACCGGATCGCCCGGCTTGGTCGAGCGCATCTCCTTGAGCCGCGTATCGGTTCCTTCCCGAATGCTGGCGAGCAGCCATTGCTTCGGGTCGGAGGCGGCCTCGGCCACCTCGCCCGGCCGTCCGCCGAGCCCGAAACGCTTCACTGCGAGCAGACCCGTCGCGCGCATCGCGATCCTCCTCGGGTTGGCGGCGTATGGCCGAGCCTTTCGGGGGCAGGCAACCGTGCCACCTACGCCGTCTCGCCCCCGCTTGCTGTATGCTCAAGCGTCATGGCGGCGAGATCATGGCCCGGCCGTGTCGATCCGGAGCGGACACGATCTGGATTCCGGCCGATGCATGATGTTTCGCGCCGCAACGGCTCAAAAGCTGACGGAAGACTGACGAGAACCTTGGCCACGACCGGACGGACCAGAGCGCCGCGCTCTGCTGTCCTTGCAGAGGTCTCGCCGGGGCCTCAGGTCACGACGACCATCTTGCCCTTGACCCGCCGGGCGGCGATCTCGCCGATCGCCTGCGCCGTCTCGGCGAGTGGCACCATGGCATGGATGTGCGGCCTGATCCGGCCGGCGACCACCCACTCCATCAGCCGGATCATGTTGGCGCGGAATGCCGCCGGCTCGCGCTCGACCGCCTCGCCGAAAAAAACGCCGCGCAGGTCGCAGCCCTTGAGCAGCAGCAGGTTGAGCGGGATCTTCGGGATTTCGCCGGCCGCAAAGCCGACGACCAGCAGCCGGCCGCGCCAGGCGAGCGCGCGGACGGCGGGCTCCGAATAGCGGTCGCCGACCGCGTCATAGACCACGTCGACGCCGCGCCCGCCGGTCAGTTCCTTGAGCCGGAGCTTCAGATCCTCGGCATCGTAGTCGACGACCTCGTCGGCGCCGATCGAACGGCAGAAGGCGAGCTTGTCGTCGCCCGCCGCGCAGGCAATCACACGCGCGCCGAAGGCCTTGGCGATCTCGACCGCCGCCTGCCCGACCCCGCCCGAGGCGCCGAGCACCGCGACCGTTTCGCCGGGCTTCAGGTCGGCGCGGTCGACATAGGCGTGCATCGTCGTGCCGTAGGTGACCATCAAGGTCGACGCTTCGACAAAGCCGAGCCCGACGGGCATCGGGATCACCCGATCGGCGGCGATGACCACCTTCTCGCGCGCGCCGCCCCATTTCACATAGGCGATCACCCGATCGCCGCGGGCGAGACCGGTCACGCCCGCGCCGAGCGCCTCGATCTCGCCCGAGATCTCGCCCGCCGGCGAGAACGGCAGCTCGGGCTTGAACTGGTAGCGCCCCTCGGTGATCAGCGTGTCGAAGAAGTTGAGCGCTGCCGCGCGCATGCGGATCACGACCTCGCCCGGCCCCGGCAGCGGATCGGGCAGGTCTTCCAGCACCAGCGCGGCGGGTCCGGCGAGTTCGCGACAGAGCACGGCTTTCAACGGCGATCCCCCTTTGACGGCAGGCTCGAGCCATGACGACAGGCTCGAGGCGTCCGGCTGGTCCTCACTCCTCGCCGACGCGACCGAGCGCCGGTGCTTGCTCCCCGAGGCCCTCGGCGACCCGCTCGACCGCCTCGAACACGCGGATGAAGTTGCCGCTCATCAGCCCCGCGAGCGCGTCGTCCGACCAGCCGCGGCCGACGAGCTCCGCGAGGAGATAGGGGAACCGGCTCTGGTCCTCCAGCCCCTGCGGCGTCGGGCCGCCGAAGAAGTCCGAGCCGATGCCGACATGGGCGATGCCGGCCTTGTCGGCCATGTATTCGATGTGGGTCGCGAGTTCCGCGACGCTCCCGCGCGGCCAGGGCCCGAGCTCGGCCCGGCGCGCCGGCATGAAGGTCGTCCAGTCGGGATCGGGAATCGTCTTGCCGAACGCGTCCTTCATCGGCGCCATCCAGGTGCGCGACGCCTCCGAGACGAAGTCCGGCACGAAGGTCGCCATCACGATGCCGCCGTTCGCCGGGATCGCGGCGAGCACGTCGTCCGGCACGTTGCGCGGATGGGCACAGAGCGAGAAGGCATTGCAATGGGTGAAGGCGACCGGCGCCTTCGACAGCGCCAGCACCTGCCGCATGGCGTCGTGCGACGTATGCGAGCAGTCGATCATCAGGCCGAGCCGGTTCATCTCGGCGATCACACGCCGGCCGAACGACGTCAGGCCGCCGTGCCGCTTCACGTCGGTGGTCGAATCGACCCAATCGAGCGTCTCGTTGTGGCAGAGCGTCATGTAGCGCGCGCCGAGATCGTAGAGGACCGACAGGACCTCCAGGCTGCCTTCGAGCGCCACACCCCCTTCGACCGCAATGAACGAGGCGATCTTGCCCTCGGCCTTGGCGCGCGCGATGTCGGAGGCGCGCCGGCCGGGCAGGAACACGTCCGCGTGCAGCGCCTCCATGCGCCGGATCAGCGCGATCTGCTCCATGTAGGCGCGCATCGGATGCGGCGTCTCGGTCGGCAGGAACGCCGCCCAGAACTGCGCGGTCAGGCCGCCGGCGCGCATCTTCGGAATGTCGCTGTCGCGCTTCGGCAGATCCTCGCCGAGCCTGGCCGCGGCGACGTCGCCCGGCCGATCGGCCTGCTCGCGGATCACCCAGGGCAGATCGTTGTGCCCGTCGACCAGCGGGATCCGGCTGAGCAGATCGCGGGCGTGGGCGAGCGCGGCTTCGGGGTCCATGGCCATGGGTGTCGACGTCTCCGGAGGGTCTGGGATTGGACGGATCGCCGAGCGGTATCAGAGATCGATCGCGCCGTCGCCTTCGAGCGCGCGCCTCAGCCTTGTGAAAGCGAGACGGATGCGGGACTTGACCGTGCCGAGCGGCAGGCCGGTCCGCTCGGCGATCTCGCTGTGCGACAGCCCGCCGAAGAACGCCTGCCGCACCAGCTCGACCTGCTCGGCCGGCAGCGTCGCCATCGCCGCGCGCACGCGCCCTCGCGCCGGGCCGCGTCGATGCCCTCCTCGGCGTCGTCGGCGCCGGCCGGCTGCAGCATCGGGTCTTCCGGATCGAGCGCGGAAGCCTTGTCGCGCCGGAGCGCATCGATGCGGCGGTTGCGCGCGATTCGGAACAGCCAAGTCGCCACCGATGATTTGGTGCGGTCGAACAGATGCGCCTTGCGCCACAGCGTGACCATGACCTCTTGCGTCAGCTCCTCGGCGGAGCCGTTGTCCATGCCGAGACGCATGAGATAGGCGTTGATGCGCGGTGCGAAATGGTCGAACAGCGCGGCGAAGGCCACGCGATCATGCGATGCGGCGACGCGCTCGACGAGGGCGTTGAAGGCTTCCGGATCGCTCGGGGCCCCGGTCGGGTCCGATGACGGCATGACCACTCGATTGTTGGGCGCGTGCCGCGGACATCGCCCACGCGCCTCCACCGACGTAACATTTCCTCGCCGCAGGCGCGACCCTCAGCGAGACGGAAACGGCACGCCTGACTTTCGCCTCTTTTGAACCGAAGCGTCTAGCCCCGATGGTTCCGGTCCGAGATCGAACGCGGCCCGGAAGCCGAAGTGCCGTTCCGCCCCGCGGAAGAACGGCGATTCGGCGTTCCGGTCCGACCGGAGCGCATCCCGTCCCATAAGCTCCCCGGTGTGGATCGCCGTGTGGTGGGCGGCGGTTGCCGACTGCCCATCGAAGCCGCCGATGCGCCTCGCCGTTTCGCGCTCTTCGCCCGCGCGAAGCCGCCGTTTTCCGTGTCAACGCGGGGCGGCAACGGCTTGGTAACCATCCGCGTGGTTTTCTGACGGGGACCTTTTCGTCCCGGACGCGTGCGTAACCCCCTGCGCAGCGTCACGCATGAGGTGATCGATCGACATGTGGACCGTTCGTCCGATCGGGCTCGCCGCCGCCTTGCTGCTCGCCGGCACGGCCGCGGCCCTGGCCCAGGCCGCAACGCCCTACCAACTCGCCGAATCGAAGGATTGGAAGGCGGTTTCCGCCACCGGAGCCAAGGGCAAGGTCTGCTACGCGCTGACCAAACCCCAGAAGATGGAGCCGAACGGGCTCAATCATGGCGACGTCTTCTTCTTCGTCTCGACCCGACCGGGCGAGCACGTGCGCAACGAGCCGAGCATCCAGGTCGGCTATCCGTTCAAGGAAGGCAGCAAGCTGACCGTCGACATCGACGGCAAGAAGTTCACCCTGTTCACGCGCGGCGACGGTGCCTGGTTCGAGAATGCGACCGAGGAAGCCAAGCTGGTGGATGCGATGAAGAAGGGGAAGAAGATGTCGGCGCAGGGCCAGTCCGGCCGCGGCAACACCACGACCTATGCCTTCTCGCTCGCCGGCTTCGGCGAAATGCTCGACGCGATCGGCAAGGGCTGCAAGTAGGCCCGACCGGACGGGCGGGCTCGGAAAACGTCGCCCGTCCGGCGCGACACTTCCGATCGGCGCCATAATCGGCTATAGGATGACGAAACAGGCGGAGGGGCCTCCCCTCCGCCCTTTTTTCGTTGCAACCGCCGTGACGCGCCTCGATGTCGGCGCCGCGCAGGACCGCTGGTCCCCGCGCTCGCGGCCGATGGCGCTCCGTCGACCAGGTCACGGGCGATGCCAGGAAGAGTTCTGCCGATGGCCACCGTTTCGCTTCTGCCGAAGGACCGTGCCGATCTGAGCCAGATCATGAAGGTCGCAGAGGCGCAGCCCGCGCGCGATGCCAAGCCTTCGCTGCTCGGCATGACGCGCGAGGAACTCGGCCAGGCGCTTGCCGACGTCGGCGTCGAGGATCGGCAGATCCGCATGCGCACGGCCCAGCTCTGGCACTGGATGTACCTGCGCGGCGCCGCCTCCTTCGATGCGATGACCAACGTCTCGAAGGACATGCGCGCCGCGCTCGCCGAGCGCTACACGATCGGCCGCCCGGAGATCGTCACCGAACAGATTTCGGTCGACGGCACCCGCAAGTGGCTGTTCCGGTTTCCCGCCCGCGGCGCCGGCCGCCCGGTCGAGGTCGAGACGGTCTACATCCCCGAGGAAGGCCGCGGCACGCTCTGCGTCTCGAGCCAGGTCGGCTGCACGCTGACCTGCTCGTTCTGCCACACCGGCACGCAGAAGCTGGTCCGCAACCTGACCCGCGAGGAGATCGTCGCCCAGATCGTCGTCGCGCGCGAGCGGCTCGGCGACTTCCCCGAGGTCGCGGCCAACGCCCGCAAGGACGCCGAGGGCCTGCTGCCGAGCGAAGGCCGGCTCGTCACCAACATCGTCATGATGGGCATGGGCGAGCCGCTCTACAATTTCGACAATGTCCGCGAAGCACTGCTGATCGCCTCCGACGGCGACGGCCTGTCACTGTCGAAGCGTCGCATCACGCTGTCGACCTCCGGCGTGGTGCCGATGATCCCGCGCGCCGGGGCCGAGATCGGCACCATGCTGGCGATCTCGCTCCATGCCGTGCGCGACGACCTGCGCGACGAGCTGGTGCCGCTCAATCGCAAGTATCCGATCGCCGAGCTGCTCGACGCCTGCCGCGCCTATCCCGGCCTGTCGAACGCCCGCCGCATCACCTTCGAATACGTGATGCTGAAGGGCATCAACGACAGCCCGGCCGACGCGCGCGAGCTGGTGCGGCTCCTGAAGGGCATTCCGGCCAAGATCAATCTCATTCCGTTCAATCCGTGGCCGGGCTCGGCCTACGAGTGCTCGGACTGGGACGAGATCGAGACCTTCGCCGAGGTCGTCAACCGCGCCGGCTACGCGAGCCCGATCCGCACGCCGCGCGGTCGCGACATCCTGGCCGCCTGCGGACAGCTGAAGTCGGCCTCCGAGCGGCTGCGCGTGCGCGAGCGCATGGCGCTCGAAGCCATGATCGGCGGCGGCGGCGAGGATTGAGCCGCCCCTCCACCCGTCTGCATGTCGGCGTTGCGCGAGCCGCTTCCGCGCCGATCGCGTCTCGACCGCCGGTGGTATCGCGCCTTAAAATGCCGGTCGAGCTATCGCCGATTCGGGCGAGGCGCGGGATCGGACCGATCCGGTCACGCCGTCAATGAGCGAGTGGTTCGATCGCGGCGGATGGGCTCCGTCCGTCGCGATCGAACCACGAGGACGCAAGGCCCATGGTTTTCGAAGCGGCGAAACGGAACCCCGGCCAGGAACGGATTCGCCGGCTCTGGACGGTGATCGGCGCCTATGCGATCGCCTGCCTCGCCGCCGCGATCCTGCTGCCGCTGGCACTGATCCTGCGCGACGCCGCCGTGCTCGGCTCCGACAAGGTCGTGCGCACGATGGGCCTGTCGGACGTCGGCATCGTCGTTCTCTTCGCCTTCCTGACCAGCTTCGTCGCCGCCGCGCCGGTTTCGGCTGCGCTGATCGTGATCGCCGAGACGCGCCAGATCCGCAGCGCCCTCGCCTATCTCGGCTTCGGCGCCCTCGCCGGCGCCAGCGCGCAGCTGGTCGCCGCCCTGATCCGTGGCGGCGCAAGCTCCGGGGTCGGCCTCTATGCGACGATCGCGGGCGTCGGCGCGGTCGCGGGTCTCCTCTACTGGCTGGTCGCGGTTCGCCCGCTGCCGCCTCCGCCGCCGGCCTCGCTGGCCGAGGCCGGCCATCGGCGCGAACCGACGCTCTGAAAGATGAACCGCGCCGCTGACGCGGTTTCGGCCTTGCCTCTGCCACGGATCCGTCCGACCTTCCGTCCCGCACGGGGGCCGTCCCGCTGAGCGGTGGTCGACCCGGCACCGGGCCGAGGAAGGGATGTCATGGGCGCGCTGTTCCGGATCATCTGGCGGCTGATCATGGTGACGATCGGCTTCTATCTCGCCGGTCTCGTCGCCGGCCTGACGCTGTTCGTCGGCAACCGCATCCTGCCGCTCCAGTCGAGTTTCCCGGCCCGTACGCCCGAGGAACTGCTGCTCCGCATGGCGCGCGAGTTCGACCGGCTCGGCGCCTTCACGGCCGATTACGCCCTGCCGATGGCCAGTTTCGCCGCCGGCTACTGGCTGATCTTCGCGATCCTGACCGAGATCCTGTCGGTCCGGTCGATCCTGATCCACCTGACCGCCGGCGGCGCGGTCGGCTACGCGGCCTTTCTGAACACCTTCGGCAACGTGCCCGGCGCGATGAAGCCGGCGATCGCCGCCGGTATCGCGGGCGCGCTCGTCTACTGGATCGTCGCCGGACACGGCGCCGGCCTGTTCCGGCGCAAGCCGGCGACCGAGGCGCCGGCCGGCCCGACCCCGAGCGCTATCCGGCACCGCCGCCCGAGCCGGTGACGCCCCCGCCCGCCCCACGCACCGAGACGCCGCGTCCGATGCCGCAGAAGACGTCCGTGCCCACGATCGACCAGACGCCTGCCCCGCAACCGCCCGTCGCGCGAGCCGCCGATCCGACGATCCCGGACCGCCCGATCGTCGGCGTCGCCCGGCCACGCGCGTCGGTGGTCGAACGCACCCGGCGGTGACGCCCAATCCTGTGCGGGGCGCGGCACCACCGCCGACGCCGCCTCGGCTCTGCGACACGGGCATGGCTCCGGCGGCCCGGTTGAACTAGGTTGAACGCCCGTACAAGACCCCGGTGACCGCCCCCTCGTGACGGAGCCCGCGGGCCAGATCTTCTCAGCAGATCGTCTCAGTGGAGTTCGTGTGCGATGTCCGAGCATTACGACGTTGTCGTCGTCGGTGGAGCGATCGTCGGTTCGTCGGTCGCCTATTTCCTCAAGCACGAGCTCGGCTTCGCCGGCTCCGTGCTCGTGGTCGAGAAGGACCCGACCTACGCACGATCCTCGACGACGCTCTCCGCCGCCTCGATCCGCCAGCAGTTCTCGACCGCCGAGAACATCCGCCTGTCGCGCTTCGGCGTCTCCTTCATCAAGGATCTGAAGGCCCGTTTCGGCGCCGATGCCGACGTCGGCTTCCGCGAGGGCGGCTATCTGGTGCTCGCCAGCGCCGCCGGCCGCGCCGTGCTCGAGCAGAACCACCGCGTCCAGGCCGCCGAAGGCGCCGATATCGTGCTGATCGAGCCCGGAGCACTCGCCGAGCGCTATCCGTGGATGTCGCTCGACGACGTGGCGCTCGCCGCCTTCGGCCAGACCGGCGAGGGCTGGTTCGACGCGCACATGCTGCTCGACCTGATCCGCAAGGGCGCCCGCGCCGCCGGCGCTACCTATACGCAAGGCACGGTCGCCGGCATCGAGAAGACCGGCGCGAAAGTCTCCGCGGTGACGCTCGCCGACGGCCGCCGCATCGGCTGCGGCGTGCTGGTCAATGCCGCCGGCCCCGCCGGCGGCGATGTCGCCGCGCTCGCGGGCCTCGCCCTGCCGGTCGAGCCGCGCAAGCGCTGCGTCTTCGTCGTGCATTGCCGCACGCCGCTGCCCGACATGCCGATGCTGATCGATGCGACCGGCGTCTACATCCGCCCCGAGGGCGAGTACCACATCTGCGGCGTCTCGCCGGCCGAGGACGCCGATCCGCGCGCCGACGGCGATTTCGATGTCGATTACGCGCTCTACGAGGATGTGATCTGGCCCGCGCTCGCCACTCGCGTGCCGGCGATGGAGAGCCTGAAGCTCGTCCGCGCCTGGGCCGGCCACTACGACTACAACACGCTCGACCAGAACGCCGTGATCGGCCCGCATCCGGACGTCTCGAACTTCCTGTTCGCCAACGGCTTTTCCGGCCACGGCCTGCAGCAGGCCCCCGCCGCCGGCCGCGCGGTCGCCGAGCTGATCGTGCACGGCCGGTTCCAGAGCCTCGATCTCACGCTGTTCGGCTGGGACCGGATCGCGCGCAAGGAGCCGGTGTTCGAGCTCAACGTGATCTGACGCGCCGGCGGCCGAGGCGCGGAGGCGCGCCGCTGCTACGATCGTGACGGACCGCCGGTCCGGATCAGCGTCGCGGCCCCTTGCCCGGCCGGGCAATTGCCGCGACAAGCGTGGCCACGACCGTTCGAACCGGGATCCTGCCCCATGGAAGGCGCCACTCCGCCGGCATCCGCCACTGCGACCACCCCAGACGCGCCCAGCGCCCGCTCCGCGCCCGCCGGCCGCCCGGCCGTGGTCGTGCTGTCGAGCCTGGTCGCGCGCGGCAGCGTCGGCGGCCGCGCGGTCGTCTTCGCGCTGGAGCGCATGGGGTTTCCGGTCTGGTTCCTGCCGACCGTGCTGCTGCCCTGGCACCCGGGTCACGGCCGGGCGAGCCGCCACGTCCCGCCGGCCGATGCCTTTGCCGCGCTCGCCGCCGATCTCGCCCGCGCGCCCTGGCTCGGCGAGGTCGGCGCGGTGCTGACCGGCTATTTCGGCTCGGCCGAACAGGTCGAGGCGGCGGCCGGACTGGTCGCGGCGATCAAGGCCGCGCGGCCCGACGCGCTCTATCTCTGCGACCCGGTGATCGGCGACCAGAAGCCCGACGGCTCCGGCGGCCTCTATCTGCCCGAAGCGACCGCGATCGCGATCCGCGACCGGCTGATGCCGCTCGCCGACATCGCGACGCCGAACCGCTTCGAGGCCGGCTGGCTCTCCGGCCTGCCGGTCGGCTCGACGGCGGAGGCCATCGCGGCGGCGCGCGCGCTCGGACCCGGCACGGTGCTGGTCACGTCCGCGCCAGCGATGATGCATCGCTCGGTCGCGACGCTGCTCGTCGAGGCGACCCGCTGCCTGCAGGCCGAGCATCCGCTGGTCGAAGGCGCGCCGAACGGCACCGGCGACCTGCTCGCCGCGACCTTCCTGGCGCGCCGGCTCGACGGCATGACCTCGGAAGCAGCGCTGCCGCGCGCGCTCGGCGCCGTGTTCGAGATGGTCGCCCGCAGCGTCCGCGCCGGCTCCGATGAGCTGGTGCTCGCCGCCGAGCAGGACACAATCCTGCACCCGATGGCGCAGGTGACGGTCCGCGCCATCGCGACGCCGAAGCCGCGCGCGAAATGACCGACCGCGCCCCCGCGCCCGACCATCCGATCCCCGCCTGGACACCCGGCCGCGCCGTCGCCGGCGTCGATGGCTGCCCGGCCGGCTGGATCGCGGTCTACCGCTGGCCCGGCACCGACCGACCGCCCGAAGCGAAGGTTCACGCGCGCTTCACCGAGATCCTCGCCGACGGCAACGACCCGGCCGTGGTCGGCGTCGACATGCCGATCGGCCTGCCCGACCGCAGTGGCCCCGGCGGCCGCGGCCCGGAACGGCTGGTTCGCGCCTTTCTCGGCGAGCGGCAATCGTCGGTGTTCACGGTGCCGAGCCGCGCCGCGGTCGAGGCCGGTATCGGCCTGCCCGACGACGCGGGCTACGCCGCCGCCTGCCGGGTCGCGGCCGAGACCTCCGAGCCGCCGCGCAAGGTCTCGAAGCAGTGCTTCTACCTGTTCCCGAAGATCCGCGAGATGGACGCGCTGTTCGACGAACGGGATCTCGCTGGCCGGGTGTTTGAAGTCCATCCCGAGGTCGCCTTCTGGCGCCTGAACGGCGAGCGGGCGATGCCCTTGCCGAAGAAGGTCAAGAGCCGGCCGAACCCGCCCGGCCTCGCGGAACGCGTCGACCTGCTCGTTCGCCACGGCCTGCCGCGCGCGCTGCTCGAAGGGCCGCGGCCGCGCGGCGTCGGCCCGGACGATCTCCTCGACGCCGCGGTCGTGTCGCTGATCGCCGAACGCATCGCCAGAAGCGAGGCGACGCCGTTCCCGAACCCGCCCGGTCGCGACGAACGCGGCCGCCCGATCGCGATCTGGGCCTGAACCCGCGTGGCATTGCGCCGCGCGGCATCGCCAGGGCGCAGCCGCCCCCGAGGGCGCGGCGCGCCGTCGCGGCTCTCAGACCTTGGAAGGCCTTTACTCCCGCGACGCTTCACGCCAAGACCGCGACGACCCCCTCGATCACGATGCGCGGCCGGGAGCGGATTGAACAGGAGCGGATGGACCATGAGCGGAACGAAGCCGAAGACCAACCCCGGCAACTACTTCGAGGATTTCCGGCTCGGCCAGGTGATCCGCCACGCGACGCCGCGCACGGTCACGACCGGCGACGCCGCGCTCTACACCGCGCTCTACGGCAACCGCTTCGCCGTCCAGTCCTCCGACGCCTTCGCCAAGGCGATCGGCTACCCGCACGCGCCGCTCGACGACCTCCTGGTCTTCCACGTCGTGTTCGGCAAGACCGTGCCCGACATCTCGCTCAACGCGGTCGCCAATCTCGGCTATGCCGGCTGCCGGTTCCTGGCGCCGGTCTATCCGGGCGACACGCTGTCGACGGTCTCCGAGGTCATCGGCCTCAAGGAGAATTCCAACGGCAAGACCGGCGTCGTCTACGTCCGCTCGACCGGCTACAACCAGCATGGCGCGGAAGTGCTCGACTATGTCCGCTGGGTCATGGTTCGCAAGCTCGACGAGAAGGCGGTCGTCGCCGACCAGAAGGTGCCCGAGCTGCCCTCGGCGCTGACCCCGGCGCAGATCGGCGGCGCCGTGCCGGTGATCGACCCGAGCGCCTATGACGGCGTCCTCGCCGGTTCGCGCCACAGCTGGTCGGACTATCAGGCCGGCGAAATGATCGACCACGTCGACGGCATGACCGTCGAGGAGGCCGAGCACCAGATGGCGACCCGCCTGTTCCAGAACACCGCCAAGGTGCACTTCAACCAGTGGACCGAGGGACAGGGTCGCTTCGGCCGACGGCTGATCTACGGCGGCCACGTGATCAGCCTCGCCCGCGCGCTGTCGTTCAACGGCCTCGCCAATGCCTTTCACGTCGCGGCGATCAACGGCGGCCGCCATGTCGCGCCGCTGTTCGCCGGCTGCACGGTCTTCGCGTGGTCGCAGGTACTGGAGACCGCCGAACTGCCCGGCCGCGACGACGTCGGCGCGCTGCGCCTGCGCACGATCGCGACCAAGGACCGGCCGACCAACGATTTCCCGCTCTATGGCGCCGACGGCAAGGAATACGATCCGGCCGTGATCCTCGATCTCGACTACTGGGTGCTGATGCCGCGCTGAGCGGCGGGCGGCGCGCACCCGAGACCCGACCTGCGCATGGCCATTCTGCGGCCGGACCGGTTTCCCGGCCCGGCCCGCGCCCTAGGTTCCCGACATCAGCCATCGGGAGTTCCCCATGAATTCGCGTCTGCTCCTCGTCCTCGCCGGCCTCCTCGGCGCCGCCGGCGTCGCTGCCGCTGCGGCGGCGAGCCACGTCCCCGGCGGCGCCATGCTGGCGAGCGGCGCGGAACTGCTGCTCGTCCACGCCGCGGCGCTGCTCGGGCTCGCCGCGCTCGCCGAGCGCCGTCGCGAGCGCGGCCGGCTGGTGCTCGTTCTGATCGGCATCGTGATGGCGATCGGCGCCGGCCTGTTCGCCGGCGACATGGCCGCGCGGGTGTTCCATGGCCAGGGCCTGTTCCCCTACGCGGCTCCGACCGGCGGCTCGTCTCTGATCGGTGCCTGGATCGTGCTGGCGCTCGCTTCCGCCGTCGGCTCGATCCGCGCGGAATAGACGAAGCCGGATTACCCCTCGCTTCGGAAAAGATCCTGTGCGCCGGCCGCGCCCAATGGTGCATTGCGGCACGATCCGGCGGGCGCTACGCTTTGTCGCAGAAGCGTCAAATGTGCGCCAACCAGATCAGCGCCAGACGGCGCCGAACCGACAAGCCGAACCGGGGGGAGGTTTTCCGATGCAGATCCGGCCGCGCCGCAGCGTGCTCTACATGCCCGGCGCCAACGTGCGCGCGCTCGAGAAGGCGAAGTCCCTCGCCGCCGACGCGCTGATCCTCGATCTCGAGGACTCCGTGGCGCCGGACGTCAAGGAAGTCGCGCGCGAGCGCGTGGCCGAGGCTTTCCGCACCGGCGGCTACGGGCCGCGCGAGGTGATCATCCGCGTCAACGCGGTGTCGACACCCTGGGGCAAGGAAGACCTGAAGGTCGCCGCCGAGCTCGGCCCGGACGCGATCCTGGTGCCGAAGGTCTCGTTCGCCGACGACGTCTACGAGATCGGCGACAAGCTCGACATGCTCGGCGCGCCCGACCACACCAAGATCTGGGCCATGATGGAGACCCCGATGGGGATCCTCAACGCCGGCGCGATCGCCGCGGCCCGGCAGGCGCCGGCCGGCCGCCGGCTCGCCTGCTTCGTGCTCGGCACCAACGATCTCGCCAAGGAGACCCGCGCCCGCATCGTGCGCGGCCGGTTGCCGATGATCACCTGGCTGTCGACCACCGTGCAGGCCGCCCGCGCCCATGGCCTCGACGTGATCGACGGCGTCTTCAACGACTTCGACGATATGGAAGCCTTCCGCGACGAGTGCCTGCAGGGCCGCGATCTCGGCATGGACGGCAAGACGCTGATCCATCCGAGCCAGATCGCGGTCGCCAACGAGGTGTTCTCGCCGAGCGCGACCGAGCTCGAATGGGCCGAGAAGATCCTCGCCGCCTTCGCACTGCCCGAGAACGCCGGCAAGGGCGTCATCACGCTCGAAGGCCGCATGGTCGAGCGGCTGCATGCCGAGATGGCCGAACGCACGGTCGCGATCGCCCGCGCCGCGGTGCCGGCCGCCGCGGCCTGATCGGCACGCGGCGATGTCGGACCGCCGCCCGCTGCGCATCCGACCGCGGCTGGATGATTTCGTCCGGCCCGCTCGCCAAGCGACAGGCGGCGCACTATGTCAGGAGGCACCCCGTGCAGAGGTGCCGCGGACCCGCGCGCCGCGATCCGCTCTCCGGAGATCCCGATTCACATGAAACTCTATCGCTACCTGACCGGCCCCGACGACACCGCCTTCTGCAAGCGCGTCACCGCGGCGCTCAACAAGGGCTGGTCACTCGCCGGCGACCCGACGTTGACCTTCGACCCGGTCAAGGGCCGCGTCATCTGCGGCCAGGCGATCGTCAAGGAAGTCCACGGCGAGGAATATTCCGACGACGTCGTGCTGTCGGATTATTGAGCCCGTTCCGCGCGCGGCCGTGATACCGAGCCATGGCGCCGAACCGTGGCAGGTAGCCCCATGCCGAACGGAATCGAGGTGTTCGACGCCGCGACCCGCGGCAACTCACGCCGCGCCGGGCACTGGTCCGCGCGGCTCACGCCGCGCCGAGCACTAGTCCGCGCGGCTCACGCCGCGCCGAGCACCGGCAGGCCGGTCTCCCGCGTGACAGCGATCGCGGCGGCTTCGGCCAGGAACAGATCGCGCAGATCGGAGAAGTCGGCAGCCCTGATCGCCCCGCCCGAACCGACCGTCACATGCTCGGCGAGCAGGTAGTCGATCAGGACGGAATCGGCCATCCGCAGCGACTGCCACATCGTTTCGGACTCCGAGGAGCCATCGCGCGGATGCCGGGCGAGCACCGCGAGATCGCGCGCGCTGCGCACGACGAAGGCATGCAGGCCCCGCCGGAACACATGGAACCGCACGACGCCCGGCACGGCCGCGATGACCGGGCAGCGCCAGCTCCGCCCGTCGCGCACCGCCGGTCCGAGATGCTGCCAGTCGAGGCGCACGGACAGGTCCGCGGCGCCCTGATAGCGGCGCACTTCGGCGACATGGCGCGGGTCGACCCGCGCCATCGCGCCCGCCACATTGAGCCATTGCCCGCCCGGCGGCTCCGGAGGCCGCCGCTGCGTGGTCACCTGGCGCATGAAGCGGACCTGACCGCGTTCCTTGTCGACCATGACGACCCGCCAGCCCGCGGAAATCCATGCCTTCTGGTGGACCATCACGCCACCGTGATTAGCCCACCAGGTTCGGTGCGTGGATGCGCTCGGCGGTAGAGGAAACCCGAGTATCTGCTCGATTTCGGAGAAGGTGACGTTCCATTCGTCACCACCGTAGCGCTTCAGATAGTCGGTTAGAGGCGCATATTTGCTCATAGGCCACAACCGCGAACGGCAAATCACACCGTTCTTCGATTGCATCATGAGTTCACTACACCCGGATTTCAATCAACCAGGGTAAGAAACTTTGTGCAGGCCGTAAGTAGTTTTTGTCATCGCGACAAAGCGATGGCGCGTCCGCTCGCCGTCTGGCCCGAAAAACGGTCCGGACCGGCCGCCGCGACGGTGGCCACGACCGTGCCGTCCGGGCCTTTCAGCGACACCTGACGACCGCTCAAATCCCAGGCCGAGACCTTCTGCAGATCCGGCGAGGTGCAGCCGCGGGTCACCGCGCGATAGCCGCCGCTCCAGGCGGTCACGTTGGTGAACAGCTGGCAGCTGTCGCCGCCGGAGATCTGCCAGCCGCCGGCCACGTCGCCGCGCCCGATCGCCGGGCCCTTGGCATCGGCGGCGGCGACCGGCTTGCCGGCTGCGCGCCGGGGACCGGCGGGGGCACCGCGCCGGGTGCGGCGGGCGCCGTGCCGAGCGGCGCCGGCGCGCCGAGCGGCTGGTTCGGATCGACGCCGGCCACCGGTCCGGGCGGCGGCGCATCGAGCGGTGCCTGCTGCACCGGGCTCGGCGGCGGCACCGGCGGCAGTGCAGTCTGGGCGACCGGCGAGGTCGGGCTCGCCGGCAGCGGCTCGTAGCGCACGGCCTCGCGGCCGCCCGAGTCGCCCCATCCGAGCCGCCCGCACCCCGCGACCGAAACGGTCATTCCGATCACGAGCCCGACGCGTACTGCATGCCACATGAGAACCGGCTCCTCACCCCTGATGTCGGCCACGTTCTAAACCAAGCCCGTCGGGGACGCGACCCCCGAGCCCGCGGCAATACCATCAACAAGCCGCCATTTGCGGCGCTTTTTCGCCCGTCACACCGAAGCGAGCCATCGTGGCAGCTCAGCGATGCTATCGAGCACCACATCGGCCTCCGCCGCGAGCACGTCGCGGCCGCCGGTGCCGGTCAGCACGCCGACCAGGAATCCCGCGCCGGCGGAGCGCCCCATATGCATGTCGTGCAGATTGTCGCCCACCACGGCGATCGCCTCCGCGGCGAGCCCGGTCGCCGCCAGAAAGCCGAGCGCCATGCCCGGTCCGGGCTTCACGCCCTGACCGGAATCGTAGCCCGCCACATAGTCGAGATGCCCGTCGATGCCCTGCGCCGCGGCGAAACGGCGGATCGAGGCCTCGTTGTCGCTCGAGGCGATACCGAGCCTGAGCCCGCGCGCCGACAGCGCCGCGAACAGGCCGGCCAGGTCCGTGACCGGCACCACAGAGGTCGAGGCCTCGCGGAAGACCGTGTCGAGCGCGACCGTGAGTGGCTCCGGCTCCCAGGCCGCGCCGCCGGCGATCAGCGCCTCGGCGATCTCGCGCGCGGTGCCGGCCGCGAACGGGCTGCCGGCCCGGAACCGGTCGGTTTCGGGATCGTAGCCGCCGGCGATCAGCAGCCGGTCCCCGAGCGCCGCATCGCCGCGCGCAGCGAGCGCCGCACAGGTCCGGTTGATCGGCGCCCAGCTCGCCTCGTAGTCGATCAGGGTGCCGTCCTTGTCGAACAGCACACCCCGCACCGCGCCTGCGCGGACGTCCGCCCCCGTTCCTCGACCTTCGACAGCTTCGATGGACATGCTGCGCCGACCCCGCTCGCCTGAACTCTTGTCAGATGAGCGATCCATGCCGGAGCGTTCAAGCGAATTCTCGACGGCCGATGGCCGGGACGCGTCCTGCAGGCGCCGATCCGCGCGGTTCGGGTAGGGGAGCGTAGCCCGCCACGAAAGATCCCCGATCGGCGGACAGGGGCGACGGGCGCCAAGCAACTCTTCACGGGGCCACGGTCACGCCGAACTGGAAGCGCCGAATGGCCGAGGCATCGCCTTCCCACTCGCGCCAATAGCGCAGCCGCACCGTGCCTTTGCCGGGTGTCGCCGCGGTGAGGCGGAACACCGCGTGTCCGCCGCTGCCGACCGCCCCCTGCTGCGGATAGCGCGAGCTGCGTTCGGCGACCGTCACCACGGCGGGCTCGATCCGTTCGATGGCCCAGGTGTAGCCGGTGGTCGCGTTCTCGGACAGCACGACCTCGATCGTCTCTCCGACGCTGAGCGCGACTTCGGCACCGGCGTCGGCCTCCGTGAGTATCTTCATGGTGCCATTGCACTCCGGCGGACACGCCGCGGCCGCGACGTTGGCCGGGACACTGACGCCCCACAACGCCGCGGCCAGAGCCGTGGTCAGGAAAAGCGATCGTCCGATCACAAGGTCACACCATAGCTCTCGTTGAAGAAGGCGGCGTTGATGTAGGCCTCGCTCGCATAGGCGAAGCCCTGATCGCCCCAGGCGGTTCCCCAACTGTTGCGGATTATGAACCGCCCGTCCTTACGATAGCCCACGACGGTGACGGCATGTCCACCCCGAACCGTGTTCGGCTGGAACGTGTCGAGCAGCCCGTGGGTCGCGGTGGCGTTGTCCCAGGTCCGATCGACGCTGAGGCCGACCAGCAGGGGGCCGGTGGAAGCCAGCCAGGAGCGCCAGCTCGCCAGGTTCTTCTGCAGATTGAAGTAGGACGCGATCTTGCGCGACGCGCAGGTCGCGTAGAAGGCGTTCTCGCTGCCGGCGTACATCAGCGTCGCGATGTTGAACGGCAGCAGCGTCTCCGGCGCGGCGCCGTAGTTGCGCAGGATGTCGACGGAGGCCTTCAGCGACGTGCCCGCACCCTCGATCATGGTCTCGGGCCGCGAGGTGAACTGGTCGGTCTCCTTCGAGGCCATCCAGGTGAAGCGCGGCGACAGCTTGGCGTTCTGCGCGAGCCGGTTCGCCTTGACGAACATGTAGCGCGCGACACCGTCGGTCGAGGCCCAGCCGACGCAGGAGCCGGTACTGCCCTGGTTGCCGATGTCCCACCAGGCCGCGCGCAGATCGACGCTCGGCGGCGGCGCGGCGACGGCGGTCAGCGCGCCGGCGGCGACGGCGTGCTCGAACTGCCAGTCCTTCTCGGTGTTCTTCGACGGAACGAGATTGCAGATGCGCTCCTGCTCCGGACGCGCGGCAGTCTTGTCGGCCATGATAGCCTCCCTGAAAAGTTGTTTCATTATGAATGCGCATTCAATGATTGTGAGATTACGCTCGATCGAGTGAAATGCAATCAGAAATTTTTGTTCTTGCCGCTACACGCAAGATGCGTCGACGGCGTTCCTCCTGTCCCGGTGCCCGCGCCCGCATCAACGGCAGGCCGACGCCGCGGCCGGTCGAGAACCGCAAATCGCGTCACGCCACCGTCATCGTTCGGCGTGCTTTTTGCTTACGCTTCTCGGGAAAACTTGCTCTTGCCCCCCGAAACGGGGTATGAGGGCGCCCATCCCAAAGCGACGCTGACCAATGATGCGCGCGGGCCGCACGGCACGAGGCCGAGACGCGACCGCGAACCGACACGGATTTTCCATGAAGCTCAGGAACATAGCCATTATCGCCCACGTCGACCACGGCAAGACGACCCTGGTCGACGAGCTCCTGAAGCAGTCGGGCTCGTACCGCGAGAATCAGCGCGTCGCCGAGCGCGTCATGGATTCCAACGACCTCGAAAAGGAACGTGGCATCACGATCCTGGCCAAGGCGACGTCAGTCGTCTGGAAGGACACGCGCATCAACATCGTCGACACCCCCGGCCACGCCGACTTCGGCGGCGAGGTCGAGCGCATCCTGAACATGGTCGATGGCGCCATCGTGCTGGTCGACGCCGCCGAGGGCC
Organism: Ancalomicrobiaceae bacterium S20; assembly: GCA_040269895.1. Classification (NCBI taxonomy): domain Bacteria; kingdom Pseudomonadati; phylum Pseudomonadota; class Alphaproteobacteria; order Hyphomicrobiales; family Ancalomicrobiaceae; genus Methyloraptor; species Methyloraptor flagellatus. The sequence goes on along the minus strand of CP158568.1, from coordinate 4,327,456 downwards.
CGATGCCGCAGACCAAGTTCGTGGTCGGCAAGGCGCTCAAGGTCGGCCTGCGTCCGATCGTGGCGATCAACAAGGTCGACCGCTCCGACGCCCGCATCCAGGAGGTCGTCAACGAGGTGTTCGACCTGTTCGCCAATCTCGACGCGACCGACGAACAGCTCGACTTCCCGATCCTCTACGGGTCGGGCCGCAACGGCTGGATGGCCCGCGCGCCGGAAGGCCCGAACACCGATGGCATGGCCCCGCTGTTCGACCTCGTGCTCGACCACGTCCCGGCACCGACCGTCGACGACGGCCCGTTCCGCATGATCGGCACGCTGCTCGAGGCGAACCCGTTCCTCGGCCGCATGATCACCGGCCGCATCACCTCGGGCACCGTCAAGCCGAACCAGACCATCAAGGTTCTGTCGTCCGACGGCAGCACGGTCGAGCAGGGCCGCGTATCGAAGATCCTCGCCTTCCGCGGCATCGAGCGCGCGCCGATCGAGCTCGGTGAGGCGGGCGATATCGTCGCCATCGCGGGCCTCGTCAAGGGCACGGTCGCCGACACCTTCTGCGACCTCTCGGTCGACACCCCGATGCAGGCCCAGCCGATCGACCCGCCGACCGTGACGATGTCCTTCATCGTCAACAACTCGCCGCTCGCCGGCACCGAGGGCGACAAGGTCACCAGCCGCATGATCCGCGACCGCCTACTCAAGGAGGCCGAGGGCAACGTCGCGCTGAAGATCGAGGAATCCGAGGACAAGGACTCGTTCTTCGTCTCCGGCCGCGGCGAGCTGCAGCTCGCCGTGCTGATCGAGACCATGCGCCGCGAGGGCTTCGAGATCGCCGTCTCGCGCCCGCGCGTCGTGTTCCAGCGCAACGAGGCGACCGGCGAACTGATGGAGCCGATCGAAGAGGTGCTGATCGACGTCGACGAGGAGTTCTCGGGCGTCGTCGTGCAGAAGATGTCGGAGCGCAAGGCCGACATGATCGAGATGCGTCCGTCGGGCGGCAACCGTCAGCGCCTGGTGTTCTACGCGCCGACCCGCGGCCTGATCGGCTACCAGTCGGAACTGCTGACCGACACGCGCGGCACCGCGATCATGAACCGGCTGTTCCATGACTACGCGCCCTACAAGGGCGAACTCGCGGGCCGTCGCAACGGCGTCTTGATTTCCAACGATGCCGGCGAGGCCGTCGCCTACGCCATGTGGTATCTGGAAGATCGCGGCCCGATGATGATCGAGCCGGGCTGGAAGGTCTATCAGGGCATGATCGTCGGCGAGCACACCCGCGACAACGACCTCGAGGTCAACGTGCTCAAGGGCAAGAAGCTGTCGAACGTCCGCGCCTCCGGCAAGGACGAGGCGGTGCGCCTGACCCCGCCGATCCGCATGACGCTCGAAAAGGCGCTGGCCTGGATCCAGGACGACGAGCTGGTCGAAGTGACCCCGAAGTCGATCCGCCTGCGCAAGATCCACCTCGACCCGAACGAGCGCAAGAAGCACGAGCGCCTGCGCGAAGCCGGCGCCGCGTGATCGCTGGATCCCTATGAGGAAAGATCGCGGCCGTACCCGAGAGGGTGCGGCCGTTCTCGTTGGAAGCGAGCTTCGCGGACCGCTGAGGCGCCGGCCCGCCCCCGAGCCGTCAGGGTCATGGCGCCGATGCACGCACGCGCCGTGTCCGAGGCCGCGCCCTCACGCCGCCAGCGGATAGCTCTCCTCGATCACATAGGGCCCGCCGCCCCGCGACGAGCGCGACGAGAACAGCACGAAACGCGCCGCCTTGAACTGCGCGCCGAACAGCCCGCCGCGAATGGCGAGCCAGTCGGCGACGGCGCGGTTCGAGGCACCTTTCGTGCGTGCGATCGTCACATGCGGTGTGAAGCGGCGCGGCTCCGGCTCGAGCCCGAGCCGCTGCATGACCCGCTCGTGTTCGGCCTGCAGCTCCATGATGCCGTTCTTGGCCCCGACCTTGGCGACGACCGAATGCGGCTGCCGGCCGCCAAAACTGTCGATCTCCTCGAGCGACACCTCGAAGGCGCGACGGCGGATCCGCCCGAGCTCGCTGGCGACTTCCTCAGCCGTGCGATCGTCGATATCGCCGACGAAACGCAGTGTGATGTGATAGTTTTCCGGGTCGATCCAGGTGGCGCCGAAAAGGCCGCCCCTGAGCATGGAGAGCCGCACGCCGAGTTCGGCGGGGATCTCGAGACCGGTGAAGAGGCGTGGCATCGGTTCGTCCCTCCGGTCTGGCCGGGACGGAGCCGAACGGGCCCCGCCGCCGGTCCGCGGGCGCTTCAAGATCGCGAAGCACCCCACTGATTCGAAAGGTTATGCGCTTCGCCGTGACGTCTGCAAGTCGGCTATCGCATAGGCGATGCGACGGGTGGCGCGCCTTGGAAAACGTGGGTTTTCACCAACGCCGAGACGGCGCGAGCTCGGTCGCGCCATGACGACGCGATCCGAGCCCGATCGGTTCCGCGATGTGAAGAGCGCGCGGCTGTTCCACGTGGAACGGCGCGCGCCTCAGATCTCGAAGCGCGCGACGACCGGAACGTGGTCCGACGGCCGATCCCAGCCGCGCGCGTCGGTCAGGATCTCCATGCCGGCGAGCGTCGGGTCGAGATCCGGCGAGGCCCAGACGTGGTCGAGCCGGCGGCCCTTGTTGGCGGCGCGCCAGTCGGCCGCGCGATAGCTCCACCACGTGTAGAGCTTCTCGGGATGCGGCACATGCCGGCGCATGACGTCGACGAAACCGCCGCCGGTGCGGATCCGCTCCAGCGTCTCGGTCTCGATCGGCGTATGGCTGACGACGTTCAGCAGCGCCTTGTGCGACCAGACGTCGTGCTCGAGCGGCGCGATATTGAGATCGCCGACCACCACGGTCGGGTTCGCCGCCGGCCCCTGGCCGATCCAGGTCGCCATCTCGTCGAGAAAGGCGAGCTTGTGGGCGAACTTGTCGTTGATCGCCGGATCCGGCTCGTCGCCGCCGGCAGGCACATAGAGATTGTGCAGATCGACCGCCGTCTTGCCGAGATCGAGCGTCACCCCGACATGGCGGGCGTCGCCCTTGGCGCAGAAGTCACGCCGGTCGGTGGTCGCGAACGGCACCTTCGAGACGATCGCAACCCCGTGATAGCCCTTCTGGCCGTGGATCGCGATGTGCTCGTAGCCGAGCTTGCGCAGCGGATTGAGCGGGAAATTCGCGTCCGGCGTCTTGGTCTCCTGCAAGCACAGCACATCGACCGGATGGGCGGCGAGGAACTGCTCGACGATCGGCATGCGCAGCCGGACGGAATTGATGTTCCAGGTGGCGATGGAGAGCAGCATGGCGACCGGTGCACGTGCGTTGCAGAAAAAGCAAAAGCCCCGCCGACGAGGCGGGGCTCTCGGTTTAGAGCCTTTTGCGCGGGATCGCCAATCGAAACCCGCACCACGGCCGAATGCGCGCTATGCGCTCACTTCCGCTGCAGGGCCGGCGCGAGGCGATCGTACTTGAACGTGATCGGGTCGATCGGCTGGTTCTGCTTGACGTTGTAGATCGCGACCGACGTGTCGTAGTTCTGCGCGTCGGTGACGGTCCACTGCTTCAGCTCGCTCGACTTGCGGTCGAAGATCAGCGTCAGGTGGCCGTCGCCGAACACCGTGCTCTGTTCGAGCACGATCGACACCAGATCCGGCTCGATGCCGACGCGCGTGACATTGGCCTCGGTGGTCAGGTCGATCTGGTCGGAGAGCAGGAAGCGCAGCGGCGTCTTCGACAGCGGATAGAGATCCTGCGTCTGGTTCTTGCGGTCGCGCACGACAACGTCGGTGCCGTCCGAGACGATGTCGAGCGTCGACGGCTTGGCATAGATGAAGCGGATCTTGCCCGGCCGCTCCATGAAGAACTGGCCTTCCGAGCGCTCACCGTCCGGCCCGAACTGCACGAAATCACCGTACATCATCCGGATCGAGTTGAAATACTTGTTGATCGTGCCGAGCACTTCACGCTGCGCCGGATTGAGCTTCACCGGCTGCACGCCGCCGGTCGCCGGGATCGCGGCGGAAGGGCCGGCGACCGGAATCGCGACACCGGTCTGCGGCGCCGTCTGGGCCGCGGCCCCCTGCGGTGCGAGCGTGGTCTGGGCGACGGCCGGCACAGCCGCGAGACCGGCAGCGAACGCGAGGGCGAGCACGGTCGGGCGGGCGGCGAAGAATTGGGTCATACGATCGATCCTCGGGCGGGTCCCGCGCGCGCCGCGATCGGCGCGAATCGACCGGAACCCTCTCATGTCAAAGACGACTTAATCCGGCTCTCGTGGCAACACTGCGACCGCACCGTCAGCAACGGCGCGGACGGCGACCGGTAGTCCTCCGAATACGGCCGCTCACTCCTCGCCGCCGACCAGGATCTCCCGTTTGCCCGCGTGGTTGGCCGGGCCGACGATGCCTTCCTTCTCCATCCGCTCGATCAGCGAGGCGGCGCGGTTGTAGCCGATCTGCAGGCGGCGCTGGACGTACGACGTGGAAGCCTTGCGGTCGCGCAGCACCACCGCGACGGCCTTGTCGTAGAGGTCGCCGCTCTCCTCCATGCCGTCGAGGCTGCCCGAACCCGGACCCTCGCCGTCCTCGTCGTCGTCCGAGGCGGTGATCGCGTCGAGATACTGCGGCACGCCCTGCTTCTTCAGGTGCGCGACGATCTTCTCCACTTCATCGTCGCTGACGAACGGCCCGTGCACGCGCTGGATGCGGCCGCCGCCGGCCATGTAGAGCATGTCGCCCTGGCCGAGCAGCTGTTCGGCGCCCTGCTCGCCGAGAATCGTGCGGCTGTCGATCTTCGACGTCACCTGGAAGGAAATGCGGGTCGGGAAGTTCGCCTTGATCGTGCCGGTGATCACGTCGACCGACGGGCGCTGCGTCGCCATGATGATGTGGAGGCCGGCGGCGCGCGCCATCTGCGCGAGGCGCTGGATCGCGCCTTCGATGTCCTTGCCGGCGACCATCATCAGGTCGGCCATCTCGTCGACGATGATGACGATGTAGGGCAACGGCTCGAGCGCCAGTTCCTCCTGCTCGTAGACCGGCTCGCCCGTCGAGCGATCGAAGCCGGTCTGCACCTCGCGGGTCAGCACCTCGCCACGAGCATTGGCCTCGGCGACGCGGGCGTTGAAGCCGTCGATGTTGCGCACACCGAGCTTCGACATTTTCCGGTAGCGGTCCTCCATCTCGCGGACCGCCCACTTGAGCGCCACCACCGCCTTCTTCGGATCGGTGACGACCGGCGACAAGAGATGCGGGATGCCGTCGTAGACCGACAGTTCGAGCATCTTCGGATCGACCATGATCAGTTTGCACTGCTGCGGCGTCATCCGATAGAGCAGCGACATGATCATGGTGTTGATCGCGACCGACTTGCCCGAGCCGGTCGTACCGGCGACGAGCAGATGCGGCATACGCGCGAGGTCGGCGATGACGGGTTCGCCGCCGATGGTCTTGCCGAGGCAGACCGCGAGCTTCTGCTTGGTCTCCTGGAAGTCGGGCGAACCGATCATCTCGCGGAAATAGACCGTCTCGCGGCGCTGGTTCGGCAGTTCGATACCGATCACATTGCGTCCGGGCACGACCGCGACACGGGCCGAGACCGCGCTCATCGAGCGGGCGATGTCGTCGGCAAGGCCGATCACGCGCGAGGATTTCACGCCCGGCGCCGGCTCGAGCTCGTAGAGCGTGACGACCGGGCCCGGGCGGACATGGATGATCTCGCCCTTGACGCCGAAGTCGTCGAGAACGCCTTCGAGGTCGCGCGCGTTCTGTTCGAGCACGTCCTCTGAATGGCTGGCGTCCGGCCCGAGCCGCTTCGGCTCGGTCAGCAGCGTCAGCGGCGGGAACTGATAGCCCTCGTTGGAGACCGGCCCGCCGAACACGCGTTCACGCGCGGCCGAACGGGCCTGTCCGAGCGGCTTGGCCGCGGGCGTGACATCGACGCGGCGCGACGGCTCGACGGCGGCCGGCGGCTGCACGTTCGCTGCCGGACCACGCAGCGGCCGCGCCGGAGCGGCAGCGGCAGTGCGGGCAACCGGTGCCGGCGCCGGGACCGGAGCCGGCGGATCGACATCGAACGGCGGCTCCTCCTCGTGGTAATTGCGATCGTCGTAGTCGCGCTCGTAATCCTGATTGAACGCGCGCTCGTCCGCGTCGTCGTAGCCGCCGCGATCGTCATAGCCGTCGTCGTCTTCGACCTCGGCCGGGGCCGGCATCGGCGCGGTGGCGAGACGCGGCGTGACCACGCGAGCGCCGCGCGGCTGCGGCTGCACCTCCGGCCGGCGGTCCTCGTCGAGCGACGGCTCGACGCGCGAGCGCAGCGCCGGACGCCGCGGCGCCGGCTCGGCCCAATCGTCCTCGTCCGTCTCCTCGCCGCGATGGCGGACCCGGTCGACCATGCGGCCGAGCGAGAAGGCGCCGCGATTGTCGAGTGTCGACGGCCGGCGACCGAACAGGCGCAGCAGGTTGGCACGGCCAACCAGCAGCCAGTGATGCAGCATGGCGAGCGGCATGAAGCCGCCGCCGTCGCTCTCGGCATCGTCCTCGTCGGCATAGGCCGCGAGCCGCGCCAGGCGCTCCTCACGCGTCTCCGGCTTCGGACCGATCCAGCCCAGCATCATCGCCACAGCGGCGAAGGCCGCGAAGCCGAACATCACGCCGATGCCGATCTTGAGGCCGAAGGCATCGCCGACCAGGAAGACCGGCAGGCGCATGATCATGTCGCCGATCGCGCCGCCGAGGCCGATCGGCAGCGGCCAGCCGACCGGCAGCGGCACCGCGGCGAGCGCCGCCGAGGCCGCGAGGCCGGCGACCACCCACATGGCGAGCCCACGACGGCCGAGTCCGGCCTCCCCGAGGCGAGCAGCCGCCAGCCGACCACGACGAGCGGCAGCAGCAGGAACGCGCTCGACAGGCCGATCAGCTGCATGGCGAGATCGGCGACCACCGCGCCGAAACGTCCGAGCGCGTTTCGCACCGGTGCCGACGTCGCGTTGGAGAGGCTCGGATCGGTCGCCTGCCAGGTCGCGAGCGCGGTCGCGACGAGCGCGGTCAACGCGATCAGGCCGAGCCCGCCGAGCCCGACCAGATTGCGGCCGACGATCTGCTTCAGTTCAGGCCCTTGGCCATAGGCCGGGGTCGGGGCGGAGCGGGCTTGGCGCATGGGTGTCCGTCCTTCGATCCTGTCAGCCGAGCGTTGCGACGATGCGGGCGAGCGCCTCTTCGGTCGCCGCCTGGTCCTCGACCATGGCGACGCGCAGGTAGGGCTCGCCGGGATTGGTGCCGTCCGACCCGGCCGCCGAGAGATAGCCGCCCGGCAGCACGCGGACGCCGGCCTCGCGCCAGAGCCTGAGCGCCACCGCTTCACCGCCGCCTTGGGCGCTGACGTCGAGCCAGAGGAAGAAGCCGCCCTCGGGCGTCTCGTAGCCGTAGCGGGTGCCGAGGATGCGCTCGGCCGCCGCATATTTGGCGTTGTAGAGCCGGCGGTTCTCCTCGACATGCGCCTCGTCACGATAGGCCGCGGCGGCGACCGCCTGGATCGGGCCCGGCACCTGCGGCGCGGCCATGTTGCGGAACTTGAGCCAGCGGCCGAGGAAGGCCGGATCACCGGCCGCGAAGCCGCAGCGCAGGCCCGGCAGGTTGGAACGCTTGGAGAGCGAATTGAACGCGACCACACGGTCGAAGCCGCCGGCGGTCTTCGCCGCCGCTTCGAGCACACCCGGCACCGGCGTCGACCGGTAGATCTCGGAATAGCACTCGTCGGCGAACAGGACGAAATCGTAGCGCCGCGCATGCTCGATCAGCCGCGTCCAGGCCGCTTCCGACGCGACCGCGCCCTGCGGATTGGCGGGCGAGGCGAAGAACACGCCGACGGTGCGTTCGAGCAGCGCCGGATCGACCCGATCGAGATCGGGCAGGAAGCCCGTCTCCGGGCCGGCATCGAGCATGACCGGCTCGGCCCCGGACGCGACCGCGCCGGCGGCATAGGTCTGGTAGAACGGGTTCGGGAACAGGATCGCCGGATCGGCGATCCGCTTCGCCGTCGCCATGCGCGCCTCGATCGCGGCATAGAACAGGCCCTCGCGCGAGCCGTTCAGCGGCAGGATCATCGTCGCGGGATCGATGCGGCCGGCAAGGCCGTAGCGCGTCTCGAGCCAGGCACCGACCGCGGCCCGGAAGTCGTCGGTGCCCTTGATCGGTGGATAGCGGCCGAAGCCGTCGAGCGCGCCCGCGAGCACCGGGCCGACGAAGGCTGGGAAGGCGTGCTTGGGCTCGCCGATGGTGAGGTTGATCGGCGCCCTGCCCGGAGCATGGGGCTCCAGGAGCTCGTTGAGGCGCTGGAACGGCGACGTGAAGGCCGACGCGCGCGCGGGGCGCGGAGCAGGGCGATGGCCGGAGGCTGTCTCGGGGCTGGTCATGGTCCGACCCTAGCCGCAGAGCGGTAAAGTCACTGTTAACCAAGCCGTGAACAGCACGGCCGCCGGGCCGACATGCACGGAAGGCGGGGTGCGGTCGGGCTGGGGTGCGGTCGGGCGGCGGCCGCATCGGCCCGGACGATGACCGGGCTGGCCTGCGTCCGGGCCGGACCGCCACTGGTGCCGCCACCGGTACCCTCGAACGAAGAAGCCCCGGACGGGAGACCCGTCCGGGGCAAGTTCGCCGCCAGAAACCGTAGCTGGGAGAGAGGGAGGATTGAGGGCCCGGTCCGAAATGGCGGCTAGGAGGCGAAGCGGTCGGTCCAGACGAGACGGCCTGTGAAGGTCGGGGATCGGAACCGGCGCGGACCATGAGATCCGCGGAGGAGGAACGGGTCTGGCTGATCCGAAGATCCGCCGGACCGGGCGACAGCGGGTCCGAGAACCCGCGGCCTTGACGAAGCGGCAGGTCTTATGACCCGCGGTTCTGAACGGGTCGGGCGGGTCCGAGGACCCGCCCGATTGCCGATCAGTTGTAGGCGCGCTCGCCGTGGGTCGTGATGTCGAGACCCTCGCGCTCCGCCGGCTCGCTGACACGCAGGCCGATGGTGACCTTGATGATCATCAGAGCGACGAAGGACACGACGGCGGTCACGACGATCGAGGTGCCGACACCCCAGAGCTGGGAGACCATCTGGGCGGCCATGTCATAGGCTGCCATGCTGGTCGCGGTCGGATCGGTCGAGGCGTAGTTGGTCACGCCCGCGCCACCGAGGGCCGGGTTGACGAACACGCCGGTCAGCAGCGCACCGACGATGCCGCCGACGCCGTGGACGCCGAAGACGTCGAGGCTGTCGTCGTAGCCGAACATGCCCTTGAGCCAGGTCACCGCCCAGTAGCAGATCACGCCAGCGGCAGCACCGATCACGATCGCGCCCATCGGGCCGACGAAGCCGGCGGCCGGGGTGATCGCGACGAGGCCGGCGACGGCACCCGAGGCGGCGCCGAGCGCCGAGGCATGGCCGCGGCCGATCCACTCGACGAAGGTCCAGGCGAGGGTCGCGGTGGCGGTGGCGATCAGCGTGGTGGCGAAGGCGAGAGCCGCGCCGCCCGAAGCCTCGAGGTTCGAACCGGCGTTGAAGCCGAACCAGCCGAACCACAGCAGGCAGGCGCCGATGACGCTCATGGTCAGGTTGTGCGGCGCCATGTTCTCCTTGCCGAGACCGACGCGCGGTCCGAGCACGAGGGCGCAGACGAGGCCCGCGACACCGGCGTTGATATGCACGACCGTGCCGCCGGCGAAGTCGAGTGCGCCCTTGTTGAACAGGAAGCCCGCGGCGGCGCCGTTGGCCGACGACCAGTCGTCGAGGATCGCCTGGATCTTGTCCTTGTCGGTGCCGACGGCCTTGAGCTTCTCGAGGAACGGCTTGGCCATGTCGAGGTAGGACTTGGCGGCATCGTCGCCGAACATCGCCTTGATCACCGCGACGTTGGACTCAGACAGCGTGTAGGCGTCCGGGCCCGACCAGAACCACACCATGTGGGCGATCGGCAGATAGGCGAAGGTGAACCACAGCGCCAGGAACAGCATCACGGCCGAGAACTTCATGCGCTCGGCGAAGGCGCCGACGATGAGGGCCGGCGTGATCGCCGCGAAGGTGAGCTGGAACATGGCGTAGACCAGCTCGTACATCGGCACGCCCTTCGAGAAGGTCGCCGCGTTGCCGTAGCTGTTGCCCGAGGCCGGATCATAGGTGATCACGCCCTTCAGGAACATCTTGGAGAAGCCGCCGAAGAACGGGTTCAGCGCTTCGCTCGGGTTCGAGGTGAAGGCGACCGAATAGCCGTAGATCACCCAGAGCACGGCGAGCAGGCTGAAGCCGCACAGCACCTGCATGTAGATCGACAGGACGTTCTTGGAGCGGACGAGACCACCGTAGAACATCGCGAGGCCCGGGGTGGCCATCAGCAGCACGAAGGCCGTCGAGACGAGCATCCAGGTCGTATCGCCCTTGTTCGGGACGATCGGAGCCGGCGCGGCGGGCGCCGCAGCAGCACGCAGCCGCGGGGGCCGCGGTGTCCTGGGCCATGACGCCGTGCGCCGAGAGCGCCATCAGCGCGGCGGCGCCGGCGGCGGCGAGCGCCCAGCGGGTGCCCCGGGAGGGTGTGAGATTGAAGTTCATCGTTCTATGACTCCCCGCGAGTTCTCAGAGCGCCTCGACGTCGGTCTCGCCCGTGCGGATACGGACGGCCTGGTCGATGCCGTAGACGAAAATCTTGCCGTCGCCGATCTGGCCGGTCTTGGCGGCGGACGAGATCGCCGAGACGACCTTGTCGACCTGGTCGGTGGCCACGGCGACCTCGATCTTGATCTTCGGAAGGAAGCTCACGGCATATTCGGTGCCGCGATAGATCTCGGTGTGACCCTTCTGGCGGCCGTAGCCCTTCACTTCCGTCACGGTGAGACCCTGCACGCCGATCGAAGTGAGCGCGTCGCGCACCTCGTCCAGCTTGAACGGCTTGATGATGGCCATCACGATTTTCATTGGATGGTTCCCGTTTCCCCTGCCCGCTTGGATGCGGGCTCGTCGAAGTTATGACTCCGGTGACGGCGAGGCTGGCCCGACCGGCTCCGCGGATAGAGAATCAAGCTTCGTGCCAATCCGGCGCGTGTTCGCTAAGCGTTTAACAGCGCGAAGGAATTGGGTTCGGGGCAGAGACGGGTGCCATTTGACGAGTCATGGCTAGGCGCGGAATTAGGCAGAGATTCCGCGGCTTTTCGGCAGGACTGTTCAAAGACCGTCGTTATGATCAAAAAATAGGCTCTTGCCTAATTTGCGAACTGCCATTTCATGGTCTCGGCGCCGCTTTTCGGATCAATCCTTCCTGCGCCGTCGATGCGACGAGCACGCCGTCGGCCGTGAAGATCTGACCGCGATTGAAGCCGCGCGCCCCGCCCGTGGTCGGGCTGTCCTGCGCATAGAGGAGCCACGTGTCGGCGCGGAACGGCCGGTGGAACCACATGGCATGGTCGAGGCTGGCGAGCTGCAGGTCCTTGTCGAACACCGATCGCCCATGGGCGAACAGCGACGTGTCGAGCAGCGTCATGTCGGAGGCATAAGCGAGCACGGCCGCATGGATCGCCGGATCGTCGGGCAGCGCACCCGTCGCGCGGACCCAGACATATTGGGTCGGGTCGAGCGGCTCGCGGCTGACATAGTGGGTGAAGTCGACCGGCCGGATCTCGATCGGCCGCTCCCGCTCCCAGTAGCGCCGCACGCTCTCGGGCGCGGCGTGGAGATAGCGCTCGCGCAGCTCCGCCTCGCTCGGCAGCGCGTCGGGCTTCGGCACATCGGGCATGGAGACCCGGTGTTCGAGCCCCTGCTCCGCGGCATGGAACGATGCCGACATCGAGAAGATCGCCTGGCCGTGCTGGATCGCCACGACCCGCCGGGTCAGGAAGCTGCGCCCGTCGCGGATCCGATCGACCTCGTAGACGATCGGCACGGCCGGATCGCCGGGCCGGAGGAAGTAGCCCTGCAGCGAATGGACCGGCACGCCCTCGACCGTCCGCGTCGCCGCGGTCAGCGCCTGGCCGATCACCAGCCCGCCGAACACGCGCTGCCAGCCCACCTGCGGACTGCGGCCGCGGAACAGGTTGACCTCGATCGGCTCGAGATCGAGCGTTGCAAGCAGGTTTTCGACGGCGGTCGGCATGACGGCTCCAGTCCTGTGGCGCGCGGTGCGGCTCGAAACCGCGCCGCCCGAGGTGTGACGGGCGGACCGGTCGACTGTCAATGCGCCGCCGCCGCAGGCCGGCCAGACCGTGGTCGGCCGGTGCCGAGCTCCGCTCCGAGGCCGAGACCGCTCCGATGCGACTTTGACCGGCCGTCCTTGCGGGAGTAGACGATCGCCGACGCCTTCCCACATTTCCGGAAGCGGACGCGGCGCGGCCGCGCGAAGGAGGAGACCGGACATGAAGCCTCAGTTCGATGTCGTGGTCGCCGGTGGCGGCTATGTCGGCCTGTCGCTCGTGACGGCGCTGAAGCAGGCCGATCCGGGCCTCGCGGTGGCGATCGTCGATCCGCGCCCGGTCACCGCGCCGCCGGACGGGCGCGCCTCCGCGATCGCGGCCGCGGCGCGGCGCATGCTCGACGGCCTCGGCGTCTGGGACCAGATCGCGCCGCATGCCCAGCCGATCGAGGAGATGATCGTCACCGACTCGCTGACCGACGCGGCGACCCGACCGGTGTTCCTGACCTTCGGCGGCGCGCTCGAGGACGGCGAGCCCTTCGCCCACATGGTGCCCAACGCCGTGATGGTCGATGCACTCGCCGCGGCGGCGCGCGGCCCATGTCGAATTCCTGCTGCCGGAAACGGTCGCCGGCTTCGAAACCACCGATGCGGCCGTCTCGGTCCGCCTCGGCTCCGGCCGCACGATCCGCACCGCGCTGCTCGTTGCCGCCGACGGCGTGCGCTCGCATCTGCGCGAGCTCGCCGGCATCCGCACCGTGCGCTGGGACTACGGCCAGTCGGGCATCGTCACCACAGTCGCCCACGAGCGCCCGCACGGCGGCCGCGCCGAGGAGCACTTCCTGCCCTCCGGTCCCTTCGCGATCCTGCCGCTCGCCGACGATGCGGCCGGCCGCCACCGCTCCTCGCTGGTCTGGACCGAGAAGACGCCGGCCGCCGAGCGTCTGGTCCGCGGCGACGAATTCACCTTCCGCCTCGAGCTCGAACGCCGCTTCGGCCGCCATCTCGGCGAGCTCGAGCTGGCCGGCCCGCGCCATGCCCACCCGCTCGGCCTGCTGCTCGCGCGCGATTTCGTCCGTCCGCGCTTCGCGCTCTGCGGCGACGCCGCGCACGGCATCCATCCGATCGCCGGCCAGGGCCTCAACATCGGCTTCCGGGACGTCGCCGCGCTCGCCGAGGTCATCGTCGAGGCGCGCCGGCTCGGCCTCGATCCGGGCCGGCTCGACGTGCTGGAGCGCTACCAGCGCTGGCGGCGCTTCGACGCTTTCGAGATGGGCGTCGTCACCGATGTGCTGAACCGACTGTTCTCCAACGACGCCGATCCGCTGCGTTTCATCCGCGATTTCGGGCTCGGGCTGGTCGATCGGGTCGCGTGGCTGAAGCGCCGCTTCATTCGCGAGGCCGCAGGCGTCGGCGGCGACACGCCGCGCCTGCTGCGCGGCGAGGCGATCTGAGCCGCCTCAGGTTTTCGCCCCGAGGGCACCGACCGCCGCCGTCCGCAACACCTGCCCGACCGCCTCGATCTCACGGGCGAGCAGCGTTTCGTCCGCCGTCGCATGGGCGAGCACGATCGCGCCCTGCCAGCGCGCCAGCGCCGACAAGGCCACCGCCCGCGCCGCCTCGGGCCCGACGCCGGTCGCGACCAGCACCGCCGCGAGCCAATCCGCCATGATTGTGAAGGGTCGCGCCGGCTCGCAAGCCGCCGGAAACTCGGTCGTGCCGCGCGCGATCGGGCAGCCGCGCGCCACCCGCGACTGCACGGCGTCCGCGAGCAGCGCCGCGAAGGCCGCAAGCCGATCGAGCGGCTTGGGCTGACGTCGATCGATCCGCGCCAGGCTCGCGGCGGTCTCCGAGGCGAACAGGTCGACGACCGCGCGCGCCAGATCGGCCTTGGCCTTGAAGTGATAGAACACATTGCCCGCCGGGACCGCCGCCTCGGCCGCGACCGCCGCGATGCTGGTCGCGGTATAGCCGTCGGCCCAGAACAGCGCCGCCGCCGCCTCGACCAACCGGCGCCGTGTCGCGCCGCGCGCGGCCTCGATCGGCGGGCGCGGTCCGGGACCGGACGCACCGGGATCCGAAGCACTGGGGCCGGGCACACTGGGACCGGGCACACTGTCGGTCGTCATCGAGCCCCCTTTTCGGACTGGCAACCCACATCGTTATGGTCCGCCGTATGCTGGCCGCCGCAATCTCAGACGCGCCCCCTCCGTGCGCAACCTGATGGCGATCCAGATGAATAACAGATAAACTACGGGATCAGAACACGTTCAGGGCTCCGCGCGCATTATCGAACCATACCGGCAGATGGCCAGCGGCCGTCGCGCCGGAAAGGGAAGGAAAACGAAGATGTTGATCCGCAAGACCCTCTACGCTCTCGTGACGGCCGCGGTTCTCGGCACGGCCGGCGTGGCCGGCAGCGTCGGCACGGCCACCACCGCCGAAGCCCAGGGTTACTGGGATGGTCGGCCGCATCGCTGGGACGGCCCGCCGCCGCGCCGCTGGGACGGTCCCTACCACCACCGCCCGCGCTGCTGGTTCGAGCGTCGCCCGGTTCGCGTCTGGACCGAGTGGGGTCCGCGCGTTCGGTATCGGGAAGTGCGCGTCTGCCGCTGATCGAGCGCGCGTGACACGGTCCGACGACGCGTTCTGAACGAGGGGCCCGCGGCCATTGGCCGGCGGGCCCTTTCGTTCGCCTGCCGAGGCGGCCGATCTCCCTGCCGACATCGCCGGTCCAGTCCGCCCCGAGGCCGAGCCGGCAGGGCAGGCCCGATGTCACCGGCCGTCGCCCCCCCGATTGAGATGGATGACGTAGCTGCTCCACGGCGCCTTCTCCGCGACATGCGGATGCAGCGAGCTGTCGGTCGCGGTGCGCTCGTCGACACGCCAGCGGATATGCGACCAGTCGCGCCGCCGGCCCTCCTCGCTGATCCACTCGATCAGGGCGGTGCCGAGGCCGCGCTGGCGGCGATCCGGGCGCACGAAGAACACGTCGATCACGCCGACCCTCAGGCCCGACACGAAGTCCGGCAGGTCGAAGAACAGGATGAAGCCGGCGAGTTCGCCGTCGATCCGCGCCCCGGCGATCTCGGTGATCCGGTCGCTGAGGATGTTCTGGGTATAATAGTCGTCCGGCTGCGGCGGCGCTCCGCGGCGTGTCTCCTGGACATAGCCGGCGACGAGCGGCGCGAGTTCGTGCGCCTGCGCAGGTCCGAGCCGCTGAACCTCGATGTTCGCCATGGCCATCCCCCGGTTCGTGTTCGCCTCTACGGCAGGACCGGGGTGCCGGATTTCCAAGACGATTGCAAGACGATCGCCACGGCGACGACGAGACCGCGCCAACCGGCCCGACCGGGAACCCTTGCGACAGTCTGCCGTTGGATGAGCCGAAGGTCTTCTTTGCCGCACCCGGCCCGGCGTACGGGCCACGTTGCGTGAGGCGGGACGGGAGACGACCCGGAATCGAGGAGTACCGACGATGTTGAAGCGTTTGCTCATCGCCGCGACCACGGTCGCGGCACTGCTCGGCCCTGTAGTCGCGGACTTCACCCCGGCGGCGGCCCAGCAGAGCCAGAATCCGGCCTGGATGCCGCCCGGCCAGGGCCAAGGCCAGAGCGGCGGCCGCACGCCGGGCATGTCGATGCCTCGACAGGCGCCGCAGGCCACGCCGCCGCTGCGCAACCGCGGCAACATCGGTCCCCGCCCGGACTATCGCTCGCGCGGCTATTACGGACATCGGCCCTACTACGGGAACCGGCCATACTATGGAAACCGGCCCTACTATCGCCGGCACTACCGGCCTTACTACAATCCCGCGCCGCTGATCATTCCCGGGTTCGGCCTGACCGCCCCGTTCTACCGCGACGATTGCTACTGGACCCGTCGCCGGGTGGTCTGGCACGACCGGCATGGCCGCCGTCACGTTTCCTGGCGCCGGATCCAGGTCTGCAACTGAGCCATGCAACTTGCTGGGATCTAGTTGACCCCCTTCAGTAAAATGCGCAGGATTTACAGGGCGCCCGGGTAGAATTCGGGCCCCACACTGATCCGTTGGCAAACATCCCTGTGATTTTCCTGACGTGCCCTTACGGACGCCTCCGGGCTTTACGGCGGAGGCGGTCGATGTCATAGGTTCGGAACGCATTTTGGTGCGACACAGTCCGGCAACGACGCCGTGGGCGTTTGGTCGCCCGCAGCGTACCGGCCTCGACGTTCAGAGCGCTTCCGCGGTCGTGCGGCGGCCGACGACGTTTCGATGAACCCGATGGGCCTATCGATTTCGTGATCGTTTCCGGCAGAAACCTGTCGAAGATTTAATGTCGGCGACGGCGCCGCAAGCGTCTAATCGACCCATATTGAGATCCATGGCCGGCCCCGCGGTGACGGGAACGATCGGCGCGCAGACGAAGGCACTCCCTTGAAGAACGATGACCAGACCGGCGACTTCCGCTCCCTCGTCCGGCAGATCCAGCAGAGCGACGGCGATCGTGACACCGGCGCCTCGAGCAGCGGTCCGCGGGTGAGCGGACGGCGAACGCTGATCGTGCGCGAATTCGATCGACCGACCCGCCGTCCAAGCCCTTCGGCGACGTCCGCTCCGGGAGCCTCCGGGCCGGTCACGCCGGAAAGCGGCTTCCGCGCCGCTCGCCCGGCCGCCGACGCCGAGCCCCGCCCGGCGCCCCGCCCCGACGCCCCTTCGGTGCCGCGTCCGATCGCCAGACAGACGACCGCCGCAGGTATGGCGCGGCCGGGCACGCCGATGCCGAGCCGCGAAGCCCAGCCGGTTCAGCGCCGCAATGCCGCCTCGACGGTGTTCGGTGTGCCGGGGCGCGGGCCCTTCCTGCTCTCGCAGCGCTGGCTCTGAGCCGGAGCGCGGCCGGGCGCATCCGACGCGCGGCCGGCGCCGTCTCCATTACCGCGGCGACTGGATCGCGGCGATCTCCACTCGAATGCCGCCCCGACTGCCGCCCCCACTGCCGCAATGACCTCGTCGGCGAGGTCCGCGGTCGGGCGTTCACCATCGAGCCGGATCACCGGCATCGGCAATCGCGCCAGCCATGCCATGTGCCGGACCCGGTTGCGGCCCTCGGTCGTGCCGACGTCGTAGCCGGCCGCCCAGGCGATGAACGCCTCGTGGTTTTCGTGCATGTCGCCGCCCGGATCGATCCGGGCGCCGAAATGCGCCCTTTCGCGCCGTCGCAGGCGCTCGAGCCGGATCTCGGTCGACGTCTCGAGGAACACGACGAGCCCGGCCTCGGCGATCACCGGATCGCCCCAGCCGTCCATCGATCCCGACACGATCCAGCCGCCGTCGCCGAAGGACGCCCGCATCAGCGCGATGCGGTCCTCGATCGGTCGCTTGGTGGTGTACGGCGGGTCGGTCGGCGCCCAATAGAAGTCGTCGGTGTCGAGCCAGGGCAGACCGAGCCGCGCGGCGAGATCCCGCCCGAGCGTCGAGACACCGGCGCCGGAGGCGCCGGTGACGTGGATCCGGATCGGCGCGCTGCCAATCGCCGCCGACGCCTCGGATCCGACTTCGCTGCTCATTTCAGCGGGCATTCGGCCGCATAGGCGTCCTTTGCCTCTGCGAAAACCTTCGAGACGGTCTCGGTGGCGAACTTGCCGTCGGCGCGCTTGACGGCCTTGGCGACGTAGAAGTCCTGAACGGGGAAGCCGTTGGTGTTGAACGAGAACCCGCCGCGCACCGACTTGAACGGCGCCGACGCCAGCGCCTTGCGGAACGCCTGTTTGTCGGCGACCTTGCCGCCGGTCGCCTTCAGCGCGCCGTCGATCAGCTTGGCCGCGTCATAGCCCTGCGCCGCATAGACCGACGGCACCACGCCGTATTCCTTCTCGTAGGCCGCGACGAAGGCCTTGTTCTCGGCCGTGTCGATGTTCGGCGCCCATTCCGCGCCCGACAGGAGCCCGATCGCGGCATCCTGGGTCGCCGGCAGCGTCGTCTCGTCGACCGTGAAGGCCGACAGGAACGGGATCTTGTCCTTGAGCCCGGCCTGGTTGAACTGCTTGACCAGATTGACGCCCATGCCGCCCGGCATGAACGTGAACAGTGCATCCGGATTGGCGGCGGCGATCTTCGCGAGTTCGGCCGAGAAGTCGAGCTGGCCGAGCGGCGTGAAGATCTCCTCGACCACCTCGCCCTTGAAGTGGCGCTTGAAACCGGCCATCGAATCCTTGCCGGCCTGGTAGTTCGGCGTCATCAGGACGACGCGCTTGTAGCCCTTGTCCTGGGCATACTTGCCCATGACTTCGTGGTTCTGGTCGTTCTGGTAGGAGGCCGAGAAGAAATACGGCGAGCAGCCCTTGCCGGCGAGCGGCGACGGGCCGGCATTGCCGGAGACGATGAAGGTCTCGTTCTCGAGCACCGGCTTCTGGATCGCCATCATGACGTTGGAGAAGACGACGCCGGCGACGATGTCGACCTTGTCGCGATCCAGCAGCGCCTTGACCTTGGTGACGGCGACGTCGGGCTTCAGCTCGTCGTCGACCACGACGACCTCGGTCGGCTGGCCGCCGAGCTTGCCGCCGAGTTCCTTGACCGCGAGCAGGAAGCCGTCGCGCATGTGCACGCCGAGCGCCGCCGACGGCCCCGACAGCGTCGACACGAAGCCGATCTTCACCGGATCGGCCAGGGCCGCCGACGACAGGAGCGGCGTGGCCACGAGAGCCGAGGCGAGCATCAGGGCACGGCGAGAAGCGTAGAACGCGGACATGAGACCTCCGGAGAGCGCGAAGAGCAGGGCGCGAGGCCCCGTCGCGGAGGCCTTTTTCTGGATTGGCGCCTAGTTCTAGCGGCGCGACAGGTCCGTGTCATCCGTCCCGAGCGCGGCCGGCTCTTCGGCGACGAGCCGGATGTGCTGGGTCGTCGCCGGCACGCTGCGCCAGTCGATGTCGAGCCGCAGCCGTCGCTTGACGTAGAAGGCGAGCGCGCGCCGGACCGTCAGTCGCAGCTCGGCGCCGTCGAAACCATAGTCGAGCCGCACCGCCTCGGCCTGATCGGGCGTCAGCGCGGGATGCGGCCCGAGCACCAGCGTCACATGGGCGAGCCAATCCGAGTCGGCGCCGCGATCGAGCCGCGCCGGACCGACCGCGACCGCCTCGGTCATGCGCCCGAGCGCGAAGTCGCGGAAGTCGCCCTTCTCGGGTCACCGGCGCGCGCGTGCCAGCGCGTGCCGTCGAACACCAGCGCATGCGGCTCGATCACCCGGCGACGAGCCCCCGGCGTCGAAAACGACCGGTAGGTCACGGCGATGCCGCGCCCCCGTTCGATCGCCCGCACCACCTCACGCAGCACCGCTGGATCGACCGCACGGACCGGCAGCGGCACGACCTCGGCTGCCGGCGGATCCGGGATCGACGCCGCCGCATCCTCGATCAGCCCCTCCGCCCGTGCCCGGACTTCGGCCAGGAAACGCGCCGTATCCGGCGCTCCGAACCGCATGACGAAGCCGTCCGTCGGACGATAGCGCTTGGCCCGCCCGTCATAGGCCATGTTGCCGGGCGCCATCTCCATGTAGCGCGCGAAATCGGCCGAGGCCTGGTTCACCGAAATGCCGAACCGGTCGATCAGCGCCTGCCGGCTGACCGAGCCGTCCCAATAGAGCCGCTGTTCGAGATAGGCGAGCCGCCGCTCGACACCCCAGCGCAGCGCCTCGCCCGGCTCTGCGCTCTGGCCCTGTGCCGCCGAGGGTCGCCCCTGCGACCGGGAAACGACGGCGGAATCAGAGCGCGCAGACGACTCGCCCCGCGCGTGTCGGACCGGCTTCGACTCGGAAGTTGACGGATCACCCATATGCGTCTAGTTTCTGTGTGTATCTAGTTTCTGGTCTTACCACTGTAGCGGAGTGAATGGGGGCTGTCATGAGGCTTGCGATGCGCGGTACGCTGGTTTCCGTCTGCATGATCGGCTCGGCGATTCTCGCCTCCGGCCCGGTCGCCCGGCTGCTCGCGGCCTATCTGTTCTGACGACCTGTTCCGACGGTTCTCCCCGCCCATGATCCGCCTGCTGCACACCGCCGACTGGCACCTCGGCCAAAAACTCCAGGGCTGGTCGCGCGAGGTCGAGCACGCCCGCGTGCTCGACCGGCTGGTGGCGATCGCGGCGGAACGGCAGGTGGACGCGCTGATCCTCGCCGGCGACGTGTTCGACACGATCAACGTGCCGCATGAGACCGAGCGCCTCTACTATGAGACGCTCGGCCGCCTGCGCCGGGCGCTGCCCGACTTGACGATCGTGGTGACCGCCGGCAACCACGACCCGGCCGGCCGCATCGATGCGCCGGGACCGATCGTCTCCGCGCTCGGCATCCATACGATCGGTACGGTCGCGCGGCGGGACGGTGCGATCGACCTCGACCGCCATCTGATCCCGCTCCGATCGGCGACCGGCGCCGTCGCCGCCCATGTGCTGGCGATCCCGCATCTGGGTCCGGCCTCGCTGCCGCCGATCGAGACCGGCGAGGAGATCCCGGGCTCGCCGGTCGTTCGCGCCGTGACCGCCTTCCATGCCGAGGCGGTCGCCGCCGCCCGCGCCCGCATCGGGGCCGCACCGCTGATCCTGACCGGCCATCTGACCATCGCCGGTGGACTTGAGAGCGAAGGCGCCGAGCGCCGCATCCTGATCGGCGGCGAACATGCGATCCCCGCGACGCTGTTTCCGGCCGACGTCGCCTATGTCGCGCTCGGCCATCTGCACAAGCCGCAGGGCATCGGCCGCGAAACCGTGCGCTATTCCGGCTCGCTGATGCCGCTGTCGGCGACCGAACGCGGCTACGACCACGGCGTCACGATCGTCGAGATCGACGCGGCCGGCACCCGCATCGAGCATGTGCCGATCGAGCGGCCGGTGCCGTTCCTGCGCATCCCGGCGCGCGGCGGCCTCGCGCCGGCCGCGATCGAGGCCGAACTCCAGAGCCTCGGCCTCGATCCGGCGTTGCCGATCACGGAACGGCCGTTCCTGCATCTCGGCATCCGGCTCGACGGCCCGGCGCCGACGCTGAAGGCCGATCTCGACCGCATCGCCAGCGCCTTCCCGGTCCGGCTGGTCGGCCACGGCATCGAACGCCCCGAGCGCGAGGCCGACGACGCACCGGCCACGGATCTCGCGATCGATCTCGCCGACCGCGACCCGCTCGATCTGTTCCGTCTCGCCTTCGACAAGGCGCACCCCGGCATCGCGCCGAACGAGCGCCACCTCGCCGCCTTCGCGGCCGCGCTCGACGCCGTGCTCGATCCGGACAGGCAGGGCGCCTGACATGCGCATCCTCGCCATCCGCGGCCAGAACCTCGCCAGCCTCGCCGAGCGCTTCGACCTCGATTTCACTGCCGCGCCGCTCGCCGGCGCCGGCCTGTTCGCGATCACCGGCGAGACCGGCGCGGGCAAATCGACCATCCTCGACGCCATGTGCCTGGCGCTCTATGGCGAGTTCCCGCGCATCGGTCGCGATCGCGGCTCGGACGAGAAGATCCCCGACACGGGCGACGAGAAGCTCCGCGTCACCGATCCGGCGTCGATCCTCCGCAAAGGGGCGCCGACCGGCTTCGCGGAAGTCGACTTCCTCGCCCGCGACGGCCACCCCTATCGCGCCCGCTGGTCGATCGCGCGCGCCCGCGGCAAGGCCGACGGCCGCCTGCAGGATCCGATGCGGCGCCTCGACCGGCTCGACGACAGCGGTGCGGTCGTCTTGAGGCTGGCCGACAAGGCGCGGGCGGTCGACAAGGCCGTCCTCGACCTGACCGACCTGACCTTCGAGCAGTTCACGCGCACGGTGCTGCTGTCGCAGGGCGATTTCGATGCCTTCCTGCGCGCCAAGGACGGCGAGCGCGCCGAATTGCTGGAGAAAATCACCGGCACCGACCTCTATGCCAAGGTCTCGATGGAGGTGTTCGAGCGTACCCGCGCGGCCGAGAAGGCCGTCACGGCGCTGGAGGAGCGCCGCGCGATGATCCCCGTGCTGTCGGAGGCCGAACGCGCGGCGCTCGCTGAACGGATCGCGGCGATCGGGACTGACATCAAGGCCTTGCGCGCCCGCGCCGACACCGAGACGGACGAACTCGCTCGCGCCGAACGCATCATCGCTGCCGAGGCCGAGGTCGCGGCGGCCGAAGCCGCGCTCGGCACCGCCCGCGCCGCAAGCGAGGCGGCCGCCGAAGACCGCGCCCATCTGGCCGCGTTACGAGCGGCCCAGGCGGTCCGTCCGGTGTTCGATCGTCTCGCCGATGCGACCCTCCGCCTCGATCGCGCCGAAGCGGCCCTGCGCGAGGCAGCCGGCACCGTGGCCAAGGCGACCGAGGCCGCCAACCTTGCCCAAGAACAGCTCACGACCACGGAAGATGCTTCGGAGGCGGCACGGAGGGACGTCGAGCGATTCGATCCGATCTGGGCTGCTGCAATGCGCCTCGATGGTGCGATCGTCGACGCGCGCCGCGAGCGGGATGCCGCCGCCGAAGCGGTCACCAAGGACGAGCGGCAGGCGGTCGAGCAGAGGAGCGCGCTCGACGCAGCCAAGGGCCAGGTCGAGGGGCGCCATACCGGGCTGGCCGAGATCGAGGCCGCCTTGGCCGCCTCGACCGGCATGGCCGCACTCGCCGGCCGATGGGCCGATCTCGGCCCGCTCATCAACGAACGACGGCAAGAGAAGCAGGCCGCCAGCGACGCCGCGCAATCGATTGCCGCATCGGGGCAGACGATCGCCGATTGCGATGCCCGGCTCGCCGCGCTCGCGGAGGCCGATGGCAAGGACGCGACCGAAAGGGCGGACCGAACAGCGCAGCTCGACGAGCGCCGGGCGGCGCGCGCTGCGATCGACGTCGCCGGGCTGGAGGCGCGGCGCGAGGCGGTCGAGACGCTCGGCCGGGCCATCGCCGACCTGCGGCGGGTGTTCGAGGACGCCGCCGAGCGCACCGAGACCTGCCGGGAAGCCCGCGATCGCCGAACCGCCGCGGAGGCCGCCGCGCGGGCGGCCGGCGAACAACTCGAGAAGCTCGGGCAGGACCGCATCGCCGCGGCCGATCGTCGGACCGGGCACCAGGCCCTCGCCGATTTCGCCGATCAGATCCTGTCCGTGCATGCGAGCCGGATGCGTGCCGAACTCGCCGAGGGCGAGCCCTGCCCGGTCTGCGGCTCGACCCATCATCCCGCGACCGACGCGGCGCTGACCGCGCGCGCCGAGGCGATCAGGGCCGAGCGCGCGACGCTCGACAAGGTGATCGCCGATCTCGACACCGCCATCGCGACCGGGCGCGGCGAACTGGCCGGACACCAGGCCGCGAGCAACGATGCCGCCGACCGGATCGCCAAGGCCGAAGCGCAGCTCGCCGCGCTCGCCCCCGAGATCGCCAGCCGGACCGCGACCATCGTCGAAACCGCGCTCGACCTCGGCCTGACGACCGCCGATGAGCCGCCCCCGCAACCCTCGCCGCCCTCGACCTTTGGCGCGAGCGGACCACCGGCGCCTACAAGCAAGCCCGCGACGGGCTGCGCGCGGCCGCGGCGCTCGACACCGAGATCGACACTCTGCGCCGTACGATCGAAACGCTCGATACCGCCCGCGAGCTGCGGCGGACCGAGCGCGATGCCGATGTCGCCGCGCGCGCCGAGGCGGCACTCGCCGAAACAGCGGCACGATCGCGCCGCGACGGGGCGGACCGCCGCTTGACCGAGATCGACGCGCGGCTGTCCGCGCCGCTCGGCGAGGCCGGTTTTGCGTCTGCCGATCTCGACCGCGATCCGGAGCGGGTCCAGGCCCTGCTCACTGAGAAGGTCGAGGCGCGGCAGAGTCTCGAAGCATCGGTCGAGCCGGCACGCGAGGCGCTACGGCTGGCCGAAGCGACCGCCGATCGCGCGGCCGCCGCCGAAGTGGCCGCCCGGGACGCCTTGGCGAAATGTCGAGACGCCCTTGTCCAGCGGGAAGCCGCGCTTTCCCGTCTGTCGGCCGAGCGCGCCGGGCTGCTGGACGGCGAGGCGACGGAGGCCCATCGCGCGCGGATCCTAGAGGTCCGGACTGCGGCCGACGCTGCCCGCGACGCCGCACGCGGTGCGCTGGCCAAGGCGAGCGCCGATCTCGCCGGCGCCCGCGCGGCCGAAACCGCGGCCAAGACTGCGCAAGTCGAGGCGGAAACGGCGCGCGCCGCCTGCCGGGAGGCCTGGGCGGCCGCGGCCCGCAGCCTCGATCGCGCCGAGGCCGAGGTCGAGGCGCTGCTGGCAGCGGAAGCCGAGATCGAACCGCTCGACACCCGGCTGACCGCGCTCAACGCCGCGCTCGTTCGCGCCGGCACCACCCTCGCCGACCGCCGGTCCACGTTCGACGCCGCGCTGGCCGCCGGCCGCCCGGCACGCCCGGTCGAAGAGATCCAGGCCGCCATCGCCGCGCTGCGCGAACAGGAGACCGCGCTCGCCGAGGAGCGCGGCCGGCTCCAGGCCGAGACCGCCCGCGATGCCGAAACCACGGCAGAGGCGGCGCGGCTCGATGCCGAGATCGCGCAAGCCAAGGACGCCTGCGCCGTCTGGCAGGCGGTCAACGCCGCCGTCGGCTCGCGCGAAGGCGACAAGTTCCGCCGCATCGCCCAGGAGATCACGCTCGACCGCCTGACCGCCCTCGCCAATCGCCATCTGAAGGATCTCGCGCCGCGCTACCGGCTCAGCCGCGTCGATGGCCTCGGCCTGACCGTGGTCGACCGCGACATGGGCGACGAGATCCGCTCGACCCGCAGCCTCTCCGGCGGCGAGCGCTTCCTGACCTCGCTCGCGCTAGCCCTGGCGCTGTCCGGCCTTGAGGGCCGGCAGTCCTTCGTCGAGACGCTGTTCATCGACGAGGGCTTCGGCTCGCTCGATGCCGGTTCGCTCGAACTGGCGATCGATGCGCTCGAGAGCCTGCAGAGCCAGGGCCGCAAGGTCGGCGTGATCAGCCACGTCCCGGCCATGCACGAGCGCATCCCGGTCCAGATCCGGGTCGAACGCGCGGGCCAGGGCCGCAGCCGCGTCGAGATCGTCGAGCGCAGGGGCTGAGATGCCCGACGCGGCATGACGGCCGCGGCTCGATCGAACGACACGCGATCCGCCGACGCTTGATCGAAGGGGGCGCTCGTGCTGAAGAGGGGGCAACCTCACAAGCGACCGGCAGGCCCATGCGCACGATCACGATTCCGCGCCCCGACGACTGGCACGTTCATTTCCGCGACGGCGCGGTGCTGAAATCCGTCGTGCCCTACACGGCGCGCGCCTTCGGCCGCGCGATCGTGATGCCGAACCTGACGCCGCCGGTGACCACCGCGGCCATGGCCGCCGCCTACCGCGACCGCATCCTCGCCGCCGTGCCCGAAGGCGTGACCTTCACGCCCTTGATGACCTGCTATCTGACCGACGGCACCGATCCGGCCGATCTCGTCGCCGGCCACCGCGACGGCGTGTTCACTGCCGCCAAGCTCTATCCGGCGCATGCGACGACCAATTCGCACTTCGGCGTCACCAATATCGCGGCGATCCGTCCGGTCCTGGCCGCGATGGAAAAGGCCGGCATGCCGCTCCTGACTCATGGCGAGGTCACCCGCGCCGACGTCGACATCTTCGACCGCGAGGCGCGCTTCGTCGAAGAGGTGCTGCTGCCGACCTTGAAGGATTTCCCCGGCCTCAAGATCGTGATGGAGCACGTCACGACCGAGGAGGCCGTCGCGGTCGTGCGCGCGCATCCCGGCCGGCTCGGCGCCACGATCACCCCGCAGCACCTGCTCTACAACCGCAATGCCATCTTCCAGGGCGGCCTGCGCCCGCACATGTACTGCCTGCCGGTTCTGAAGCGCGAGAAGCACCGGCTGGCGCTGCGCGCCGCCGCGAGCAGCGGCGAGGCGAGCTTCTTTCTCGGCACGGATACCGCGCCGCACCTGAAACACCTCAAGGAATGCGCTTGCGGCTGCGCCGGCGTGTTTTCCGCGCCGGTGGCGGTGGAGGCCTATCTGAAGGTCTTCGCCGAGGAGGGTGCGCTCGACCGGTTTGAGGCCTTCGCGAGCCGCAACGGCCCGGCCTTCTACGGTCTGCCCGTCGCGACCGAGACGGTCACCTATGCCGAAACCGGCCGTTTCATTGCGGAATCGGTCGAGGTGCCGGGCGAGGGCACGCTCGTGCCCCTGTTCGAGGGCGAGACGGTCGGCTGGGCCCGGAGCCCCTGAAACGGCTTCGTCCATTGGGGTTTCGCCCGGCCGGGCTCACCCCGATCACGGGCAGTGACGCCGAATTGACATCGGATCGGCGTAGCGTTCCTCGCTGCGACGCAGCATAATTGTCGCGTCGCAGCAAGGAGACGTCGATGACCGAGATCGAGAACCGTACCTTCGACGAGATCGCCGTCGGGGACCGCGCCGAAGTCGCCCGCGTGTTGCGCCGCGAGGATATCGAGCTGTTCGCCACCGTGTCGGGGGATCTGAACCCGGCCCATCTCGACGAGGACTACGCCAATGCCGGCCGGTTCCACCGCGTGATCGCGCATGGCATGTGGTCGGGCGCGGTGATCTCGTCCCTGCTCGGCACGCGGCTCCCCGGACCCGGCACGCTCTATCTCGGCCAGAGCCTGCAGTTCCTCTACCCGGTCAGCATCGGCGACACGATCCGCTTCAGCGTCACCGTGCGCACCAAGGCCGAGAAGCGGCATGTGACGCTCGACTGCAAGGCCGAGAATCAGGACGGTCAGGCCGTCGTCGCCGGCGAGGCGCTGGTCATCGCGCCGGCCGAGAAGGTCCGCCGGCCGCTGCCGCACCTGCCCGAGGTGATCCTGCACCACGACGGCGACCAGAAGACCGTCGCCGGCGGCGCGCTCGACCCGCAGCATTTCGAGACCTACCAGATCGCGCGCGCCTGACCCCAGGTCGCCCGGATCGCGGCCCGCGCGGATCGGTCGACCGATCCGGCTGAAGCGCCGCGGGATCCATCCCGCGGCGGCCGTTACGTGGCCCCCGATGCCGCAGTGCGTCATCGCGTCGGCCGCGCCCGAAAGGCGCAGGCGACCGTTGGTCGCTTGAAGAACAGGGTTGCAAAGCGGTCTACGCCCTTCGAAGGTTTTGACACGCTGCAAAAAGAGACTAGAACCCTTCCATCCTTCGGGTTCCGGCCGGCCCATGGCGGGCGGTCGGCTCACTCCATCGCACGGACGGACGGTTAGCGCGACATGTCGACGACCGACACCAAACTCCGCGGCGCTGCGGCGCGGCCGCTTTCGCCCCACCTCGATATCTATCGGTTCTCGTGGACGATGGCGATGTCGATCGTCCATCGCATCACCGGTGCCGCACTCTACGTCGGCACCGCGCTGCTGGCGATCTGGCTGATCGCCGCCGCCTCGGGCGCGTCGAGCTTCGCCGCGGTCCAGTGGTTCATGGCGAGCTTCATCGGCAAGCTGATCCTGTTCGGCTACACCTGGGCGCTCATGCACCACATGCTCGGCGGCGTCCGCCATCTGGTCTGGGACATGGGGCTCGGCTTCGATCGCGATCGCCGCTTCGCCATGGCCAAGATCAATCTCTACGGCTCCGTCGCGCTGACGATCCTGATCTGGGTCGTCTACTACATCGTGCGGTGAGGTGATCCGATGACCGATATGCGCACGCCCCTCTCCCGCGTCCGGGGCCTCGGCTCCGCCAAGGACGGCACCGAGCACTTCTGGCTGCAGCGCCTGACCGCGCTGGCGCTGATCCCGCTCGCGCTGTTCCTCGTCATCCTGGTGCTCTCGATCGCCCACGCCGGCAGCCCGGCCGAGGCGCGCGCGGTGCTCGGCTCGCCGTTCTCGGCGATCCTGCTCGCCGCCTCGATCGTCGCCGGTGCGGTCCACATGCAGCTCGGCATGCGGGTCATCATCGAGGACTACGTTCACACGGAGGGCCTGAAGGCCCTTGCGCTCATGGCCAACAGCTTCTTCGCCGCCATCGTGGGCATTGCCTCGATCTGGGCGGTCGCGAAGCTCTCTTTCGGGATGTGACCATCATGGCCGACGGATCGAACGGCGTCGGAGCCCCCGCGCTCGGTGGCAACGCCTACAAGTTCATCGACCACACCTTCGACGTGGTCGTGGTCGGCGCCGGCGGCGCGGGCCTGCGCGCCGTCACCGGCGCCTCGGAGGCCGGCCTGAAGACGGCCTGCATCACCAAGGTGTTCCCGACGCGCTCGCACACGGTCGCCGCCCAGGGCGGCGTCGCCGCCGCGCTCGGCAACATGGGTCGCGACGACTGGCGCTTCCACATGTACGACACCGTCAAGGGCTCCGACTGGCTCGGCGACCAGGACGCGATCGAATATCTGGTCCGCAACGCGCCGGCCGCCGTCTACGAGCTCGAGCACTGGGGCGTGCCCTTCTCGCGCACCGAGGACGGCAAGATCTACCAGCGCCCGTTCGGCGGCATGACCACCGACTACGGCAAGGGCATCGCCCAGCGCACCTGCGCGGCGGCCGACCGTACCGGCCACGCCATGCTGCACACGCTCTATGGCCAGTCGCTCAGGCATTCGGCCGAGTTCTTCATCGAGTATTTCGCGATCGACCTGATCATGGACGAGACCGGCGCCTGTCGCGGCGTGGTCGCGCTCTGCCAGGAAGACGGCTCGATCCATCGCTTCCGCGCCCATCGCACCATCCTGGCGACGGGCGGCTACGGCCGCGCCTACTTCTCCTGTACCTCGGCGCATACCTGCACCGGCGACGGCAACGCCATGGTGCTGCGCGCCGGCCTGCCGCTGCAGGACATGGAGTTCGTGCAGTTCCACCCGACCGGCATCTACGGCGCCGGCGTCCTCATCACCGAGGGCTCGCGCGGCGAGGGCGGCTACCTGACCAACTCCGCCGGCGAGCGCTTCATGGAGCGCTATGCCCCGTCGGCCAAGGACCTCGCCTCGCGTGACGTCGTCAGCCGCGCGATGACGATCGAGATCCGCGAAGGCCGCGGCGTCGGCAAGAACAAGGACCACATCCACCTGCACCTGTCGCACTTGGACCCGGCGATCCTCGCGGAACGCCTGCCGGGCATCTCCGAGAGCGCCAAGATCTTCGCCGGCGTCGATGTGACCAAGGAGCCGATCCCGGTCCTGCCGACCGTCCACTACAACATGGGCGGCATCCCGACGAACTATCACGGCGAGGTGCTGACCAAGAAGAACGGCGACCCGGACACCGTGGTCCCCGGCCTGATGGCGATCGGCGAGGCGGCCTGCGTGTCGGTTCACGGCGCCAACCGCCTCGGCTCGAACTCGCTGATCGACCTGGTCGTGTTCGGCCGCGCGGCGGGTCTGCGCTGCGCCGAGATGATCTCCAAGGGCGAGCGCCACGCCGACCTGCCGGCCGACGCCGGCGAACTGGCGCTCTCCCGCCTCGACCACTTCCGCAACGCCAAGGGCGGCACGCCGACCGCGGAGCTGCGCAACCGGATGCAGCGCACGATGCAGACCAACTGCGCCGTGTTCCGCACCGGTGAGGTGCTCGAGGAAGGCCACAAGCTGATCCACGAGGTCTGGGGCGGCATCGACGACGTCTCGGTCGCCGACCGCTCGCTGATCTGGAACTCGGACCTGATCGAGACGCTCGAGTTCGACAACCTGATCTCCCAGGCCGTGGTGACCATGGACTCGGCCGTGAACCGGACCGAGAGCCGCGGCGCCCACGCCCGCGAGGATTTCCCCGACCGCAACGACCAGGACTGGATGAAGCACACGCTCGCGTGGGCCGATCCGTCCAAGCGCACGGTCACGATCGACTACCGGCCGGTGCACACCTACACGATGACGAACGACGTGTCGTACATCGAGCCCAAGGCGCGCGTGTACTGAGGAGACGAGGCAAACATGGTTCAGCTCACGCTCCCCAAGAACTCGCAGATGACCGAGGGCAAGACCTGGCCGAAGCCGGCCGGGGCGACGCGCCTGAAGGAATACAAGGTCTATCGGTGGGATCCGGATACGGGCGCCAACCCGCGCATCGACACCTATTTCGTCGATCTCGACGATTGCGGTCCGATGGTGCTGGACGGTCTGCTCTACATCAAGAACAAGATCGACGCCGGCCTGACCTTCCGCCGCTCGTGCCGTGAAGGCATCTGCGGCTCCTGCGCGATGAACATCGACGGCACCAACACGCTCGCCTGCACCAAGGGCATGGACGACGTGAAGGGCCCGGTGAAGATCTATCCGCTGCCGCACATGCCGGTGATCAAGGATCTGGTTCCGG
Organism: Ancalomicrobiaceae bacterium S20; assembly: GCA_040269895.1. Lineage (NCBI taxonomy): Bacteria > Pseudomonadati > Pseudomonadota > Alphaproteobacteria > Hyphomicrobiales > Ancalomicrobiaceae > Methyloraptor > Methyloraptor flagellatus. The sequence continues at coordinate 4,297,063 of CP158568.1, read as the reverse complement.
ATCTGACCACCTTCTACGCGCAGCATCGGTCGATCGAGCCGTGGCTGAAGACCGTCACGCCCGAGCCGCAGACCGAATGGCGCCAGAGCCACGACGATCGCACCAAGCTCGACGGCCTCTACGAGTGCATCCTGTGCGCCTGCTGCTCGACCTCGTGCCCGAGCTACTGGTGGAACGGCGATCGCTATCTCGGCCCGGCCGTGCTGCTGCAGGCCTATCGCTGGCTGATCGACAGCCGCGACGAGGCGACCGGCGAGCGCCTCGACAATCTCGAGGATCCGTTCCGGCTCTACCGCTGCCACACGATCATGAACTGCGCGAACACCTGCCCGAAGGGTCTGAACCCGGCCAAGGCGATCGCGGAGATCAAGAAGATGATGGTCGAGCGCCGCATGTGACGCACCAGCGTGTGGACTGCAGTTGAGCGGATCATAATCCAATGTCCACGCACCGCGGGGCGCTACGGTTCCGCGCGCCTTGCGGTGTTGGGCGACGCTATGGCGAGACTTGGATATCCTTTGATGAACGAGGCTATCTAGCGCAAACGTCATTGGAGACGCTGCAAGACCCTCTCGCAATTTTCGGTTGACATAACCGCATCATGTCTCAAACTACTTCGACAGGGAGCGCTAGTCCTTCCAAGTATCGTGACTTTGGATACCAGCATGAAAAGCCCAATAGTGTTTGTGCTGTCACCCAGCCGATATGCTGCGCGCTGCCTAATAGATAGGACGTGTATTAAGAATTTTAAGACAATGTTGATATGGAATTCGGTCTTTTATTTTATAATTTTTCTTGCAACGGCCTTCGTAACATTAGACGTAAAAATTGTCGGCCCCGACGGGGCGATCAAGTTTCTTGCTATGTATTTTTGCATAACTAGAGTCAACGAGCTTGTTTTTGCCTTTTTTCATGATGCAATCAACAACGGGCAAAATAAAAAGAGAATGCCCATAAATCGGCAAGAACGCATAATTTTGTTAAGTCTTGCGTACGTTGAAATTATTATTTGGTTCGGATTTTTGTATGCTGTATTAGAAGGAATGTACCCGGACAAGGTAATATTTAATAATAAATTCGAATCGATTCTCGATGCTTGTTTTTTATCGGGCGTCACGATCACAACGTTAGGATCTGGCGACTTCTATCCAACCAATACTGTCGCAAGATTTTCAACATTGTACGAAGCCATCATTGGAATAATATTTATCGCAGTCGGACTTGCCGCCTACATTGGTGCTGCCGATGAAACTGATTCACCCGAGTCTCAAGCGGATACGCAACCGCCTCGCAGTTGAGTACTTCGTCGAATACCAAGCACTAGCCGAGCTTCCACGCGGCCTGCCTTGGCAATCAGATGTCGCGATTCAAAAAAGCTCCGGATCGCGAGATCCGGGGCTCTTGCTCGTTGAGGCGTCGGCGGAGCCGATCAGGCCCGTCCGAGGCCGATCAGGATGCGCGGGCGCGCGGTCCTGACCGCCCACGGAAATCGCCGCCAGACCCGGCCCGCGGCGAGTGCCACGTCATTCGGCCGCATGCAGCATCCCCCGCTGGAGATCGAGCACGGCGGTCGCCCAGCCGGAGGCGTCGTTGACGGCTTCCTTCATGTAGGAGACCGGGGACGGGCTCGGCGGCAGCAGCAGGCCGACGACGTCGCCCGCCTCGTATTCGAGCTCGGCGCCGAACCGGCGCGCGAGGCGCTGCATGTGGCCGTTGGAGGCCAGGCAGCTCATGTAGACGCGGCTGATGCCGCGATTGCGTGCGGCGAGCAGCGTGCGTTCCATCAGTTCGGAACCCACGCCCTGGTTCTGCCAACCGGCCTCGACGCTGAAGGCGGCCTCGGCCTCGCGGCGTCCGCCGTCGATGGCACGCAGCTCACCGACGCCGCGGATCATGCCCGCGGAGAACCAGCCGTGGATCAGGGTGTCGAGCTTGAAGCTCGTCTCGGCATAACGGCTCACGAATTCGTCGCTGGCACCCATGCCGAATCGCTGGCGGCGGGTGGCGGGATCGAGACGCGTCAGATGTTGCCTGAAGGCGTCGAGATCCGCGATCCATAGCTTCCGAACCGAGCCCGTGACGGTCGTGGTGGTCATTCTCACCTCTCGTCAGTGGTTTTCGGGTCGGGCACTTCCTCGGAATCATTATTATTGTGCAGTGCAATATAAGGACAAAAGCGGCGAAGGCGAGGCCGTTCGGCGCATGCCGGACAAGCTGTTGCGAAGAAGGTAAAATTCCGGACCGCCCGCGCCGGTGGAAGTCGCGGGCGATGCTCGGATGAGCGAATCGCCGGCGGAAGCACCGTCACGGCGCCTTGAACGCGCGCCAGACCAGATAGAGGGCGACACCGAACCCGGTCACCCCCACGAACACCGTCGTTCGCGATCCGATCAGGGCGCCGACGCCGATCACCACCAGGGCGACGGCCGCGACCACCACCGCGGCCGCAAAAAACAGAACGCGGGCGAAGCCGTTGACTTCGCCCGCGCCGCGCCCCGAGGGGGCTTTTTCGTCTTCGGCCATCGGCCGACGTCGATCAGCCGGCGTCGCGCGCGCGCCGCTTGGCGAGCGTGCGCAGGCGCAGCGCGTTGAGCTTGATGAAGCCGGCGGCGTCGCGGTGATCGTAGGCGACCTTGCCCTCCTCGAAGGTGACGAGGTCCTGGTCGTAGAGCGAATAGGGCGAGCGGCGGCCGGTCACCGTCACGTTGCCCTTGTAGAGCTTGAGCCGCACCTGGCCGGTGACCTGCTCCTGGCTCTTGTCGATCAACGCCTGCAGCATCTCGCGCTCCGGCGAGTACCAGAAGCCGAAATAGATCAGCTCCGCATAGCGCGGCATCAGCTCGTCCTTGAGGTGCCCCGCGCCGCGGTCGAGCGTGATGCTCTCGATGCCGCGATGCGCCTGCAAGAGGATCGTGCCGCCGGGCGTCTCGTAGATGCCGCGCGACTTCATGCCGACGAAGCGGTTTTCGACGAGATCGAGCCGGCCGATGCCGTTGGCCTTGCCGAGCTCGTTGAGCTTGGTCAGCAGCGCGGCCGGCGACAGGCGCTCGCCGTCGATGGCGACCGGATCGCCCTTCTCGAAATCGATGACGATCTCGGTCGCCTTGTCGGGGGCGGCCTCCGGCGAGATCGTGCGCATGTGGACGTATTCCGGCGCCTCGATCCACGGATCCTCGAGCACCTTTCCTTCCGAGGACGAGTGCAATAGGTTCGCGTCGACCGAGAACGGCGCCTCGCCGCGCTTGTCCTTGGAGATCGGGATCTGGTTCTTCTCGGCAAAGTCGATCAGCGCCTCGCGGCTCTTGAACTCCCACTCGCGCCAGGGCGCGATCACCGTGATGTCCGGCTGCAGCGCATAGTAGGAGAGCTCGAAGCGAACCTGGTCGTTGCCCTTGCCGGTCGCGCCGTGGCAGACCGCGTCGGCGCCGACCTGGCGCGCGATCTCGATCTGGCGCTTGGCGATCAGCGGCCGGGCGATCGAGGTGCCGAGCAGGTAGAGACCCTCGTACTGCGCATTGGCGCGGAACATCGGGAACACGAAGTCGCGCACGAACTCCTCGCGCACGTCGTCGATGAAGATCTCCTTGATGCCGAGCATCTCGGCCTTCTTGCGCGCCGGCTCGAGCTCCTCGCCCTGACCGAGGTCGGCGGTGAACGTCACCACCTCGCAGCCGTAGGTGACCTGCAGCCACTTGAGGATGATCGACGTGTCGAGCCCGCCCGAATAGGCGAGTACGACCTTCTTGACCTGCTTCGTCGCCATGGATCGCGATCCCGTTCCTGTCATAATGCCGAATTTGCGCGGCACATTAATCAGAAGCGGAGCCGGCGCAAGGGCAGGAAGAATGCTTCCGGCCTGCGCGGATCAGGGTTTCCGAACCTGCCGGAGCCGCCATGCGCGCCGATAGGCGGCGCCCGACCCCTTCCGCGCCCCTTGACGAAGCCGATCCGAGGCCCCTTTTGTGCGGTGCCGCCGCCACCGTGCGCCGGCCAGCCGGAGCCTCGCCCATGACCGCCTTCCTCGCCGCCCCCTCGCCCGTCGCATCACCGTGCCGGTCGACATCGGCGGCGTGATCGTCGGCGGCGGGCATCCGGTGGTCGTGCAGTCGATGACCAACACCGACACCGCCGACATCGAAGCGACCGTGGCGCAAGTCGCGGCCCTCGCCCGCGCCGGCTCGGAACTGGTCCGCATCACCGTCGACCGCGACGAGGCGGCCGCGGCCGTGCCGCACATCCACGAGAAGCTGCTGAAGCGCGGCGTGCGCGTGCCGCTGGTCGGCGACTTCCACTACATCGGCCACAAGCTGCTCGCCGATCATCCGGCCTGCGCCGAGGCGCTGGCCAAGTACCGGATCAACCCGGGCAACGTCGGCTTCAAGGACAAGAAGGACCGCCAGTTCGCCGAAATCGTCGAGAAGGCGATCCACTGGGGCAAGCCGGTCCGGATCGGCGTCAACTGGGGCTCGCTCGACCAGGATCTCTTGACCCGCCTGATGGACGAGAACGCCGAAGCCGGCTCGCCCCGTTCGGCGCGCGAGGTCATGCACGAGGCGATCGTGCAGTCGGCGCTGCTGTCGGCGGCCTACGCCGAGGAACTCGGCCTGTCGAGGAACCGGATCGTCATCTCGGCCAAGGTCAGCCAGGTGCAGGACCTGATCGCGGTCTATGTCGAACTCGCCCGGCGTTCCGACTATGCGCTGCATCTCGGCCTGACCGAGGCCGGCATGGGCTCGAAGGGGCTGGTCGCCTCCTCGGCCGCGATGGGCATCCTGCTGCAACAGGGCATCGGCGACACGATCCGCTATTCCCTGACGCCCGAGCCCGGTGGCGATCGCACCCGCGAGGTGATCGCCGCGCAGGAACTCTTGCAGACCATGGGCTTCCGCTCCTTCGTGCCGGTGGTGGCCGCCTGCCCGGGCTGCGGCCGCACCACCTCGACCGTGTTCCAGGAACTCGCCCGCGACATCCAGGACCACATCCGCACCTCGATGCCGGTCTGGCGCGAGAAGTATCCGGGCGTCGAGACGCTGAACCTCGCCGTCATGGGCTGCATCGTGAACGGGCCGGGTGAATCGAAGCATGCCGATATCGGCATTTCGCTGCCCGGCACCGGCGAGGCCCCGGCCGCGCCCGTGTTCATCGACGGCAAGAAGGCGCTGACGCTGCGTGGTCCCGGCATCGCCGACGATTTCAAGAAGCTGGTCGAGGACTATATCGAGCGCCGCTTCGGCGTCGGCCGCGCGGCCGAGTGACCGCGACCGTCACCGCAGTCGTCTGATTTTATTAAAGCTGGAAGCATTTTGCGCACGGCTGGGCTGCGCGCAACGCATGCCATTGTCGCGTCACTGTCGAAAAGCGCTCGCGAGATTAAACGCGTTTAAATCAGCAATTCACCTTATTCGAATCTGATCGATTGAAACTGCCCCCCATGGATGGATGCGGCCGTCGATCGATCGGGATCGCCTATGAACAGTTGTTTAACCGGTTCAGGTCGGCAACATCACTGATTTTACAGTGCCACGGGCTTCGATTACACGATTCATCAACAGCACAGCGGCTCCGGGCCACCCCGCTTCGGCGAGAGGCCTGAGATGATCCGCCAATGACAAGACCGATAACGGAACCCAAGGATCGGGAGACTTCGTTTTTTCCCGAACTGACCGGCGGCCCGATGCACCGGCAGGAGAAGTCCGATGAACCGCACGTACACCCATGCCATTGCCGCGGCGCTGCTCGCCGCCACCGCTCTCGCCACCCCGGCCCGCGCGGCCGAGACCGGCACGGCCCTCGACCGCAACGCGATCCGCACCGCGATCGCCACCCAGCTCAAGGCCGGCGGCACGCTGACCGTCTGGGCCGACGACAGCCGCTTCAAGACCTTCTTCGCCGAAGTCGTCGCGCCGCGCTTCGCCAAGTCCCGCGGGATCAAGGTCGAGTTCGCCGTCAAGCCGGCCGCGACCATCACCACCGAGATCGCCGCCGCCAAGGAAGCCGGTCGCCCGAGCCCGGCCGACCTCGTGCTGATGTCGGACGCCCGTGCCCGCGGCTTCGTCGAGGCGGGCCTCGCCTCCGGCCGCGTGCTCGATCTGCTGCCGCATTCCAAGGACATCGATCCGGCGATCGCCAATGTCGCCGACGCGGCCTACATGGCCGGCTCGACCGTGCCGTTCGACATCCGCCAGCAGGTCGTCGCCTTCGACCAGTCGAAGGTCGCCGCCAGCGCGGTCGAAACCACCGAGGGCCTCGCCGCCTTCGCCGGCTCGCATCCCAAGCGCGTCGGCTTCGTGCCGGGCTTCGGCAAGCAGTATGGCGCGACCTTCCTGGAGACGCTGCTGATCAGCCTGCCCGTCAACGGCTGCCGCGGCTTCATCTACGACGCCAAGCTCGGCGAGCGCGGCGCGGATGTCTGGGCGCACGGCGAGTGCGCGCTGCACACCGTCAACTACCTGCGCCTGCTGAAGCCGAACGCCGAGACCCGCCGCACCCCGGCGGAGCTGATGCTGGCGCTGGCCAAGGGTCGCGTCGATGTCGCGATCCTCGACGAGACCGACGTCGCCGAGGCCGCCTCCCGCGGCGCGCTGCCGGCGACGGTGCGCACCACCATGCTGAAGACCGGCCAGGCCCGCGAAGTCACGCAGATCATCGTGCCGATGACTGCCGTGCACCAGCTCGCCTCCTACGCGCTTGCCGACGACCTGCTGTCGGAGGCGGTTCAGAAGGCCAAGCTCGACCGGCTCGGCAGCCGTTCGCCGCGGGCGAGCGTCATGACCGCCGCCGTCGCGCCCTGGTACGTGCCGGCCGCCCGTTTCGCCGCCGCCACCCGCGCCAAGCCGGTCGGCGTGCTGACCGAAGCGGTGGCGCCGCGCGTCGCGCTCGAGGCCTTCGATCTCGCCCAGAAGTGAGATCGACCACAGGTTCTTCCCCGGTGGCGGTGCCCGACCGTCGCCGGCTTCCTCCCAGCGGGCACAACTTCAAGGCCGGCAACCCATGTTGCCGGCCTTTTTCTTTGCTGGAGGGACGACGGAACGACGACCTCTGCCGCCGAAATCAGAATGAGCGGCCGGCGATGAACCGCGCCGTCTGGACCAGCGTTCGTGCACGGTCGCCGAACGGCGCGAGCACCGCTTCGGCCTCGGTCACGAGCTCGCCAAGTTGCGCGCGCATTGCTGCCGCCCCGTTGAGCGCGACCAGCGTCGCCTTGCCGCGCTCGGCATCCTTGCCGGTCGCCTTGCCGGCAACCTCGGGCGTGGCTTCGAGGTCGATCAGATCATCGGCGATCTGGAAGGCGAGGCCGATGATCGCGCCATAGCGGCCGAGCCGCGCGAGATCGTCGGGACCGGCGCCGCCGATCACCGCGCCGGCCTCGCAGGCGAAACGGATCAGCGCGCCGGTCTTCATCGCCTGCAGCCGGCGGATCTCGTCCGCCCCGAGCGCCAGCGGCCGGCCGTCGGCGGCGTAGCGGCCCTCCGCCGCCAGATCGAGCATCTGGCCGCCGACCATGCCGCCGAGCCCGGCCGCGCGCGCCAGCCGGCGCACCAGGTCGGCGCGCACCGCGCCGTCGGCATGGGTCGCAGGATCCGCCATGACGTCGAAGGCATAGGTCAGCAGCGCGTCGCCGACCAGGATCGCCGTCGCCTCGTCGTAGGCGCGATGCACGGTCGGCCGGCCGCGCCTGAGATCGTCGTCGTCCATGGCCGGCAGGTCGTCATGGACGAGGCTGTAGCCATGGAGCATCTCGAGCGCCGCCGCCGCGCGCAGCACCCTCGCCGCCGACGCCGAACAATGCGGCAGCCTCGATCAGCAGGAACGGCCGGAGCCGCTTGCCGCCGCCGAGCGTCGCATAGCGGATGGCCTCGATCAGCCGCGCCGGACGCGCTATTTCTTGGTCGAGCGGGTCGGCACCGAGCAGCCGGTCGAGCGTTGTCTCGACAGCGCCGGCGGCATCGGCCAGACGTGCCTCGAAGGGGCCGCGTTCGTCGTCGAGCGTTGCAGTCATGGCGGAAGGGCGGCTCTCATGGATCGGATCTCGGGCGCTCAGCTAACCCAATTGGATGACGCGGCCAAGATCCCGGCGCTGAAATCCGGCACGTCGAGGGCGGCGCCGACCGCGCGCGGATCCCGCCGGTCGCGCTGGCGCACCGCCTTCAGGATCCTGCGCACGCTGGTGATCGTCGTGGCGCTGCTCGCGACGGTGCCATTCCTCGGCGCGGTCGCCTATCGCGGGATCGACCCACCGATCACCTCGCCCATTCTCGCCGACCGGCTTTCAGGCGAGGCGATCGACCAGCGCTGGATGCCGATCGGCTCGATCTCGCCGCATCTGATCAAGGCGGTGGTGTCCTCGGAGGATGCGGCCTTCTGCACCCATCACGGCGTCGACTGGGACGAGATGCAGGAGGCGCTTTCGCGCGCCGAGAAGACCGGCCGCGGCGTGCGCGGCGCCAGCACCATCACCATGCAGGTGGCGAAGAACCTGTTCCTGTGGAACTCCCGCTCCTACGTCCGCAAGGCGATCGAGCTGCCGCTCGCCTATTGGATCGACTTCGTGATGCCGAAGCGTCGCGTGCTGGAGATCTACCTGAACATCGCCGAATGGGGTCCAGGCATCTATGGCGCCGAGGCCGCCGCGCGCCGGCACTTCAACAAGCCGGCCGCCGCGCTCGACCGGCGCGAGGCGGCGCTGCTGGCCACCAGCCTGCCGAACCCGATCCTGCGCAAGCCCGAGAAGCCGAGCCGCCGGCACCGGATTCTCGCCGCGACCATCGAAGGCCGGATGCTCGCCGCCGACGCCTGGACCGGCTGCATCTTCGGTGCGAAAACGACGCGGACCACGATGCGTTGACCATCTCGGCACGACGCCGGGACATCATCGGCGCGGCCCGGCGCTGCGGGCCCGTTTGCGCGGCAGAAAAACACGCCGGCGTACTGGTCAAACGGGACGAGAGACTGTATAAGCCGCGCCCATCCACCCTTGACGAGGCACTTCGGTCGGGTCGCTCCCGCAACGAAGCTCATTGAGTGGTGCCTGGCTCGCGGGTCGACCGCGGGACCGGCAAACCACTCCGAGACGTCGCCGAGGTGCCCTCGTGTCTGCCACGGGGCCGATCGGGACCGGGCTTCGGACGGGGACGACATTGAAGTGACACGGACGGCGTCGGCGGTCGAGACCGCAGCCGGGCCGGACGTATCGGGAGTTCGAGAAATGGCCGTTCCGAAAAGAAAGACGTCGCGCATGAAGCGTGGCTTCCGCCGCTCGGCGGACGCGCTCAAGGCGCCGACCTACGTCGAGGACAAGGACTCGGGCGAGCTGCGCCGTCCGCATCACGTCGATCTGAAGACCGGCATGTACCGCGGTCGCCAGATCCTGGAAGCCAAGGCCGACTGAGGTCTTTGGTTCGATCGACGGCCACGCACGCGTCGCCGTTCTCGATCCGAACCACCAAACGCTTCCGGTCGCGGTCCGCCGCGGCATGATGTCCTGAAAGATCGGGCCGGCGCCAGCGCCGGCCTTTTCTTTTGGCAGCCATCCCCTTCCCCGGTCTTTTCTTCTCGCCCCCCGGCGTGCCAAATTCGGCTTCCTGCCAACCGACCGGTGGACCGATGTTCTTCAACATCCCGCTGACCCTCGTGCCCCTCGTCGTCTACAATCTCGTTGGTCTCGGGCCGTTCGGCGTCGCGACGGGAGATCCCTGGACGCGGCCGATCCTCGCCCTCGACCTGGTCTCGGGCGGCCGTTTCACGCTGATGCTCGGCGATGTGCTGATCGTCGTCGCGCTCGTCTCTCTGTTCATCGAGATCGTCAAGGCGACGCGCACGTCCGGGCCGACCATCGTCGACCACGGCATGTCGCTCGTCCTGTTCATCGCCTATCTGGTCGAGTTCCTGACGGTCCGCGCCTGTGCTACCTCGGTGTTCTTCGTCCTGATGGTGATCGCGCTGATCGACGTGGTCGGCGGCTTCACCGTGACGATCCGCGGCGCGCGCCGCGATTTCGGCTTCGATCGCGACTGAGATCGCAACCGGGACCGCGACGGGACCACCGTCCGGCCAATCCGCCCCTTCCTGCCGCCCTGCCTCTCCGGAGACCTCCCTTGCGCGACTTCCAGTTCCCGGGCCGCTCGCCCGCCATGGCGACCGAAGGCATGGCCGCGACTTCGCATCCGCTCGCCTCCGCGACCGCGCTCGATGTGCTGCGTCGCGGCGGCAATGCCGTCGACGCGGCCGTGGCCGCCTCCGCGGTGCTCGCCGTGGTCGAGCCGCACATGACCGGCCTCGGCGGCGACTGTTTCGCGATCATCTCGACGCCCGACGGCGGCCTCCACGGTCTGAACGGCTCGGGACGCGCCGCCAAGGGAGCCGAAGCGAACTGGTTCGTCGAGCGTGGCATCGACAAGATCGAGACCGAGTCGGTCCATGCCGTGACCGCGCCGGGCTCGGTCGCGGCCTGGGCGCATCTGCTCGAGAAGCATGGCACCTGGGACATCGGCCGCGCGCTCGAGCCGGCGATCCGCTACGCCGAGCACGGTTTTCCGGTCACGCCGCGCGTCGCCCACGACTGGGCGGGCGATCTCGGCAAGCTCGCGGCCAATCCTGGCGCGACGATGCATTACCTGAAGAACGGCGCCACCCCGGTCGCCGGCGACCTGTGGCGGCTGCCGGCACTGGCCCGCACGCTCAAGATCGTCGCGGAGAAAGGCGCACGCGCCTTCTACGAGGGCGAGATCGCCGACGACATCGCCGCGACGATCAAGGCGCTCGGCGGCCATCTGGATGCCGACGACCTCGCCGCGACCGAGGCGACCGACGTGACGCCGGTGACCTCGACCTATCGCGACATGGAAATCGCCGAGATCCCGCCGAACGGCCAGGGCATCACCGCGCTGGTGATGCTCAATATCCTGAAGCGCTTCGACCTCGCGAGCCTCGACCCGCATGGCCCCGAGCGGTTCCACCTCGAATTCGAGGCCGGCCGGCTCGCCTATGCGGTGCGCGACGCCTTCATCTCGGATCCCGCGCACATGCGCGCGCCCGTCGACGTGCTGATATCCGACGGCTACGGCGCCGGGCTCGCCGACCGGATCAGCCGCGAAAGCCGGCTCGCCGACGTGACGCCTGAGAAGATCCCCGAGGCCGACACGGTCTACCTGACCGTCGTCGACCGCGATCAGCGCGCGATCTCCTTCATCAACTCGGTCTATTCGCACTTCGGCTCGGGCATCGTCACCGAGAAGACCGGCCTCGTGCTGCAGAACCGTGGCGCCTGCTTCGTCGTCGATCCGAAGCATCCGAACTGCATCGGCCCGCGCAAGCGGCCGATGCACACGATCATTCCGGGCTTCGCGCTGCGCAAGGGCCGGCCGGTGATGCCGTTCGGCGTCATGGGCGGCGCCTATCAGGCGGTCGGCCACGCCCATCTGATCAGCAACATCGTCGATTACGGCATGGACCCGCAGGAGGCGCTCGACTTCCCGCGCCTGTTCTGGGCCGCGGACCGCACCACCGCGGCGGCCGAGCGCAGCATCCCCGCCGCGACCGTCGAAGGCCTGAAGGCGCGCGGCCACCAGGTCGTGACCGAGAAGAACGCCATCGGCGGCGGCCAGGCGATCTTCATCGACCACGAGCGCGGCGTGCTGATCGGCGGTTCGGATCCGCGCAAGGACGGTTGCGCAATCGGCTACTGAGCCGGGCGGCCTCTAAACGCACGATCGGGATGCCCCGATCGTGCACCACTTCGCGCGACAGAAAGCCAGCGACAAGCCGATCCGACGCGCTCTGATCGCGCTCAGAGCGCGGTGCGAACGAGATAGCCGGCCGGGAGGTCGCTCGGCCGGTCACGCGTGCGCTCGTAGGCGTCCGCCGCCACCGCCGGCTCGGCGCGGCGCCGGGTCCTGAGGTCCGGATGCGCGTCACGGCTGGCGATCAGCTGCGCCACGAACGGCGCATGCGAGCGGAACCGAACGATCCGGGTCGGTTCCTCGACGGGCTCTGCGATCCGTGTCGGCGCCACCAGCGCGCGGCGCTCGTCGCGGCTGCCCTCGTCGCGTTCGTCCTCGCGTTTGGCGCCGGGCGGCACCGCACCGACACGGCCGGCCGCGATCCGGCGGCGTCCATACGCCCCCAACCGCCAGGTGCCGCCGTTCGGTCCGATTTCCATCCGCTTCGCGCTCCCGATCCCGAAACGACCAACCCGACGGGTCGACTCGCGTTCCGAAAGTCCGATTCCGGGACGGCTTTCGTCCCGAATTGAGACGAGCCGTCAACCTCTCCTTCATATTTGCAAGCGAGAGGCCGAACGTCGAGACCGGTCACGGCGATTTCGGGGGATGTCACGCGCAACGACGCCTCCCTCCGCCATGAACGGATCGGGGGCCGAAAGCAGTCGGAAACAGAAGTCGTTCAGCCGAGAAAGCGCCACACGACAGTGCGCTTCACCTCGGCATCCTCGAGCGCCAATGTCGTCGGGACGCGGTATTCGGCGAGCGCGACGAGGCGATCCTTCGGCAGGTACGACCGGCCGGGATCACCGACCAGCACGTTCGCGCCGGCCGCGAGCGCTTGCGCCGCCCAGGTGGCGACCCGCTCGGCCATCGGCTTTTCATAGAAGACGTCGCCGAGCAGCACGACGTCCGGGCGCGGCTGAAGCGCCGCGAACGGCGCGGCGAGCACGTCCATAGCCGTGATCTCGAAGCCGACACCGTTCGCCGCCGCGTTCAGCACCATGGCGGAGCGGGCGAAGGCATCGATATCGGTCGCGACCACCGCGGCCGCACCGGCCCGGCATGCCGCGATCGCCTCCAGCCCCGAGCCGGCCGCGAACACCAGCACTTGGCGGCCGCGGACCAGATCCGGATTGTCGAGGACATGGCGCGCGAGCGCCTGCCCGCCGGCCCAGGCGAAAGCCCAGAACGGCAGCGGCAGGCCCGCGGCGTCGAGTTCCTCTTCGGTCTTGTGCCAGAGCGGCAGGGCATCGGTGGCGAGATGCAGCCGGATCTCCGGCACGTGCGGCGGCGCGGCGAGAGCCGTGTTCGCCGCGATGAAAGCCGCCTCGTCGCCCCTGCCCATCCGGTCTCCGTTCAGGGTGCCGTCACGCCGCCGAGCGAGCAGATCAGCGCCCATTCGTCGTCCGTGACCGGTTGCACCGACAGCCGCGAGTTCTTGACCAGCACCATCTCGGCGAGCCGCGGATCGGCCTTGATCTCGACGAGCCCGACCGGCTTCGGCAACGGCGCCACCGCCTTCAACGTTACCGCACCGAACTTGCCGGTCTCGTCCTTGGGATCATGCGCCCAGGGCTTGACCACCTCGACGATGCCGACGACGGCCTTGCCCTCGTTCGAGTGATAGAAGAAGCCGCGCTCGCCGACCTGCATCGCCTTCATGTGATTGTTGGCGAGATAGTTGCGGACGCCGTCCCAATAGGTGCCGGCCTCACCGGCCTCGACCTGCCGGTCCCAGGACCAGACCTCCGGTTCGGACTTGTAGAGCCAATGCGCCATGGTCGCGCCTCACGCGGCCGGCGCGCCGACGACCCAGCGCCAGGGCCGGATCTCGACGCTCTCGAACAGGCCCGCCGCCTTGTAAGGGTCGGCGTCGAAGATCGCGGTCGCCGCCGCCAGGCTCTCCGCCTCGATCACCACCAGCGAACCGCGCATCTCGGTCGCCGCCTCGTCCATGAACGGACCGGCGATCTTCACCGTGTCGCCGAGCCCCTTCAACCAGGCGAGATGGGTATCGCGGTTGGCCGCGCGCACGCCCGTGTGCCCGGCCTTGTCGCGGCAGATCGCCATGAACAGCATGCATGTCCTCCGATGGAACGAACCGTTGCGCCGGCACAGTAGAGGGTTTCGGGCTGGGGCGGAACCGGTGAAGCGGGCGGCCGAGGCGCGCACACCACCGGCACGCGCGCCTATTCGACTTCGCGCTTCAGCGGCCGCGACATCAGGCTCTCGACCGCGCCATCGACGCTGAGCCGGCCCGACAGTACCGCCGCGACCGCCGCCGCGATCGGCAGCTCGACGTCGCGCTCGGCCGCGAAACGGACCGCGACCGCGGCCGTGGTCGCGCCCTCGGCGAGCTTGGTCCCGGCCCCCGTCAGCGCCGCGACGGAGCCGCCCTCCCCGATCGCGAGCCCGAGCGAGAAATTGCGCGACTGCGGCGAGGTCGCGGTCAGCACGAGATCGCCGAGGCCCGAAAGCCCCATCAGCGTCTCGGTACGCCCGCCGAGCGCCCGGCCGAGCCGCGCCAGTTCGGCGAAGCCGCGCGCGACCAGAGCCGCCTGCGCGCTCGCCCCGAGCCCGCGACCGACCACCATGCCGGCGCCGATGGCGAGCACGTTCTTCAGCGCCCCGCCGATCTGCACGCCGATGAGATCGTCCGAGGCATAGGGCCGGAAGCTCGGCGAGGTCAGCGCCTGCGCCAGCGCCTCGGCAAGGTCCATGTCGGCCGCCGCGACGGTCAGCGCGGTCGGCAGGCCCCGCGCGATATCGGCGGCGAAGCTCGGTCCCGACAGGCAGGCCGGCGCGGCCTGCGGCAACTCGGCGGCGATAATGTCGGTCATGACCGCGTGGGTGCCGTTTTCAAGCCCCTTGGCGGCGGCGATCACCGGCACGCCCGGCCGGACCACGCCGGAGAGATCGCGCGCCGCCGCACGCGTCGCTTGCGCGGGCACGGCGAGGACGACGAGATCGGCTTTGGCGACGGCGCCGATGTCGGTCGTCGCCACAATCGCAGGCTCGAGGACGAGATCGCCGAGATAGCGCGGATTGCGGGCCTGCCCGTTGATCGCGGCGACCGTTTCCGCATCGCGCGCGACGAGCACCGCGCGTCGGCCGGCCCGCGCCGCCACCAGCGCCAGCGCCGTACCGAAGGCGCCGCCGCCGACCACCGCCACCGAACGCATCGCGCCCGGCATCGTCGCCCCGGAGGTCTCCGCCGCGCTCATGCCTTGGCCCCGAGCTGGCCGGAACCGAGCTTCGGCGCCGCGTCGGCATCGAGCGGCCAGCGCGCGCGGGCCGGGGCGTCGAGCCCGTCGATCAGCCCGGCCGCGAGCCGTTCGGCGCCGGCCCAGGCGATCATCGCGCCATTGTCGGTGCAGAGCTTCGGCGGCGGCACGACCACGCGGCCGCCGACCTTCGCGGCGGCGGCCCCGAGCGCCGCCCCGATCGCCTTGTTGGCCGCGACACCGCCAGCGGCGACCAGCACCGGCTCGGCGACCCCGGTCGCGCGCCGGAACCGTTCCAGCGCGCGCTCGACCTTGCGGCCGATCACATCGGTGACGGCGGCCTGGAACGAGGCGGCGAGATCGGCGACGTCGCGCTCGGTCAGCGGCGCGACCGCCGCGGCCGCCTGCCGGACCGCGGTCTTCAGGCCGGAGAACGAGAAATCGAGGCTGTCGCGGCCGAGATAGGGCCGCGGCAGATCGAAGCGGGTCGGGTCGCCGTCGCGCGCCACACGCTCGACCGCCGGTCCGCCCGGATAGGGTAGGCCGAGCATCTTGGCGGTCTTGTCGAAGGCCTCGCCGAGGGCATCGTCGATGGTGGTGCCGAGCCGCTCGTAGCGGCCGAGCCCGTGCACGGCGACGAACTGCGTGTGACCGCCCGAGACGAGCAGCAGCAGATAGGGGAAGGCGAGTTGATCGGTCATGCGCGCCGTCAGCGCATGACCTTCGAGATGATTGACCGCGACGAGCGGCAGGCGATGCGTCATGGCGATCGCCTTGGCCGTCATCAACCCGACGATGACGCCGCCGATCAGGCCCGGGCCGGCGGTCGCCGAGACCGCCGCAAGGTCGCCGAAGCCGACCCCGGCATCGGCGAGCGCGGCCGCGACGATGCCGTCCAGCAACTCGACATGCGCGCGCGCCGCGATTTCCGGCACCACGCCGCCGAACACGGCATGTTCCTCGATCTGCGAGCGCACGACATTGGCGAGGATCCGGCCCTGCCCGTCGGGTCCGCGCGCGACCACCGCCGCGGCGGTCTCGTCGCAGCTCGTCTCGATCCCTAGGATCAGGATCTCGCCGGTCGTCCCGGCGGATGGCGTCGCGGATCTGGGCATTGCGGACCGGGGCGGATCGTGGTTGGCGCGAAGGCTCGGAGCCGCGCGGATCTCGGCCGATGCGGCACGCAACGGCATCGGGGTAACAACGATGGCGCACCGTTCGGATCTCCTCTAGAGAAGATCGAAACTGAGCCGGCCATGGGGAGGCCGGCGTCCGGCGGCGAGCCGGACCTGCTCTAGCATCGGGACGGAACCACGTGCAATCCCACGGGCAATCGGACGCTTCGGCAGCGCACAACGGCAGCGCGACGGCAGGGTCGACGCGGATCTGGCGGATCGGAACGCGGGGCAGCGCGCTGGCGCTGGCGCAGGCCCACGAGGTCCGCGACCGCCTGATGGCCGCGACCGGGCTCGCCCAGGACCGGTTCGAGATCGTCGTGATGTCGACCTCCGGCGACCGCATCCAGGATCGGCCGCTCGCCGAGGTCGGCGGCAAGGGACTGTTCACCAAGGAGATCGAGGACGCGCTCGAGGAGCGTACCATCGATCTCGCCGTCCATTCCTCGAAGGACATGCCGACGATCCTGCCGGACGGGCTGATCCTGTCCGCCTTCCTGCCCCGCGAGGACGTGCGCGATGCCTTCATCTCGCGCAAGGCCAAGACGCTCGCCGAACTGCCGCCGGGCTCGGTGGTCGGCACCGCCTCGCTACGCCGGCAGGCGATGGTGAAGCGGCTGCGCCCCGACCTCGCGGTGGTGAACTATCGCGGCAACGTGCAGACCCGGTTGCGCAAGCTCGACGAGGGCGTCGTCGACGCGACGCTGCTCGCCTATGCCGGCCTGAAGCGGCTCGGTCTCGACCACGAGATCGCGAGCCTGATTCCGGCCGAGGACTTTCTTCCCGCCGTCGGTCAGGGCGCGATCTGCATCGAGACCAAGGCGGACGAGCGCGAGGTCAACGAGCTGGTCGGCCTGATCCACCATCCCGAGACCGCCGCGGCGCTGATCTGCGAACGCGCCTTCCTGCGCGAACTCGACGGCTCCTGCCGCACGCCGATCGCCGGTCTCGCGACCGTCGACGGCGAGCGGTTGCAGTTCCGCGGCCTGATCCTGCGGCCGGACGGCCAGCAGGCGCATGCAATCTCCGCAGAAGGCGAGCCGGAACGCGCGGCCGCGATCGGCCGCGAGGCCGGCGAGGCCCTGCGCATCCGCGGCGGCGCCGATTTCTTCGCCTCGCTCGGCGTCTGAGCGGGGCTCCAGGGATGCGGGTTCTCGTCACGCGCCCGGAACCCGAGGCCTCGACCACCGCGGACCGGCTACGCGCGATGGGGCATGACCCGATCGTCGACCCGCTTCTGGTGCCCCGGCCGCTGGACGCCGCCCTGCCCGACCCGGCCGGCATCCAGGCCGTGGCGCTGACCAGCCGGGCCGCCGCCCGGCTTCTCGGCCAGCATCCCGAGATCGGCGCCTATCGAGACAAGCCCGTCTTCACCGTCGGCGACGCGACCGCCGCCGCCGCCCGCGACGCGGGCTTCGCCGACGTGCGCTCGGCCGGCGGCACCTGGGAGGATCTGGCCGGCCGGCTGCTCGCGGCCTGCGATCCCGCCGGGGGCGCGGTGCTCTATGCCGCCGGCGTCGACCGCAGCGGCGATCTCGCCGGCCGGCTCGCGCCGGACGGACTGACGGTCGTCACCAGCGAGATCTACCGGATGGACCCGTCCGACCATCTCGATCCGGCAACCGTGGCGGCCCTCGCCGACGGGTCGATCCGAGCCGTGCTGCTCTATTCGAAACGGACGGCCGACCTGTTTGTCAGTCGCCTGACTGAGGCCTTCGAAGGCCGGAATTGGCCGGCTCCGACGGTCCATGCTATATCCGCTCCCGTAGCGGCCCGTGTGGCCGAGGCCGGCTTTCAGCGGGTGGTCGTCGCCGACGAACCGACCGCGGAGAGCCTGCTCGCCACACTCCGTTAAAGAAGCGCGGCTAGGGGTTTGCGCCAAGGACGAGACGAACGCCGCTTCGATGAGCGCGGGCCCGGCGACTTCGCCATGCGCCCGCCGCGATCGGGCGGCGATGTGAGCGGAACCGGGACCGGTCGCCGACCGTCGTGTCCTCGGTGGCCCGGGCCACCGGGCGGCACCGGACCCGACGAGGGCTCGTGCAGGGAGAACGGAATGGCCAAGGGCAAGGGCAGCGGCGCAGACAAGTCGCGTCAGGATGCGGGTCGCAACGACGGCGGCGACAACACCGGCCGGCGCGATCCGATCACCATCGACCTGCAGGCCGCATCGGTGCGCGTCGAGCCCCGCGAAGGCGAGACGCCGCAGCCCACCAACCCGGATCCCGCGCCCGAAACCGTAGCCACCGGCGCCACGGCTCCGGAGGCCGCGCCGGCGGAGGCTACGGAGGCCGAGACCACGGCCGCCGGCGCCACCCACGCCGCCACATCCGGCACCGCCCACCCCGCGTCCGAGACGCCGGCCGATCCGGCCCCGGCCTCTCCCGAGACGGTCACCGAAGCCTCGGCTTCGTCCGAGCCGCTGAACCCGAGCACGATCGAGGCGACCACCGCCGACGCATCCGCATCTCCGGATGCATCGATCGGCGCCTCGGCCGAAACCTCGTCCGAGGCACGGCCGTCCGCGACGACGGCGCCCGTCGCCGCCGAGCAGAAGCCCGGCCTCGCCATGCCGATCGCCGCCGCGCTCGTCGGCGGCGTGCTCGGCCTCGGCGCCGCCTGGGGCCTCGCCGCGAGCGGCAACTGGCCAGGCGCCGGCGGCTCCGGTACCACCGGAGCCCCGGCCGACGTCGCCGCGCTCGAAAAGAAGATCGCCGACCTCTCCGCGCGCCCGACGACCGGCGCGGCGGTCGACCTCACCCCGATCGAGAAGCGCCTCGCCGAGCTGGATGCGGCGCTGAAGGCGCTGCCCAAGGTCGAACCGGCCGCCGTCGATGCCGCCCGGTCCGCCGCCGCCGACAACGCCAAGGCAATCGAGGCGCGCGCCGCCGATCTCGCCGCCCTTCGCTCCCGCGTCGAGGCGATCGAAACCAAGCCGGCACCGCCGCCGAGCCCGACCAAGACCGAATACGACGCCGCAATCGCCAAGCTGACCCAGAGCGTCACCGACGCCGGCACCAAGGCGACCGCGGACCTCGCCAGCGCCCGCGCCGCCTTGGAGGAAGCCAACGGCGACCTCAAGGCGCGCATGGGCGTGTTCGAGTCCGACGCGCGCGCCCTGTCCAAGCGCCTGCTCGACGCCTCGGCCGCGACGCAGGCCAACCTGCAGAGCTTCACCGACGAGCAGAAGAAGGCGATGGAGCGGCTGCAGGGCCGCATCGCCTCGCTCGAGGACGTGCGCGCCACCGTCGACGGCGCTCTGACCCGCATCACTGCGGTCGAAGCCTTCGCCAGCGACATCAAGGCGCTGGCGAGCGGCCAGCAACAGGCGGGCACCAAGATTGCCGATCTCGGCCAGCGCGTCGCCACCATCGACACGATCAAGGCCGACGTCGGCAAGGCCGTCGACGGCATCGCGCAGAAGACCGACGCGATCGACGGCCGCGTCGCCGCTCTCGGCACCACGGTCGGCAAGCTCGAAGCCTGGACCAAGGACGGCGCCGCCGCCCGCCGTGACGCGATCCTCGCCGTCTCGCTCGGCGCGCTGCGCGCCGCGGTCGATGCCGGCCGCCCCTATCAGGGCGAACTCGACACCGCGACCGGCATCGCCGGCGGTTCGGTCGAACTGAAGCCGCTCGCGCCCTTCGCTGCGACCGGCGTCTCCACGCCGGCGAAGCTCGCCGCCGATTTCAAGGCGATCGCGCCGGCAATCCTCGATGTGACCGAGCCGAAGCCGGTCGGCAACGAAGCCGGCGTGTTCGGCGCGATCTTCAACAACGCGACCCGCGTCGTCCGCATCCGCCCCGAGGGCGAGGCGGCCGGCTCGGGTCCGGGCGCGATCGTCGCCCGGATCGAGGCCAAGCTCGGCAAGGGCGACTTCGCCGGCGCCGCGGCCGAATGGGACGCGCTCCCCGACGCCGGAAAGAGGGTCTCCGAGGCCTGGGCGCAGGCGCTGAAGGCCCGCGTCGCCGCCGACAAGGCGCTCACCGCCGTCACCGGCGCCGTGCTCGCCAAGCTCTCCCAGCCGAGCCAGTGAGGCCATAAGCGAATGTTGAAGCTCGTCCTGTTCTTCGCGTTCCTCGCCGCCGCCGCGCTCGGCTTCTCCTGGCTCGCCGATCACAACGGCGCCGTCGCGGTCGACTGGCTCGGTTATCGCACCGAAACCGACGTGATGACCGTCGGTATCGCCATCGCCGTGCTGATCCTGATCGTGATGGCCGTCGTCGCGGTGCTGCGCGGTGTCTGGAACACCCCGAGCCTGATCGGCGCCTTCTTCGAACGCCGCCGCCGCGAGCGCGGCTGGCGCGCGCTGTCGCAGGGCATGATCGCGGTCGGCGCCGGCGACCCGTCGCAGGCCGGCCGGCTCGCGATCGAGGCGCGCCGCATCCTCGGCGACGAGCCGCTCGCGCTGCTGCTCGAAGCACAGGCCGCCCAGCTGACCGGCGACCGCGACCGCGCGCGGGCCGCCTTCGAGCGCATGGCGAAGGAGCCGGACACCCGCCTGCTCGGCCTGCGCGGCCTCTATGTCGAGGCGTCCCGCTATGGCGAGGCCGAAGCGGCCCGGCACTTCGCGGAAGAGGCCCACAACACCCAGCCGCGCATCGGCTGGGCCGGTCAGGCCCTGCTCGAGTTCCAGGCCCAGACCCACGACTGGGAAGACGCGCTCGCCACCATCGATCGCAACGCCCGCAACAAGGTGATCGACAAGGCCGCCGCCAAGCGGCTGCGCGCCGTCGCACTGACCGCGCTCGCCGGCGAGCTCGAACAGGGTGAACCGGAGCGCGCCAAGAACCTCGCCATGGAAGCCCATGGCCTGGCGCCCGAGCTGGTACCGGCCTCGGTTCTGGCCGCCCGCCTGCTCGCGCGCGGCGGCGACGTCCGCAAGGCCGCGCGCGTGATCGAGAGCACCTGGCGGCTCGACCCACATCCCGATCTCGCCCGCGCCTACGCCTATCTGCGTCCGGGCGACTCGGTGCAGGATCGCCTGACCCGCATCCGCGAGCTCGGCCGCGTGCGCGCCAACCATCCCGAAGGCGCCTTCGCGATCGCCTGGGGCTCGCTCGACGCCGGCGACTTCGACGGCGCCCGCACCGCGCTGAAGCCGCTGATCGCCGAGGTGCCGACCCGGCGCGTCTGCCTGCTGATGGCCGAGATCGAGACCCGCCAGCACGGCGACCGCAACGCCGCGCGCGGCTGGCTCGCCCGCGCGGTGCGCGCGCCGCGCGATCCGGCCTGGGTCGCGGAAGGCTTCGTATCGGACACCTGGATGCCGGTGTCGCCAGCGACCGGCAAGCTCGACGCCTTCGAATGGAAGGTGCCGCCCGAGAGCCTCACCGGCGACGACCACCTGCTCGCGATCGAAGAGGAAGAGATCGCGCCCCCGGCTGCATCCGCCAAGACGATCGAGCTCGGTGCGGGTCCGTCCGGGCCTTCCGCCCCGTCTCCGGCTACTCCGTCTCCGGCCACTCCGTCTCCGGCTGAACCGGCGCCTGCGGCGCTCGACGCCGGCCGCGCCCGAGCCTGAACCCGTCAAGGCGGCCCCGAAGCCCGCTGCGGCGGAAAAGGTCGTGGTCGGTCCGAAGTCGGAGACGATGAAGCCGGTGACGCCGGCCGCGGTCGCGACCGATGGCGCCGCGTCCCGCCCGGCCATCCCGCCGGTCGGCCTCAACCGCGCCCCCGACGATCCCGGCCCGGCCGGCGCCGATGTCGAAGAGGAAGAGGATACCGCCGCCAAGCGGTTCCGCCTCTTCAGCTGATAGGAAGGTTGCAGGAGACCCGTCGAACGGGCGCCGTACGGCGCCCGTTTGCGTTTACGCCGACGCGCGCGGTTCGCCGGCCGCGCGGGCCGTCCCGAAGCGCAGGCGGCCGTCGGCGAGCCGCCGGAACGCGGTGCGGGCCGGAATCTCGACCACACGATGCGCGACCGCCGCGAGCAGGATCACCACGGCGAGGTATCCGATCGCCAGGAGATCGACCTCGAAACGGCCGCCGAGCAGGATCAGCGGATAGTCCGCCCCGCCGAGCGGGTCGTGACCGACGCCGATCAAGGCCACGCCGAAATGCCGCTCGGCGATGACCACGACGCGGCCGATCAGGTTCTCCAGCACGAACACGTGCAGCATGTAGATCGCGAAGGACCAGGCGCCGAGCGCCTGCAGCGGCGCAGTCGAGAGCCAGCGCGACAGCGCCCCCGCCTCGGCCGCGAACACCGCGACCACGGCCGCGAAGACGAGCGGCGCCGCAAACCCGAGCGCGGACGTCCCCGCCACGCTGACAAAGCCGACGGCGAGCACGGTCGCCCCGACTTCGACGAGCGTTCCGAAGCGCCCCGGCCGCGGCAGCCGATCGGCGATGCGCGCGACGAAATGGCCGGCGAGGAAGCCCGACAGGCAGCGGAAGAAGCCGAGATCCGCCATCACCTCCTGCCCGTGCCGGGAGAACATCGCGACGACCGCCCATGATCCGACCATCAGCCCGGCCAGAAACCACGTCCGCGTCCGCCCGGCGGTCGCGACCGAGACCAGCGCGAACACGACATAGGTCCAGAACTCGACCGAGATGCTCCAGGCCGGAAAATTCCAGGTCGGATGTTCGTAGAAGCCCAGCGACTGGATCATGAGCAGGTTGCTCGGCAGCGTCGCGAGCGACTTCGCCTCGGCGAACGGCGGCGTGTTCAGCACCGCGCCGTGCCTGGACGCCCAGAGCTTCAGGCACTCCATCGCCAGGAACGCCGCCAGCATGACGAAATGCAGCGGATAGACCCGGCCGAACCGGCGCACCAGAAATGGCCCCGCGCCCCGGCCGGCGCCCAGCGTGTCGGCACTGGCGCGCGTGATCACGAAGCCGCTCAGCACGAAGAAGAAGTCGACCAGCAGGAAGCTGTTCTGGACGAAGCCGAGCGCGGAGAAGTGTCCGAGCGCGTTCAGGTGGAACAGTGCCACCCCGAGCGCTGAAAGGCCGCGCCAGCCGTCGAGTGCCCGATACCGCATGACCCGAGCCGATCTCTTAACAGAACGTTACGAGCAGGGACTCTGGGGCGCGGTTCGGGGCGAGACCAGGGCACGCAGCCGCCCGGCCGATGTTTAGTTCTCGTTAGGCTTAATATCGCCCGAGCGCCCGGATGCATGAAGCGGCCCGACGCAACGAACAGCCAGACGCAAAAACGCCGGCCGGGTTGCCCCGACCGGCGCTGCGAAACTGCCGAAACAGGCCGAAGACCTCAGGCGGTCTTCTTGGCTTCCTGCTTGCGGTTGTCCTGCTTCTTCTCGACGATACGGGCCGCCTTGCCGGTCAGGCCACGCAGGTAATAGAGCTTGGCACGACGGACCTTACCGCGGCGAACCACCTCGACCGACTCGATCAGGGGAGTGTAGACCGGGAACACGCGCTCCACGCCCTCGCCGTAGGAGATCTTGCGGACGGTGAAGTTCTCGTTCAGGCCGGCGCCGTTGCGGGCGATGCAGACGCCCTCGTAGGCCTGCACGCGGGTGCGCGTGCCTTCGACGACCTTGACGTTGACGCGGACGGTATCGCCGGGACCGAAGTCCGGGATGGCGCGCTTCTCGACAATAGCGGCCATCTGCTCCTTATCGAGCTGTTCGATGATGTTCATGACTGCACCTTGAATGTGTCGAGCCGTCTGCGATGCGCGTCGGGCGTCGGTTGTTCCTGTCGCGGGGCACATTCGACCGGGTCTCACGACCGGGTCGGACGGCGCCCACTCTCGCGTTGGCGTTGCCTATACTCGAAGTTCCGCGGCTTGTCATGCCCTCGTCGTGGTCTCGAGGGCCGACCTGCCGTGATTCTTCATGTCGTTCCGTCCGTCCCCGCCCGGTAGGCGTCCCAGAGATCCGGGCGCCGTTCGCGCGTGATCCGTTCGGCCTCGGCCCGACGCCATGCCCGAATGCGGCCATGGTCGCCAGAGGTGAGGATTTCCGGTATCTCCCGCCCTTCCCAGACCTGCGGCCGGGTGTACTGCGGGTATTCCAGGAGCCCGGCCTCGAAGCTCTCCTCCGAGCCGGACTCGATCTTTCCCATCACGCCCGGCAGCAGCCGGACGACCGCGTCGAGCGTCACCTGCGCGGCGAGTTCGCCGCCGGAGAGCACGTAGTCGCCGATCGAGACCTCGATCAGCCCGCGCCCTTCGATCACCCGCTCGTCGAGCCCCTCGAAGCGACCGCACAGGATCACCACGCCGGGACCGGCCGCGAGATCGCGCACGAGGCGCTGATCGAGCCGCCGGCCGCGCGGGCTCATGTAGAGCCGCGGCCGGGGATCGTCGGCGGGCGACACGGTATCGATCGCGCGGGCGACCACGTCGGCCCGCATGACCATGCCCGGTCCGCCGCCCGACGGCGTGTCGTCCACCGACCGATGCCGGTCGGTCGCCGCATCGCGGATGTTGGCGACATCGAGCGACCAGTCGCCACGGTCGAGCGCCCGTCCCGAGAGCGAGAGGCCGAGCGGCCCCGGGAACATCTCGGGATAGAGCGTCAGCACCGTGGCGCGGAAACCGCTCACGGCGCCTTGCCCCCACCGTTCTGCCCTTCGGCGTCGTTCGGCCCCACGGCATCGTCCGACACCGCCTGACCGACACCATCGGCACCGGCGGCCCGCGCTTCCGCCTCGGCGGCCGCATCGTCGGAACCACCGCCGAACAGGCCCTCGGGCGGCGCGATCACGATCCGGCCATGGGCGAGATCGATGGTCGGCGCGAAGGCCCTGGTGAACGGCAGGTAGACCGACTTGCCACCCTCCGGGGCGATCTCCAGGAGATCGCCGGCGCCGAAGTCCTGGATCGCCACCACCACGCCATGCACCGTGCCGTCCGCATCGACCGCGGGAAGGCCGATCAGATCGGCGTGGTAGAAGGTCTCCTCGTCCTCCGGCTCGGGCAGCGCCGAACGGTCGACGGCCAGCGTCGTGCCGTTCAGCGCCTCGGCTGCGGTGCGATCGGCGATCTCGGCGAACTTCACGACCAGGACATTGCCCTGATCGCGCAGCCGGTCGACGGTCAGCACACGCGACCGACCCTTCCGGTCGGTCGCGGTGAGCGGGCCGTAGTCCGCGATCGCATCGGCGGGCGCGGTGAAGGACTTCACCCGCACCTCGCCGCGGATACCGTGCGCGGCGCCGATCTGGCCGACCAGGATCAGACGATCATCCATGACGACGACCCTTCACGAGCGGCCCCGACGATGCGCGCGATGCCTGTCCGATCACTCGGCGGCTGCTTCCTGAGCGGCGGCGGCCTTCTTGGCCTTCTCGGCAGCGCGCTCCTGGGCCTTCTTGCCCGGCTCGGCCTTCTGCGGATTGTTGCGGGCCTCGCGCTTCGACAGGCCGGCGGCGTCGAGGAAGCGGGCGACGCGATCGGTCGGCTGGGCGCCGACGGAGAGCCAATGCTGGACGCGCTCGGTCACGAGCACGACGCGCTCGCCGTCCTTCGGCAGCATCGGGTTATAGGTGCCGATCTTCTCGATGAAGCGGCCGTCACGCGGGCTGCGGGCGTCGGCGACGACGATGCGGTAGTACGGACGCTTCTTGGTGCCGCCACGGGCGAGACGGATCTTGAGGGACATGGGTTACTCCTGTTGGTCCTTGGAATTCCGTTGAAACTGATCAGCTCCGGCCGTCACGAATGGCTTCGTGGTGGCGGATGACTTCCTTGACGACGAAGCCGAGGAACTTCTCGGCGAAGTCGGGATCGAGCTTGGCGTCGGCCGCGAGCTGGCGCAGACGGGCGATCTGCACCGCCTCGCGCCCCGGATCGGACGCCGGAAGGCCCTCGCGGGCCTTCAGTTCGCCGACCGCCCGCGTGCAGCGGAAGCGTTCGGCCAGAATGCAGATCAGCGCCGCGTCGATGTTGTCGATCGACTGGCGCAGCCGGGCGAGCTCCGGATGGATCGCGGGCGCACCTTCAATCGGGGACTGGGCAGCGGCGGACTGGGCAGCGTCGGTCATGTCCGTCCTCGTCACTTCTTCTTGCCGAGACCGGGCAGGCCCGGGAACCCCAGGCCCTTCGGCCCGCCGGGCAGACCGGGGAAGCCCTTGGCAGCCCCATCCCGCCGGGCAATCCCGGCGGCAGGCCGCCCGGCAGACCACCGGCGCCGCCCTGCGGCATGCCGGGGATCTTGCCCGACTTGGCCAGTTCCTCGAGCGCAGCCGGATCCATGTCCGGCATGCCGCCGCCGAACATCGAGCCGAGGCCGCCGAGCAGGCCGCCCTTCTTCTTGCCCATCATCTTCATCATGTCGGCCATCTGCCGGTGCTGCTTCAGCAGCCGGTTGATGTCCTCGACCTTGGTGCCGGAACCGGCCGCGATGCGGCGCTTGCGCGAGGCGGCCAGGATCTCCGGCTTGGCGCGCTCGGCCTTGGTCATCGAGGAGATGATCGCGAGCTGACGCTTGATGAAACGGTCGTCGAGCCCGGCGGCGTCGAGCTGACCCTTCATCTTGCCCATGCCGGGCATGAGCCCCATGATCCCCTTCATGCCGCCGAGCTTCTGCATCTGGCGCAGCTGCTCGGAGAGATCGTCGAGGTCGAACAGACCCTTCTGCATCCGCTGGGCCGCCTTGGCGGCCTTCTGGATGTCGATCTCCTGCGCGGCCTTCTCGACCAGGGCGACGATGTCGCCCATGCCGAGGATGCGGCCGGCGATGCGGCTCGGATCGAAGTCCTCGAGCGCATCGGCCTTTTCGCCGACGCCGATCAGCTTGATCGGCTTGCCGGTGACGAAGCGCATCGACAGCGCCGCGCCGCCGCGGCCGTCGCCGTCCATGCGGGTCAGCACGATGCCGGTAATGCCGACGCGCTCGTCGAACGACTTCGCCAGATTGACGGCGTCCTGGCCGGTCAGGCTGTCGGCGACGAGCAGGATCTCGTGGGGCTTCGCGACCCGCTTGATCTCGGCCATCTCGAGCATGAGCGGCTCGTCGATGTGGATGCGGCCGGCGGTGTCGAGGATGACGACGTCATAGCCGCCGAGCCGGGCCGCGGTCATCGCGCGCTCGGCGATCTGGGTCGGGCTCTCGCCGGCGACGATCGGCAGCGTCGCGACGGCGTTCTGTTCGCCGAGCACGCGCAGCTGTTCCTGCGCGGCCGGACGGCGCGTGTCGAGCGAGGCGAGCAGCACCTTGCGGCGCATGCGCTCGGTCAGCCGCTTGCCGATCTTGGCGGTGGTGGTGGTCTTGCCCGAGCCCTGCAGGCCGACCATCATGATGCAGACCGGCGCCGGCGCCTCGAGATCGATCGGCCGGGCGTCGGAGCCGAGCATCTCCACGAGCGTGTCGTGGACGATCTTGATGACCTGCTGGCCCGGCGTGACCGAGCGCAGCACTTCCTGGCCGACCGCGCGGGCGCGGACCTTGTCGGTGAACGAACGCACGACGTCGAGCGCGACGTCGGCTTCGATGAGCGCGCGGCGCACCTCGCGCATGGCTTCGCCGACGTCGTTCTCCGTCAGCGCGCCGCGGCGGGTCAGCTTGTCCAGAATGCCGGACAGGCGTTCCGAAAGGCTCTCGAACATGGCGTCCTTCTCTCCCGGCGGCGCCCGGGCCTCTGGTGGTTCGATCGAAGCGGACGTCCTGTCCGTTTCGTCCATCGGAACCGCCGAGGGTCGGCGGTGTCACACGAGGCCCGGCCTTGTCGCCGGCGTTCACGTCTCCCTCGCGCGTCTCCATATCGGTCGGCCCGCCCGGCTTCGGAAGGTGCGATCAGCGGCGAACCGGAGACCGGACCAAACGAAAACGCGCCCGCGGGCGCATCGCGCTGGCGGGCGTTGACCTCCGGGATCCAAGTCCCGGTCGGCGGGTCGTCGACGAAAACATCGGCGAGAGGCGCGTGCTATGGCGCAAATGCGCGGGAGAGTCAAGGAAGGGGGCGCGCGGCCGTCCTATGAGCGGACCGAACGGCGCCCGAGGTGCCCTGGTCGGGTGCGGCACCGGGCGGCAGCCATCGCGCAGGCAGTCTATCGGCCACTCATATACCAGATTATCGTGCCTCCCGAACACGGCGGCGATCCGCCGATCAAAAATCCCGGGAGGGAACGACAATGACCAGCGAACGCATCGGATTCATCGGCCTCGGTTTCATGGGCCGTGGCATGGCGGCGAACCTGCTCGCGAAGGGGTTTCCGCTCACCATTCTCGGCCATCGCAACCGCGCGCCCATTGAAGCGCTCGTCGCCAAGGGCGCGACCGAGGTGAAGACGCCGGCCGAGGTCGCGCGCGCCTCGACGATCGTATTCCTCTGCGTGACCGGTTCGCCCGAGGTCGAAGCCAACATGCGGGGCCCGAACGGCCTCCTCGCCGGCGCCGCGCCCGGCACCGTCATCATCGACTGCACCACCGCGGACCCGACCTCGACGTTGCAGCTCGCAAGCGAGGCCGCGGCCGCGGGCGTCACCTTCGTCGATGCGCCGCTCGGCGGCACGCCGGCGCAGGCCGAGGCCGGCCAGCTCTCCGCCATGGTCGGCACCGACGAGGCGACCTATGCGCGGATCGAGCCGGTGATCCGCGCCTGGGCGGCGAAGAGCGTTCGCATCGGTGCGGTCGGCGACGGCCACAAGATGAAGCTGCTCAACAACTTCGTCTCGCTCGGCTACGCCTCGATCTATGCCGAGGCGCTCACCCTCGCCCAGAAGACCGGCATCTCGCCGCAGGTGTTCGACAGCGTGCTGCGCGGCAGCCGCATGGATTGCGGCTTCTACCAGACGTTCTTCGACTGGGTGATCAACCGCAATCCCGAGGCGCACAAGTTCACCCTCGCCAACGCGCTGAAGGACGTGCGCTATCTCGACGGTCTCGCCAACGCGGCCGGCGTGGCGAACCCGGTCGGCTCGGCGGTGAAGAACGCCTTCGCGACCGCGGTGGCGAGCGGCCACGGCGGCGACTTCGTGCCGACCCTGTCGGACTTCGTGGCCGGGCTCAACGGCGTCTCGCTCGCGCCCGATCCCGACGCCTGAGCCCGAGCCTGGCGAAGCGGCATTGAGACTTTTGTCTCGATAAGGGCCGGAAATGGGCGGAATGTCGGGAATCCACAACTCGACGAGCCCCTCTCCCCGGGTGCATTTGCCGTCCTCAACCGCACGCCGAGGGAGCGCGCGGTCGCCGTCGCGCAAGTGGGTGGCAGGTCCCGCCAGGGACCGGTGCCACCGCCTCCGACCCGGTCAAATCGATCCGATGGGCGAAAGCTCCGGTTCGCGGCCGACGAGGAGCGCGAGCGGCCCGGCAAAGATCCGCCGCCCCGGGGAGAAACGTTCATGGCCACGTCAGCCGCCGCAGTCGTTCACGAGAAGAAGCCGCTCTATCGCGTGCTCTATGTCCAGGTCCTGTTCGCGATCGTGCTCGGCGCGCTCGTCGGCTGGCTCTATCCCGATTTCGCCAAGAACGACTGGATCAAGGCGCTCGGCGACGGCTTCATCAAGCTGATCAAGATGGTGATCGCGCCGATCATCTTCTGCACCGTGGTCTCCGGCATCGCCCATGTGCAGGACGCCAAGAAGGTCGGCCGCGTCGGCGTCAAGGCGCTGATCTATTTCGAGGTCGTCTCGACCTTCGCGCTCGTGCTCGGCCTGATCGTCGGCAACGTCGTACAGCCGGGCGTCGGCTTCGCCGGCAAGGCGCCGGACGCCGCCGCGGTGGCGAACTACGCCAAGCAGGCGGCCGACATGAAGCCGGTCGACTTCGTCATGCACATCATTCCGGACAGCGTGGTCGGCGCCTTCGCCGCCGGCGACATCCTGCAGGTGCTGCTGTTCTCGGTGCTGTTCGGCTTCGCCCTGCTCGCCATGGGCGACAAGGCCAAGGCACTGCGCGGCTTCATCGACGAGGCCTCGCATGCGGTGTTCGGCGTGATCGGCATCGTCATGAAGGCCGCCCCGATCGGCGCTTTCGGCGCGATGGCCTATACCATCGGCAAGTTCGGCCCGGCGGCGATCTCGAGCCTGCTCGGACTGATCGCGACCTTCTACATCACCGCCGCGCTGTTCATCTTCGTGGTGCTCGGCATCATCGCCAAGCTGGTCGGCTTCTCGATCTTCCGCTTCATCGCCTACATCAAGGACGAGCTGCTGATCGTGCTCGGCACCTCCTCGTCGGAAAGCGCGCTGCCGCAGCTGATGGGCAAGCTCGAGCGCGCCGGCTGCGCCCGCCCGGTCGTCGGCCTCGTGGTTCCGACCGGCTACTCGTTCAACCTCGACGGCACCAACATCTACATGACGCTGGCCACGCTGTTCATCGGTCAGGCCATGGGCGCGCATCTGACCTTCGAGCAGCAGCTCGCCATCCTCGCGGTCGCCATGCTGACCTCGAAGGGCGCCAGCGGCATCACCGGCGCCGGCTTCATCACGCTCGCCGCGACGCTGGCGGTCATCAACCCGGCGCTCGTCCCGGGCATGGCGATCGTGCTCGGCATCGACAAGTTCATGAGCGAATGCCGCGCGCTGACCAACATCACCGGCAACGGCGTCGCCGCGATCGTCGTGGCCGCTTGGGAAGGCGAGCTCGATCGCAAGAAGCTCGCCGAGGCGCTCGCCCACCCGCTCGCGCATGCCGCCGAGCCGACCCTGCCGGTCGGAACGCCCCCGGCGGTCGCCCAGCACTGAGGATCGCGATCCGCTCGGATCATCGAACGGCCGGAGCCCCGCTCCGGCCGTTTTCTTTGCGCCCGAGCGCGGGACCGGCGATCGCTTCAGCGCTTCGTCGCACCCGCGAACCGGCGCAACGCATCGACCGCCGCAGCGACCCGCGCCGCCCGGCCGTTCTCCGGCCCGGCCGGACCGACATAGGTGACGCCGCCGCCATAGTCGTCGAAGTCCTCGGCCGACAGCGGCACCGGATCCAGGCAGTCGAAACCGGTCGGGGCTCCGGTGGGACGCATCGCAAATGTCATCAGATCCTCCTTCGGAACCGGCAAGGCCGTGTCGATGGTCGATACTTGAGCAGACCAAAGACGCCCAATAAAAACGGACTCAAGAAAGATCGACCCTTACCGAGCTTGAGCTCGACCTTGTAACAAACATCGATCTTTGTTCCATTTCATTATCACTTTTTTACAGAGACGCATCATCCATTCGCTGTCGCCCAACCCGTATTCGGTTTTCTACTTTCAAATACTGTCATGCTGACGCTCGGCCTCGCCGCACGATCGCGGTTGTCGCGAGCGCCAAAACCGTGGACAACGGACCCTCCACCGGAGCGCCGCGTCCCGATGTCCTCGAAACCGCCTCTCTTCGAACCCGCGCGCCGGCTCCCGACCGTCCCGGCCATGCCGAAGACGGTCTGGGCGCTCGGCATCACGTCGCTGTTCATGGATGTCTCATCGGAGATGATCCATGCGCTGCTGCCGGTGTTCCTGGTCGGCACGCTCGGCGCGTCGGCGACCCTGCTCGGCGTGCTGGAGGGCTTTGCCGAGGCGACCGCGCAGATCGTCAAGATCTTCTCCGGCTGGCTGTCCGACCGGCTCGGCAAGCGCAAGCTGCTCGCCGTGCTCGGCTACGGCATGGCGGCCTTCACCAAGCCGGCCTTCCCGCTCGCCTCGACCGTCGAACTGGTGATCGCGGCGCGCATGACCGACCGGGTCGGCAAGGGCATCCGCGGCGCCCCGCGCGATGCCCTGATCGCCGACGTGACCCATCCCGACATTCGCGGCGCCGCCTTCGGGCTCCGGCAGGCGCTCGACACGGTCGGCGCCGCGATCGGCCCGGCGGCGGCGATCGGCCTCATGATGGTGTTTCACGACGACATCCGCACGGTGCTCTGGTTCGCGGTCGTGCCGGCGTTCCTGGCGGTCGCGGTGCTCGCGCTCGGGGTCGAGGATCGCGGCGTCGAGCCGGTCCGCTCGCGCGCGCCGATCCGCCTGGCGGATGCGCGCGATTTTCCCCGTGCCTATTGGGCCGTGGTGCTCGCCGGCGTCATCTACACGCTGGCGCGCTTCTCCGAGGCGTTTCTCGTCATCCGCGCCAATGCCGCCGGCCTGCCGGTCACCTGGACGCCCGCGGTCATCGCGGCGATGAGCATCGTCTATGCGGCGGTCGCCTATCCGGCCGGCCGGCTGCAGGATCGCCTCGGCGGCCGGCCGTTGCTGGTGGCGGGCCTGGTCGTGCTGATCGCCGCCGATCTGGCGCTCGGCCTCGCGACGGATCTCACCGGCGTCTTCATCGGTGTCGCACTCTGGGGCGCCTCGATGGGGCTGAGCCAGGGCGTGCTGTCGGCGCTGGTCGCCGCCACCGCGCCGGCGGCGCTACGCGGCACCGGCTTCGGCCTGTTCAATCTGGCGAGCGGCGTCGCGATGATCCCGGCGAGCATCCTCGCGGGGATCGTCTGGGACCGTATCGGCCCGGGCGCGACTTTTCTGACCGGCGCCGGTCTGGCGCTCGCCGCTGCGGCGGTCGTGATCGCCCTGCCGACCGATCGGCCGGCGAGGACCATTCCGTAGACCAAGGCACCCGTCAGTCAGAGCTGCCCGTTCAAGGCTGCCCGGTCTAGGGCTGCTCAGTGAACACGTAGATGTTGGTGACCATCTTGTCGGCCGGCGTGTTCGCCGGGTCCGACGGATATTCCTCGATCACCCGGAGCACCTGCAGGTTCTTGGCGGCGAGGTAGTCGAAGATCTTGTTGTAGACCGCCTCCAGCCCGTCGAACGAGCCCCTGTGCACGAACTTGAGCGCGCGGCCGGTCGGCGAGCGGCCGCGCTCGATATCCTCCGGCAGGTTGTCGCCGGCCTCGTCGGCGAGCGGCACCATGGCCTTGAAGCCAAAACTCTCGTCGTCGCTCTCGGTATATTCGACCATGGGCGGCCCGGCCTGCTTCAGGCCGGCCTCGCGAATCGCCGCGAAGATCTGCTCGAACGAGCGGCCGAGCTCCTTCTCGGCCTCCTCCCAGGTCGCGGTGCCGGTCATCGACAGGACCGGCCGGTCGGGCAGCAGGATGCTCTCCGGCTCGGCCGTCTGCGCCGGCTTCGACGGCTCGGCCGGCGCCGGGGACTGGGTCGCACCCGGCGCCATTTCGCTCGGGGACGTCGGCGTCGGCAGCGAAGAGGCCGGCGGCGTGGTGGCCGGCGGCGTCTGGGCTGGAGGTGTCTGGGCTGGAGGTGTCTGGGTCGGCGCCGCGGGGAGCAGGCGCCTGAGCGGCGGGGGCAGGCGTAACGGGTGCCGGCGCAACAGTCGCCGGCGCTCCACTCGACGGGGCCTCCGGGGTCGCAGGCGCAGTCGGAGCGGTCGGCTTGGCCGGTTCCGGGGCCGGCGCGGTCTGGCCGAGCGCCCCCACGCCCGGCCCTGCCGCCATCGCGGCCGCCAGCGCGAGCGTGGCGAGCGTCTTCATCGAACTGGTGGTCATGCCGTCCTCCCGAAAGATCCGGCTCGCCCGCCCCCGGCTCGCCCGCGTCCCCCCGTATCGCCCACGGTTCATCGTCCATGGGCCAGCCGCCCGAACGGGCGTTCGCCTTCCATCGCATGTTCCGATGACGCCCGGAACTCCGAACTTGCGACAGCGGAGCCGCCTTGTGGATTTCGCGGCGCGCAGACGCGCCGAATACCGCAACGTCATGGCGTAACAGGCATTTCAGCCCTGCTCACTCCCCGCCGAGGGGGCGAGGCGCCTCGAGGGCCCAGCGATGGCGCGGTCCGACCGCCGCGATGCGCTGCACGATCTTCATCGCGCCGCCGGAACAGAAACGCCCGTCGAGCTCGCCCTGTTCGAACGCCACGATCACCAGCCCCGTGGCGATCGCGAGCCTCGCCAGTTCATTGGCCCGGAGATGGAAATCGGTCTGCGTCGGCCGGCCGTGGCGCTCCTGGCCGGGCCCGAAGGTCTCGTAGATCAGGAGCCCGTCCTCGGCGACCGCGGCGGCGATCGTCGGCAGGATCGGCCGCCAGAGATAGTTCGTGACCACGACCGCGTCGAAACGCCGGTCGGCGACCGGAAATGCCGCGCCGGTCTCCAGGTCGGCGACGATCGTCTCCAGCCGCGGATGCGTTGCCGTCTCGCCGAGTCGAGACAGGTCCCGATCGATCGCCGTGACCCGGTAGCCGCGTTCGAGCGCCAGCCGGACGTGGCGCCCGGTGCCGCAAGCGACGTCGAGCACCGAGCCCCCCGCCGGCACCCCGGCGAGGAACCGGCTCACCCACTCCGACGGCACCTGCACGCGAGCCCAATGCGGTTCATCCGGCGCGGCGGCGGGGGGCGTGTCGTTCATGACGGAAGTCTCCTCGAACGGCGGGCGGACCCGACCCCGTTCATCCTGGCAGCGGGGAATTGCGCCGCTGCTTCTGGTGTTTTGCCGCGGACTTGCGCATATAGAACGGAAATCCGGCCTCGCGACATTATCGGGCGACACAATGACCGCCAATACGATCCCCTTCCGCAAGATGAACGGGCTCGGGAACGACTTCCTCGTTCTCGATGCCCGGCGCGAGCCGCTGCGCCTGTCGCCGGAAGCGATCATGAAGCTCGCCGACCGCGCGACCGGCATCGGTTTCGATCAGATGGTCACGATGGAACCCTCCGAGGCGGGCGCGACCGCCTTCATGCGGATCGACAACGCCGACGGCACCGAGGTCTCAGCGTGCGGCAACGCCACGCGCTGCATCGGCTGGCTGCTGATGCAGGAGGAGGGCTCCAAGGCGGTGACCATCCAGACCCGCGCCGGCCTGCTGCGCGCCTTCGATGGCGATGCGCCGGAATGGATCACGGTCGACATGGGCACGCCGCGCTTCGGCTGGGCCGAGATTCCGCTGGCGGAACCCTTCGCCGACACCCGCGCGATCGAGCTCCAAATTGGCCCGATCGATGCGCCGATCCTGCATTCGCCCTCGGTCGTCAACGTCGGCAACCCGCATGCGATCTTCTGGGTCGACGACGTCCAGGCCTACGATCTCGAGAAGATCGGCCCGATGCTGGAGCATCATCCGATGTTCCCGGAACGCGCCAACATCTCGCTCGTGCAGGTGACCGGCGAAGGCTCGCTGATCCAGCGCGTCTGGGAACGCGGCGCCGGCATCACGCGCGCCTGCGGCACCGGCGCCTGCGCCGCGGCCGTTTCCGCAGCCCGCACCAAGCGCACCGGCCGGACCGTCCGTGTCACGCTGCCGGGCGGCGATCTCGTCATCGAGTGGCGCGCTTCCGACGACCACATCCTGATGACCGGCCCGGTCGCGACCGACTTCGTCGGCGAACTGGATCTCGACACGCTCGCCTTCCGGGTCGTCGACACGCCGCAGGCGGCCGAGTGATGGGCGTCGAGGTCGTCACCTTCGGCTGCCGGCTCAACACGGTGGAATCCGAGACCATGAAGACACTCGCCGAGAAGGCGGGGCTCGAAGACGTGGTCGTGGTCAACACCTGCGCCGTCACCGGCGAAGCGGTGCGCCAGGCGCGCCAGCAGATCCGCCGCCTGAAGCGCGAGAACCCGACCGCGCGCATTGTCGTGACCGGCTGCGCCGCGCAGGTCGAGCCGGAGACCTTCGCCGGCATGGGCGAGGTCGATCTGGTGCTCGGCAACGACGCCAAGCTCGAGGCCGAGAGCTGGAACGGTCTCGGCGGCGCCTTCGGCATCGGCGAGACCGAGAAGGTGCGCGTCAACGACATCTTCTCGGTCAAGGAGACCGCCGGCCACCTGATCGAAGGGCTCGAAGGCCGCACGCGCGCCTTCGTCCAGGTCCAGAACGGCTGTGACCACCGCTGCACCTTCTGCATCATCCCCTACGGCCGCGGCAATTCGCGCTCGGTGCCGGCCGGCGCCGTGGTCGAGCAGGTCAAGCGCCTCACCGGCAACGGCTATGCCGAGGTCGTGCTGACCGGCGTCGACATCACGAGCTGGGGCCAGGACCTGCCCGGCACCCCGCGCCTCGGCGCGCTGGTGCAGAGCCTCCTGAAGCATGTGCCGGACCTCGAACGCCTCCGGATCTCGTCGATCGACAGTGTCGAGGCCGACCCCGCGCTGGTCGACGCCATCGCGACCGAGCATCGGCTGATGCCGCACATGCACCTGTCGCTGCAGGCCGGCGACGACATGATCCTCAAGCGCATGAAGCGCCGGCACCTGCGCGACGACGCGATCCGCTTCTGCAACGATCTGCGCGACCGCCGGCCTGAGATCGTGTTCGGCGCCGACCTGATCGCCGGCTTCCCGACCGAGACCGAGGCGATGTTCGAGAACTCCCTGGCGTTGGTCGACGACTGCGGGCTGACGCATCTGCACGTCTTCCCGTTCTCGCCCCGCCCCGGCACGCCGGCCGCGCGCATGCCGCAGCTCGACCGCGCGACGATCAAGGCGCGCGCCGAACGGCTGCGCCTGAAGGGCGAGGCCGCGTTGCAGGCCCACCTCGATGCCGAGGTCGGCCAGCTCCGCCGCGTGCTGGTCGAGAAGGCCGGGCTCGGCCGCACCGAACAATTCACGCTCTGCGAACTTCAACCCGGACCGGCCGCGATCGCCGAGCCGGGCGAGATCCTGACCGCGCGCATCACCGGGCACACCGCCCGCGCGCTGATCGCCGAGGCGGCTTGATGACCGAGAAACGCGGGTTCTGGAAGTCGCTGTTCGGGGGCAAGGACCAGCCGGCCGAGGCGCCTATCCCGGCCGAGCCGCACGACCGCGCGATGCCCGACGCCGAACCGCCCGTCTCGGAAACCGAGGCGGAAGCGCTGTTCGAGCATCCGGAGAGCACGGCCAAGGACGTGATCGAAGTCGCGCCGGAGCCGGCTCCGGCGACTGCCCCCGCCGTGGCCCCGCCCGTCACCGTTTCGCCCGTCACCTTTTCGGGCATCACCGCGCCGCCCGTCCCCGTTCCGGCCGAGCCGGACAAGAAGAGCTGGTGGCAGAAGCTGAAATCCGGCCTGGCGCGCACCTCTTCGTCGCTGACGACCGGCATCACCGCGATCTTCACCAAGCGCAAGCTCGACGGCGCGACGCTCGACGAGCTCGAAGACATCCTGATCCAGGCGGATCTCGGCCTGCCGACGGCGATGAAGATCACCGAGGCGCTGCGCCGCGACCGCTTCGACAAAGAGATCTCCGACGAGGAGGTCCGCGCGGTGTTGGCCCACGAGGTCGAAAAGGTCCTCTTACCCGTCGCCAAGCCGCTTGCCATCGATACGAGCTTGAAACCGCACGTGATTCTGGTCGTCGGCGTCAACGGCACCGGCAAGACCACCACGATCGGCAAGCTGGCCCAGATGCTCGGCCGCGAGGGCCGCAAGGTCACGCTCTGCGCCGGCGACACGTTCCGCGCCGCGGCGATCGACCAGCTGCGCATCTGGGGCTCGCGCACCGGCGCATCGGTGATCGCCCGCGAACCCGGCGCCGACGCGGCCGGGCTCGCCTTCGACGCGCTGAAGGCCGCCAAGGCCGACGGCTCGGACGTGCTCGTCATCGATACCGCCGGCCGGCTGCAGAACAAGGCCGAGCTGATGGCCGAGCTCGAGAAGATCGTCCGCGTGATCAAGAAGCAGGATCTGTCCGCCCCGCACGACGTGCTCCTGACGCTCGACGCCACCACCGGCCAGAACGCGCTGAACCAGGTGGAGATCTTCGGCAAGGTCGCTGGCGTCACGGGCCTGGTCATGACCAAGCTCGACGGCACAGCGCGCGGCGGCATCCTGGTCGCGATCGCGGAGAAGTTCCGCCTGCCGGTCCATTTCATCGGCGTCGGCGAAGGCGCCGACGATCTCGAGCCCTTTGAAGCGTCCGACTTCGCCAAGGCGATCGCCGGGCTCGACGGCTGAGGCCCGTGCCGGCGCTGCCATGACAGCGCGATCGGAAAACTTCTTTTCGTCCGAGCCTTGACGCTCTCCGCCGCTCCGGGTCTCACTCTCCGCAACGAGGCGCCGCCGCTTCAATCCGGCGCCCGACGAGGGGAGAGAAACCATGGTCGCGAGCCCGTACGAGATCCTCGATCCGCGCTTTTCCGCGCTGATCATCGGCCACGCGCTGCCCGAGCGGCTCTATACCGGCTGCCGCTGGTCGGAGGGCCCGGTCTATGTGCCGGCGGCGAAGTCGCTGCTGTGGTCGGACATCCCGAACGACCGGGTCATGCGCTACGACGAGACCGACGGCTCGGTCTCGGTGTTCGAGCACCCCTGCGGCTACCACAACGGCCACACGATCGATACGGAAGGCCGCGTGATCGCCTGCGAGCACGGCGGCCGGCGCGTGTCGCGGCTGGAGCATGACGGCCGGTGGGTCGCGCTCGTCGACCGGGTCGACGGCAAGCGGCTGAATTCGCCCAACGACGTCGTGGTGAAGTCCGACGGCACGATCTGGTTCACCGACCCGACCTACGGCATCGATTCGGACTACGAGGGCCACGCCGCCGAGAGCGAGATCGGCGCCTGCCATCTCTATCGCTTCGATCCGAAGACGGCCGTGACCACCGCGATCGTCACCGACATGGTCCGCCCCAACGGTCTCGCCTTCTCGCGCGACGAGACCGTCCTCTATGTCGCCGACACCGGCGCCACCCATTTCCCGGACGTCGCGCCGGTGATCCGCGCCTATGACGTAGCGGCCTCCGGCGACCGCGTCGCCAACGGCCGCGTGTTCGCGACCTCGCCGGCCGGCTTCTTCGACGGCTTCCGGGTCGACCGGCTCGGCAACATCTGGACGTCCAGCAACGGCGCCGTGCTGACCTATGCTCCCGATGGCACGCTGATCGGCCGCATCCCGATCCCAGAGATCGTCTCCAACGTCACCTTCGGCGGCCCGAAGCGCAACCGGCTCTACATCACCGCGCAGACCTCGCTCTATGCGATCTTCCTCAAGGTGAGCGGCTGAAGCCGTTGGCGATTCATCACGATCGCAAACAAGTGGTGCGAGGCGCTCACATGCCCGTGACGCAACGGCGTCTCGCACCGCACGGGGTTTGACGCGCGGAACTTCGGACGGCAAA
Organism: Ancalomicrobiaceae bacterium S20; assembly: GCA_040269895.1. Lineage (NCBI taxonomy): Bacteria > Pseudomonadati > Pseudomonadota > Alphaproteobacteria > Hyphomicrobiales > Ancalomicrobiaceae > Methyloraptor > Methyloraptor flagellatus. The sequence continues at coordinate 4,258,062 of CP158568.1, read as the reverse complement.
GGTTCCGCCACCTTCCTCCGCCACGGGACCCCGCCATGCCCGCGACGCCCGCCGCCCGGCTCAGCCCGCGCCGCCGTCTCCTCGCCGTTCTCGCCCCACTCGCGATCACCGTCGCCGCGACCCTCACGGGCCTGCCGCCCGTCACCGGCCTCATGCCGGCTCTGGCGGCGGAGACGGGCTCCGTCTCCGGCCCGCGCGATCCGGCGATCGAGGCGAAGATCGCCGATATCGTCTCGCGCATGACGCTCGAGGAGAAGGTCGGCCAGATGTCGATGGGCTCGTGGTCGGCGACCTTCGACGAGAGCGAGATCGATCGTGGCCTGATCGGTGCCATGGCCAACATGCCCGATGCCGCGACCATGGCGAAGTTCCAGGCCCGTGCGCGGGCCGCCAGGCGCGGCATCCCGCTGATCTTCGCCCGCGACATCATCCACGGCTACCGGACGCTGTTCCCGGTGCCGCTCGGGCTTGCGGCAAGCTTCGACGAACGGGTCTGGGAGACCGCGGCCGAGTTGACCGGCCGCGAGGCCGGGGCGCAGGGCGTCAACCTCGCCTTCGGCCCGATGATCGACATCTCGCGCGACCCGCGTTGGGGCCGCGTCGTCGAGGGGCCCGGCGAGGATCCGTTCCTCGCCCGCGGCTTCGCGGCCGCGAGCGTGCGCGGCCTCGCCAAGGCGGGCCTCGGCGCGACGCTGAAGCACTTCGTGGGCTATGGCGCGGTGCGTGCCGGACGCGACTATGCCGAGGCGGACCTGTCGACGCCGCTCTTGCGCGACGTCTATCTCGCCCCGTTCAAGGCCGGCCTCGAGGCCGGCGCGCCGGTGATCATGGCCGCCTTCAATGCGCTGAACGGCGTGCCGCTGCCCGCCAACAGGCGCATGCTGACCGATCTCCTGAAGACCGAATGGGGCTTCGACGGTTTCGTGATCTCGGACTGGGATTCGGTCCGCGAGCTCCTGAACCACGGCGTCGCCGGCAATGGCGCACAGGCCGCCGAGCGCGCCGTCATGGCGGGACTCGACATGGAGATCGCCGGCCACTTCTTCCGCGACAACCTGCCGGAGCTGGTCCGCTCCGGGCGCGTGCCGATGACGCGCATCGACGATGCCGTCACCCGCATCCTGCGCACGAAATTCCGGCTCGGCCTCTATGACCCGGCCGAAACACGCCGCGATCCCGATGCGACCCAAGCCGAGGCCGCGCTCGCCCGCCCGGAAACCCGCGCAGCCGCGCGCGATCTCGCCCGCCGCTCGATCGTGCTGCTCAAGAATCGCGACGAGATCCTGCCGCTGGCGAAGACCACGAAGCGCATCGCCGTGATCGGCGCCGCCGCCCGCGATGCGTCCGACCACATGGGCGCCTGGGGCGCGCTCGGGCTGCGCACCGACGCGCCGGTGGTCTACGAGGAGCTGAAACGCCGGGTCGGCCCGACGACGACGCTGACCTATGCCGAGGGGTGCGACGACGAATGCACCGAGACCGGCGGCTTCAATCGCGCGGTCGCGACCGCCGAGAAGGCCGATCTCGTGATCGCCGTGCTGGGCGAGCCCTGGTTCATGACCGCGGAATCGACCTCGCGCACGCGCATCGGCCTGCCGAACCACCAGCAGGCACTGTTCGATCGCCTGGCCAGGACCGGCAAGCCGATCGTGCTGGTCGTCTTCGCGGGCCGGCCGATGGTGCTGACCGAAGCCGCGTCGAAGGCGCGCGCCGTGCTCTATGCCTTCTCGCCCGGCACCATGGGCGGCCCGGCGCTGGTCGACATCCTGATGGGCGAGGCTAACCCCTCCGCCCGCCTGCCGATGACCATGCCGCGCCACCTCGGCCAGGTGCCGCTCGCCTATGACGACCTGCCGACGGGCCGACCGAAAGGCCTCGACGAGGACGACGACCTCTGGTCGCGCTACATCGACGAGGAGAACACGCCGCTCTACCCGTTCGGCTGGGGCCTCAGCTATTCGCGCTTCGCGTACACCGACCTGACGCTCGGCGCCCCTACACTCGGCCGCGGCGACACGCTCGTCGCCGAGGCGAGCGTGACCAACCGCAGCGACCGCGCCGGTCGCGAGATCGTGCAGCTCTATGTCCACCAGCGCGTTGCGACCCGCAGCCGGCCGCTCCGGCAGCTGAAGGCGATCGCGGTCGTCGATCTGGCCTCGCGCGAGACGAAGCGGGTCAGGCTCACCGTCCCCGTCGCGGAGCTCGGCTTCCACGATGACGACGGTGCCTATCGGATCGAACCCGGCACCTTCGATGTCTATGTCGGCGGCTCGTCGCTCGCACGGCTGAGCGGGGCGGTGACGCTGCTCGGTGAATGATCTCGTCTTCCCGATCCCGGATCGGCCGCAAGGTCGATCTGGACGCTTGAGTCCGGCCTGCCGGTCGCTGCGAACCACGGCTGCGGCAGCCATTTCGTCATGCCGCATCGCACAACCAGCCTTGCGAAGCCGTGAAGAATCAATCGCTTATCGCCACCGTGCGTTGCAACATATCAAATTCGATATCGTTTTTACCCTTAAATGCATTTGAACGGCATGTCGGCCGGGCCTAAGCTTTTCCCCAGTCGCCCAAAAAGAACGGTGACGTATGGGGAGGTCTTTATGAAGCTCAAGAACATCGTTCTCGGGACCGTCTGCGCCTTGGCCATGATGAGCGGATCGTCCTTCGCCGCTGATCTGACCGTCGGCTTCTCGCAGATCGGCTCGGAATCCGGATGGCGCGCGGCGGAGACTTCCGTCACCAAGCTCGAAGCCAAGAAACGCGGCATCGACTTGAAGATCGCGGACGCGCAGCAGAAGCAGGAGAACCAGATCAAGGCGATCCGGTCCTTCATCGCCCAGGGCGTCGGCGCGATCTTTGTCGCCCCGGTGGTCGCCACCGGCTGGGACGACGTGCTCAAGGAAGCCAAGGACGCCAAGATCCCGGTCGTGCTGCTCGACCGCACGATCGACAGCAAGGACGACAGCCTCTACCTGACCGCCGTCACCTCCGACACGGTCTACGAAGGCCGCGTCGCCGGCGAATGGCTGGCCAAGACGGTCGGCGACAAGCCCTGCAACATCGTCGAACTCCAGGGCACCGTCGGCTCCTCGCCGGCGATCAACCGCAAGAAGGGCTTCGACGAGGCGATCGCCAAGCACCCGAACCTCAAGATCACCCGTTCCCAGACCGGCGACTTCACCCGCGCCAAGGGCAAGGAAGTGATGGAGAGCTTCATCAAGGCCGAGAACGGCGGCAAGTCGATCTGCGCGGTCTATGCCCACAACGACGACATGCAGATCGGTGCGATCCAGGCGCTCAAGGAAGCCGGTCTCAAGCCGGGCAAGGACATCCTGATGGTGTCGATCGACGCCGTGCCGGATCTGTTCAAGGCCATGGCGAACGGCGAGGCCAACGCCACCGTCGAACTGACCCCGAACATGGCCGGCCCGGCCTTCGACGCGGTCATCGCGTACAAGAAGGACGGCAAGATGCCGCCCAAGTGGATCCAGACCGAAAGCAAGGTCTACCTGCCGGACACCGCCGCCAAGGAATACGAGGCGCGCAAGGATCTCGGCTACTGAGAGGGCGCAAGGGTGCGCGGCGCCTGACCCGCGCCGCGCGCCCGGGCATTCCCCGAGGGGGGGCTGATCGCCGTGCCGCCCGGCCGGACGGCACGGTGACGGCGTTTCGCCCGACCCGTTCCGCGTCGGCCGCGGCCGATGCGGACCCGTGTAAGCAGGATTGTGAGATCCGGATGGTGGCAGGCTCCGAGCCCGTCCTCGAGATCCGAGGGCTGACCAAGACGTTTCCCGGCGTGCGGGCGCTCGATGCGGTCGATTTCGATCTGCGCGCCGGCGAGGTACATGCCCTCCTCGGCGAGAACGGCGCCGGGAAGTCGACCCTGATCAAGGTGATGACCGGCGTCCTGTCGCGTGATGCCGGCGAGGTCCGGCTCGACGGCACGCCGATCGATCCGACCGATACCGCCGATGCCCAGCGGCTCGGCATCGGCACGGTCTATCAGGAGGTCAACCTGCTGCCGAACCTTTCGGTGGCGGAAAACCTCTATCTCGGCCGCGAGCCGACCTGGTTCGGCTTCCGTCGCGCGGCGCGGACCAACGCGCTCGCCCGTTCGCTGCTCGCCGACTACGGCCTCGACATCGACGTGCGCGCCGCGCTCGGCGACTATTCGGTCGCCGTGCAGCAGATCGTCGCCATCGCCCGCGCCGTCGATCTGTCGGGCAAGGTGCTCGTGCTCGACGAGCCGACCGCCAGCCTCGACGCCGGCGAGGTGCAGTCGCTGTTCACCACCGTGCGCCAGCTGACCGCGCGCGGCATCGGCGTGATCTTCGTCACCCATTTCCTCGATCAGGTCTTCGCGCTCTGCCAGCGCGTGACCGTGCTGCGCAACGGCCGCAAGGTCGAGACCCGCGACATCGAGGGCCTGAAGCGCATCGACGTGATCCGCGCCATGCTCGGCCGCGAGCTCGAACACGAGACCATCGGCCGGCACGGCGGCCGCGGCGCGCCCGGCGAGAGCTTCATGTCCTTGCGCGGCTACGGCCGGCGCACCTCCGTGGCGCCCTTCGATCTCGACATCCGCGCCGGCGAAGTGATCGGCGTCGCCGGCCTGCTCGGCTCCGGCCGCACCGAGACCGCGCAACTGCTGTTCGGCATCGACGAGGCCGACAGCGGCACCGCGACCGTCGATGGCGCCGCCCAGCGTATCGCCTCGCCGCGCAAGGCGGTTTCGCTCGGCTTCGGCTTCTGTCCCGAGGATCGCAAGACCGACGGTATCGTCGGCGACCTCGGCGTGCGTGAGAACATCATTCTGGCGCTGCAGGCCCGGCGCGGCTGGCTGAAGCCGCTCGGCGCCGCCGAAAGCCGGGCGATCGCCGACAAATTCATCAAGGCGCTCGACATCCGCACTTCGGACGCCGACAAGCCGATCAAGCTCCTGTCCGGCGGCAACCAGCAGAAGGCGCTGCTGGCGCGCTGGCTCGCCACCGAGCCGCGCTTCCTGATCCTCGACGAGCCGACCCGCGGCATCGACGTCGGCGCCCATGCCGAGATCATCCGCCTGATCGAACGCCTGTGCGCGGAGGGGCTCGCCCTGCTGGTCATCTCAAGCGAGATCGACGAGATCGTCGCCTATGCCGATCGCGTCCTGGTGCTGCGCGACCGAGTCCATGTCGGCATGCTCGAAGGCGACGCGGTCGGGGTCGAGAGCATCGTCCGCGCCATCGCCGCGGAGACGCCGGCAAGCTCGCAAGCCGGAGCCGCCGCATGACGCTCGCCTCCCGTCCCTTCCGCATCGGTCTCGGCGCGCTGCCGCAGATCCTGACCCTCGCGGCCGTGCTGTTCGCCAATTGGTGGTTCTTCCCGGACTTCTTCCAGATCCGCCTGCAGGACGGCCGGTTGTTCGGCAGCGTCGTCGACGTGCTCGTCCGCGGCGCGCCGGTGGCGATCCTGTCGATCGGCATGACGCTGGTGATCGCGACCAAGGGCGTCGACCTGTCGGTCGGCGCGGTCATGGCGATCGCCGGCGCCACCGCCGCGACGCTGGCGACCGGCGATCACAGCCTCATCGTGATCCTTGCCGCCGCGCTCGGCGTCGGCCTCCTGTGCGGGCTCTGGAACGGCATCCTGGTCGCCGTGCTCGACATCCAGCCGATCATCGCGACGCTGATCCTGATGGTGACCGGCCGCGGCATCGCCCAGTTGATCACCAATGGCGTCATCGTGACCTTCACCGACCCGTCGCTGATCGCGGTATCGAGTTCGACCGTCTGGGGCCTGCCGATGCCGGTGGTGATCGCGCTCGGCCTCGCCTTCCTTACGGCCGCGATCGTGCGGGCGACGGCGCTCGGGCTCCTGGTCGAGGCGATCGGCGTCAACCGCCGGGCCTCGACCTATGCCGGCGTCGACAGCCGCAGCGTGCTGATCGCGACCTATGCGATCTCGGGCGTCTGCGCCGCGGTCGCCGGCGTCATCGCCGCCGCGGACATCCGCGGCGCCGACGCCAACAACGCCGGGCTCTGGCTCGAACTCGACGCGATCCTCGCGGTCGTGGTCGGCGGCACGTCGCTGTTCGGCGGCCGCTTCTCGATCCTGCTGTCGCTGGTCGGCGCCTTCGTGATCCAGGCGATGAACACCGGCATCCTGCTCTCCGGCTACCCGCCCGAGATGAACCTGATCGTGAAGGCGCTGGTGATCCTGGCGATCCTGGTGCTGCAATCGCCGGCCTTCTTGCGGATTCTCCGCTTCTTCCTGCCGCGCAAGGGGGCCTGACGATGGGACGCAACCTGCCGCTCGTCGCGACGCTCGCGGTCTTCGTCGTCGCCTATGCGCTCTGCGCCGCGCAGTTCCCCACGATGCTGTCGCTGCGCGTGGTGCTGAACCTCCTGACCGACAACGCCTATCTCGGCATCGCCGCGGTCGGCATGACCTTCGTGATCCTGTCCGGCGGCATCGATCTGTCGGTCGGCTCGGTGATCGCCTTCACCGGCGTGTTCCTGGCCGTGACGATCCGCGCCGGGCTGGACCCGCTGGTCGCCTTCGCGCTGGTGCTGGTGATCACCACCGCGTTCGGCGCGGTGATGGGGCTGATGATCCACTACCTGGAGACGCCGCCCTTCATCGTCACGCTCGCCGGCATGTTCTTCGCGCGCGGCGTCTGCTTCCTGCTGACCACGGATTCGATCCCGATCGCGCATCCGACCTGGAGCGCGATCTTAGGCCTGAAGTGGGTCATGCCCGGTGGCGGGCGGCTGACGCTGATCGCGCTCATCATGCTCGCCGCGACGCTCGCCGGCATCGTGCTCGCGCACTTCACCCGCTTCGGCACCTACGTCTACGGCATCGGCGGCAACCGCACCTCGGCCGGGCTGATGGGCGTGCCGGTGGTGCGCACCACCGTCGGCATCTATGCGCTGTCGAGCGGGCTTTCCGGGCTCGCCGGCATCGTCTTCGCGCTCTATACCTCGGCCGGCTACTCGCTCGCCGCGACCGGTGTCGAGCTCGACACGATCGCGGCGGTGGTGATCGGCGGCACGCTCCTGACCGGCGGCGTCGGCACCGTCGCCGGCACCTTCGTCGGCGTGCTGATCCAGGGCCTGATCCAGACCTACATCACCTTCGACGGCACGCTGTCGAGCTGGTGGACCAAGATCGTGATCGGCGCGCTGCTGTTCGCCTTCATCCTGCTGCAGCGCGGCCTCGTCTTCCTCGCCGCCCGCGGCCGGAAGGCGAGGCTCGTTCCGGCCTGATCGGCAGGCGCGGCGACGCCCGGAGCGCCGCCGCGAGCCGTCGCCGTGGCGTACCCGCTCAGGCTTGCCGCGCGTCCTTCGCCTGGGCCAGCACGCACAGCATCTCGAACAGGATCGTCACGCCGGACATGGTGGTGAGCCCGCCGATGTCCCAGGGCGGCGACACTTCGACGAGATCGCCGCCGACGAAATCGACGCCGGCGAGCGCGCGGATCAGACGCTGGGCCTCCCGGACCGTGATACCGCCCATCTCTGGCGTACCGGTCCCGGGCGCCTGCGACGGGTCGAGGCTGTCGATATCGAAGGAGAAATAGGTCGGCCCGTCGCCGACGATCCGGCGCGCCTCCTCGGCCGCCCAGGCCCAGCCCTTGTCGGTGAACTCCTCGATCTCCACGACCCGCATGCCGGTGTCGTAGGAGAAGTCCCACATGTCCGGCACGTTGAGGCTGCCGCGGATGCCGATCTGGATCACGCGCTTGGGGTCGAGCAGGCCCTCCTCGACCGCGCGGCGGAACGGCGCGCCGTGGTGGAAGCGCGAGCCGAGATAATCGTCGCCGGTGTCGCAATGGGCATCGATGTGCACCATGCCGACCGGGCCGTCCTTGGCGACCGCGCGCAGGATCGGCAGCGAGATCGAATGATCGCCGCCGATCGACAGCGGCATGATTCCGGCCGCGCAGACGTCCTGGAAGAAGGCGCCGATCTCCTGATGCGCGCCTTCGAGCTCGTAGGGCTTCTCGACCCAGGCGTCGCCGAGATCGGCGCAGCGCACCAGCTCGAACGGCGAGATGCCGCTCGCCGGATTGTGTTTGCGGATGAGCGAGGACTGGTTGCGCATCTCGCGCGGACCATGGCGCGTGCCGGTCCGGTGCGTGACGCCGCCGTCGAACGGAACGCCGATCAGGCCGATGTCGATATCCTCGAGCACCTCCGCATAGGGCAGCCGGAAGAACGTCGGGATACCGGTGTAGCGCGGCTGGAGCTGGCGGTCGGCCATGGCCGGGTAACGTTCGATTTTCTTGATCATGCGGAAGAACCTTCGGAAGCGTATGCCGATCAGGCGGTGAACAGGCTGCGGATGAGGCTGATCGCCGCCGCGGCGGCGATCGACCAGGCGGCGATGCGACGCCACAAGCCGGCGTCGATCTTGCGGAACAGCCGACCGCCGACGAAAGCGCCGGCGACGGCCGGAACGGTGAGCAGCGCTGTGGTCTGCAGCGCCTGCGTCGAGAGACCGAACTGGGCGGCACGCAGCCCGACCACGAACAGGTCGAGCACGCCGAAGAACACGATGACGTTGGCGCGGATCACCGCCGGCGCCGCGCCGATCGCGAGGAACCAGACCACCGCGAAGGGCCCCCGACCGCGAAGGCCGAGACGAGAGCCCCGACCAGAAAGCCGGCCACGCCCGCCGCGAACGGCGTGGCGAGCGCCGGCAGTCGCGCATGCACGAGCGAGATCAGCGCAGAGACGAAGATCGCGAGGTTCAACACCGGCTTGACCGCCGCCGCCGGCAGGGCGCCGACCCCGTAGAGCCCGGCGACCGCCCCGAACACGCCCCCGAGCGTCATCGGAACGAGCCAGCGCAGGTCCATGTGCGGTCGGACGTTGTCGCCGATCAGCAGCACCGTCAGCACCAGCTCGAGCATCAAGACCGTGGGCGTGACCAGTTCGAGCGGCCAGAATTGCCCGATCCCCATGACCGCCAGCAGCGAGAAGCCGAACCCGGTCATTCCCCGCAGGATACCCGCGAGGAACACGATTGCTGCCGCGGCTGCCGTCAACATATGCAGATCCTAGAATGACGCTCAAAAAAGCACCAACGCACTCTGCCGCAGAGGGGTGAGCGAAGGCTAGGCTTTTGCGATCGGTGCCGAGCAGGGCCGATGCGCACGGGAAGCGGATCTTTATTGAACGGTCGATTCATTCGGGTTCGGCGGGCGGCTCTGGCGGGCTTTGTCCGTGACCCGAGGGCATTGGCCTGGATCGTGCTTTTCCAGGCGCCGGCGTTCCCCTGGAGACGATCCGCCCATGAGCAAGAACCGTGACAATCGATCCGAGACCGTGAAGACCCTCGCCGCGGCGAAGGGCTTCACCCGTCGTACCATGCTGAAGGCCGCGGCCGGCGCCGGCGCCATCACCGCGACCGGCCCCTGGTACGTGAAGGACGCGCTGTCGTCCTCCGGCACCCTGAACCTGCTGCACTGGGACGACGAACTGCCGAACCCGGTCATCCCCGAGTTCGAGAAGAAGACCGGCATCAAGGTCAATTCGACGCCGTTCTCCCAGAACGAGGAGCAAATCAACAAGCTGCAGGCGACCGGCGGCGAAGGCTTCGACCTCTGCCAGCCGACCCATGATCGCGCGCCGCAGTTCAAGGAAATCGGCGTGCTGCAGCCCTTCGACACGAAGAAGCTGAAGCTCGACAACCTGCTGCCGGCGATGCTGAACGGCTCGACCAGCATCTGGACCTGGGACGGCAAGCTCTACCACGTGCCGCACTGCTGGGGCTCGGAAGCCATCTCCTGGCGCACCGACCTGACCACGCTCGACTACAAGACCCTGTCTTACGGCTCGCTCTGGGATGAGCAGTACAAGGGCAAGGTCCAGGGCCGTCCGCACTCGCTGCTGCTCGGCATCGGCCTGTGGCTCGACGCCACCGGCAAGGTCCCCTCGAACCGGATGGCGGATGCCTTCAAGAACGAGGAGAACATGAAGAAGATCTACGACGAGATCCTCAAGTTCGCGATCTCCAAGAAGTCGTGGATCAAGCAGTTCTGGGACTCGGCCGACAACACCAAGTCGGGCCTGCTCGAGAACGGCGTCGTCATCGGCCAGACCTGGGACGGTCCGGCCCTGTCCCTGAAGAAGCAGGGCAAGCCGGTCAGCTACATGGCGCCGCAGGAAGGCGCGATCTCCTGGCTCGACGGCTGGGCCATGCCGACCGGCGCCAAGAACGTCGAACAGGCCTACGCTTGGCTCGAATACGTCCACTCGCCGGAGACCTCGGCCAAGGTCGCCGACGGCTCGGGCTACAACCCGGTCTGCAAGGGCTCCGACGCGTTCCTCTCCGAGGTCGCCAAGAAGAACTTCCAGGAAGCCTATCCGGGCGATGCGATCTCGAAGCTCTGGAACCGCATCCCCGAACCGTCCTGGTTCGCCGAGCTGCGCACCCAGTACGCCGAGAAGTTCAAGGCGGCCTGATCGAAATCGGTCTCGTGAGGGATCCCCTCGTGATCCGAGGCGCACGTTCCGCGTGCGCCTCGCCATGAGGGGATCTTTCTCGGCGCCCGCGCGTCCGCGTCGGCACCTCGCATCTTCGAAAGCCCCCTTCGAAAGCCCCCAGGAGCCTCGCTCTTCATGACCTCTGCGGTACAGCTCGACGGCGTCAGTGTCCGGTTCGGCGATTTCACCGCCGTCGACGACGCCCGGCTCGACATCGCCCCCGGCGAATTCTTCTCGTTTCTCGGGCCCTCCGGCTGCGGCAAGACCACGCTGCTCAGGACCATTTCCGGCTTCGTCGAGCCGACCGCGGGCCGCGTGCTGATCAACGGCCGCGACATGCGCGGCATCGGCCCGAACGCGCGGCCGACCGCGCTGATCTTCCAGAACCTCGCCCTGTTTCCGATGATGTCGGTCGCCGACAACATCGGCTACGGTCTGCGCGTGCGCGGCGTGCCGAAGAAGGTACGCATGGCGAAGGTCGAGCAGCTGCTCGACCTGATCGCGCTGCCCGGCCAGGGCGGCAAGCGCGTCGACGAGCTCTCCGGCGGCCAGAAGCAGCGCGTGGCGATCGCCCGCGCGCTCGCCGTCGAACCGCAGGTGCTGCTGCTCGACGAGCCGCTGTCGGCCCTCGACCTGAAACTCCGCCAGCACATGCGCAACGAGCTGCGCGCGATCCAGCGCCGCGTCGGCATCACCTTCATCTACATCACCCACGACCAGGGCGAGGCCCTGACCATGTCCGACCGCATCGCCGTGATGAACCGCGGCGTGATCGAGCAGGTCTCCGACGGCCGCACGCTCTACGAGACGCCGCGCACCGCCTTCGTCGCGAGCTTCGTCGGCGAGAACAACGCGCTCGCCGGCAAGGTCGCTGACGGTGCCGACGGCGAGATCGCCATGATCGAGACCGAGGTCGGTCCGCTCGTCGGCGTCAACGCCCGCAAGCTCATGCACGGCTCCGACGCCGTGCTGTTCGTGCGCCCCGAGGCGCTGGCGATCGGCCGGGCCGGCGGCGCCGGCATCGCCGGCCGCGTGGTCGAAACCGCCTTCGAAGGCACCGTCACCCATGTCGGCGTCGCGCTGCCGAGCGGCCGCAAGCTGACCGTGACGCTCGCCGGCGGCGCCGCGCGCGACATCCCGGCCGAGGGCGCGGACGTGACGCTGACCTATGCGCCCGCCGATGCGGTCGTGCTGCCGCCGGACGTGGCCCATGCATAGTTCGATCGGCCAATTCGTCATCTACGGCCTGCCGCCGCTGGTGGTCGCGGCCTTTTTCGTCATGGCCTGGACCGAGCGCCGTCGGCTCGGGGACGCCGCTCCGCCCGGCTTCGTCGCCCGCAACGGCTGGCCGGTCGCGACCTTTCTGATCGTCGCGGTCGGACTCTGGACCGTGTTCATGATCGTCATGCCGCTGATGGCCATGATCGATCTGTCGTTCCGCCCGAAGCTGCCGCCGCCGCAGTGGGGCGGTCCGAAGGACTTCTACACGCTTGAGAACTACAAGTACTTCCTGTTCGGCTCGACCACCTCGACCGCGAGCTGGAACGTCACCCACCTGACCGCCTTCTTCCTGACCATCTGGGTCTCGATCATCATCACGGTGCTCGACTTCCTGATCTGTTACCCGCTCGCCTTCTACATGGCGCAGGTGGCGAGCAAGGCGCGGCTGCGCTTCGTGCTGCTGCTGCTGATTGCGCCCTATTGGGTCAACGAGATCCTGCGCGCCTTTGCGTTCCGGCTCCTGTTCGGCACGCAGGGCGTGATCAACAACGCGCTCGTCGCGATCGGCGTGCTCGATCAGCCGATCGACTTCCTCGCCGCCGACGTCGCGCTCTATGCCGGCCTCGCCTACGCCTACCTTTTGATGATGATGTTCGCGCTCTACAACGCGATCGAGACGCTCGACAAGAACCAGATCGAGGCCGCCCGCGACCTCGGCGCACCGTGGTGGCACATCCACACCTTCATCGTGCTTCCGCATGCCAAGCCCGGCATCGCCTCCGGCGCGACGCTGGTGTTCATGCTGACCGCCGGCGCGCTCGCCGCGCCGCTGATCCTCGGCGGCCCGCGCAGCCTCTGGTTCACGCCGATCGTCTACGACCGGTTCTATCAGGCCTTCAACTGGCAACAGGGCGCGGCCTATGCGCTGATCCTGCTCGTCGCCTGCATCGTCTTCGTGCTCGGCGTCCTGAAGATCTTCCGCCTGCGCCTTGGGGAGATCGCCCGATGACCGCCGCTCATGTCAGGAAGGCCCTGTTCGGCTTCTACATCCTGGTGTTCTTCGCCTACCTGTTCGGGCCGCTGGTGATCATGGGCATCACGGCGTTCAACACGCCGGCCTACCCGACGGTGAGCCCGTTCGAGCGCTTCACGCTCGACTGGTTCTCGGTGCTCGCCGCCGACAAGGACCTCGTCTACGGCCTGAAGAAGAGCCTGTGGATCGCCGTTCTGGTCGTGCTGGTCTCGGTGCCGATCGGGCTCGCCGGCGCGATGGTGATGAGCCAGATCTACGCCCGCGCCCGGTCGTTCTACTATCTGGTCGTCGTCTCGCCGGTGCTGACCCCGGGCGTGATCATCGGCATCTCGACGGTGGTGTTCTGGCGCCAGACGACGAACTTCACCGGCACCAAATTCATCTACGACGGTACGGTGCTGACCGTACTGGCGCAGTCGAGCTTCATCGCGGCCTACACGATGCTGATCTTCCTCGCCCGGCTCGCCCGCTTCGACCGGACGCTGGAGGAGGCCGCGCTCGATCTCGGCGCGACGCGCGCGCGGGTGTTCTTCGACATCCTGGTGCCGTTCCTGATGCCGGCGATCGCCTCCGCCGCGGTGATCGCGTTCCTGTCGTCGTTCGAGAATTACAACACCACGACCTTCGCGATCCTCGCCGACAAGACGCTGACCACCGTGCTCGCCGGTCGCGTCCGCCAGGGCACGACGCCGGCGCTCTCGGCCCTGGCGGTGACCATCGTCGCGATCACGGTCCTCGGCGCGATCCTCTACGAGATCCTGAAGCGCCGCGAGGAAGCGAGGGCCAGCCGCCGCGCGGCGGTGGCGGCCCGCGCCGAGACTCAGGAATTCGCTGTCGCGCCGGCGGCCGCGGAGTAAGCTCCCACGCGATCCAGCCGACCGGGCGCCCGCGCCCGGCCGGACTTCTCGTCAAACGATCCGCACCAGAACGGAGAAATCCCCCGATGCTCTCGAATTCGCACGACCTGATCGACCGCGCGACGGTGATCCATCAGCAGACCGATCTCGTCGCCTACAAGGACCACGGCGGCACGATCATCAAGCGTGGCGAGGGCGTCTACATCTACGACGAACAGGGCAACAAGTATCTCGAGGCCATGGCCGGCCTCTGGTGCGCCTCGCTCGGCTTCTCCGAGAAGCGGCTCGCCGACGTCGCCTACAAGCAGCTGCTGGAGCTGCCCTACTACCACACGTTCTTCGCCAAGAGCCACGTGCCGAGCGTCGAACTGGCCGATCGGCTCCTGTCGATCGCGCCGAAGGGCATGTCGAAGGTGCTGTTCCAGTGCTCGGGCTCGGAGGCGAACGACGCCGCGATCAAGCTCGTCTGGTACTACAACAACGCCCGCGGCCGCCCCGAGAAGAAGAAGATCATCGGCCGCGTCCGCGGCTACCACGGCAACACGGTCGCCTCGGTCTCGGTCTCCGGCCAGCCGCACATGCACGGCGGCTTCGACGCGCCGCTGCCGATGATGCGCCACACCGAGAACCCGCACTACTACCGCTTCCACGAGGAAGGCGAGACCGAGGAGCAGTTCTCGACCCGCATGGCCGAAGCGCTCGAGAAGCTGATCCTCGCCGAGGGCCCGGAGACGATCGCGGCCTTCTTCGCCGAGCCGGTGCAGGGCGGCGGCGGCGCGATCACGCCGCCGAAGGGCTATTTCGAGAAGATCCAGCCGATCCTGAAGAAATACGACATCCTGTTCCTTGCCGACGAGGTCATCTGCGGATTCGGCCGCACCGGCAACATGTGGGGCTCGGAGACCTACGACCTGAAGCCGGACATGGTCTCCTGCGCCAAGGCGCTGTCGGCCGCCTATCAGCCGATCTCGGCGTTGATGATTTCGGAAGACATCTACAACGCCATGCTCGACCAGTCGGGCAAGCTCGGCACCTTCGGCCACGGCTTCACCTACGGCGGCCACCCGGTCGCCTGCGCGGTCGCCAACGAGACGCTGAAGATCTACGAGGAGCGCAACATCCTCGGCCATGTCCGCCAGGTCGGCCCGCTGATGCAGGCCGGTCTCGAGGCGACCGAGGCGCATCCGCTGGTCGGCAACGCCCGCGGCATCGGCCTGATCGCCGGCGTCGAGCTGATGGCCAACAAGGAGAAGCGCATCCCCTTCGCCCCCGAGGCGAAGGCCGGCATCGTGGTGCAGGACGAGGCGCAGAAGGTCGGCCTGGTCGTCCGCGCCATCGGCGACCGTATCGCCTTCACCCCGCCGCTGATCATCACCGCCGCCGAGATCGACGAGATGCTGGCGAAGTTCGGCAAGGCCCTCGACGCGGCGCTGCCGCGGCTCAAGGGCGCGATGGTGGCGTGAGGAGCTTAGGGATCGAAGTAGCGCGCATCATAACTTGGTGCGCGCTGCTACCTAAAGGGTATACCGTTTTATATTGAACGGAATGTTTTAAAATAAGGGTCGACAGGCATCCTCGGAGGAACGGCCAAAATGTCGATGTCGACCGTGTTCACCTTAGCGCTCTTGGGTTGTTTTACTCCATTCGTAATTATGCTTATAGTCGCATTTGCGATAGAGAGGAGAATAAAACCAGCTTGTGCGCGATTTTGTCGATATTTCTATAAATTTGGAAGTCCGTCGTCCGCAATGGTGGCAGCTGCTATCGCGTCCTTTGCTTTACTTCAAGATTCTGCCAAAATTGAAGCCGAACGCAAGGACGATTTCGTCGCATTTCGAAATCTTGCCTGTCTCGCTACTAGGTTTGTAATTCCTTTTCTCAAAGAGGTAGATAATAGAGAACCAAATTTATTGACTGACGATAAAATTATAGTATTTGATGTGGCAATAAAGGGCCTCGAAAGCATTGATCTAAAGCGCGTATATCCGCCACATTACAGCGACAATTTCTTAGATATATACCACCAAACACTGAGGGCTCGCGAAATAGAAAAAACGATTATTCGCGACAAGATCATTCCGAATTTCAACGATTTAACCAATTCAATTTCCAAGACCATCCAGAAGGACATAGATTCCATAAACGAGTACACAAAAATCCTTGGATCGCGTCATTTGGCTAAATGTATATAGACTACAGCCCTTTTACATTTGCGGCGCTATCCTCCAATAAATAAAAGCCGGCGCCGCACCCGCGACGCCGGCTTCCCGATTCATGCAGGTCCTGGCGCGTCAGCCGCGCTTCTTGGCCGTGACCTCGATCTCGACCTTCATCTCCGGCTTCACCAGACCGCAGACGATCATGCTCGCGGCCGGACGGACCTCGGCGAAGTACGAGCCGACGATCGGGAACACCACGTCCATCATCGCGGCGTCGGTGACGTAATAGGTCGCGCGCACGACGTCCTCGATCGCGAAGCCGGCGTCGCCGAGCGCCTTTTTGATCGTCTCCATCGCGTTGCGGGTCTGGTCCTCGACCGACTCCGGCATCGCCATGGCGGCATAGTCGTAGCCGGTCGTGCCCGACACCCAGCACCAGTCGCCGTCGGCGACGGCGCGCGAGTAGCCGGCGACCTTCTCGAAGGGCGAACCGGTCGAAATCAGCTTGCGGGTCATGGATCGTCCTCAGGCCCAGGGATGCAGTTCGGCGTTCTTCTTCTCGAAGGTGTCGATCGCCGCACCCTTTTCGAGCGTCAGGCCGATGTCGTCGAGACCGTTGAGCAGGCAGTGCTTCTTGAAGGCGTCGATCTCGAAGGAGATCGTGCCGCCGTCCGGACCGCTGATCGTCTGCGCCTCGAGGTCGACGGTCAGCGTGGCGTTGGAGCCGCGCTCGGCGTCGTCCATCAGCAGCTTGAGCTGCTCGGGCGTCACGACGATCGGCAGGATGCCGTTCTTGAAGCAGTTGTTGTAGAAGATGTCGGCGAAGCTCGTGGAGATCACGCAGCGGATGCCGTAGTCGAGCAGCGCCCAGGGCGCATGCTCGCGGCTCGAGCCGCAACCGAAATTGTCGCCCGCGACCAGGATCTCGGCCTTGCGATAGGCCGACTGGTTCAGCACGAAACCCGGCTTCTCGGCGCCCGCCTCGTCGAAGCGCATTTCATAGAAGAGACCACGCCCGAGGCCGGTGCGCTCGATCGTCTTCAGGAACTGCTTCGGGATGATCATGTCCGTGTCGACGTTGACGATCGGCAGCGGCGCGGCGACGCCCGTCAGCTTGGTGAACTTCTGCATGGGGTTTCCTCCGGATCGATCCGCACCTCGACCGGCGGTGTCGGGCCGGCCGGTCGGGCGCGTGTGCAATGTCGGGCTCAGGCCGCGGCGGCGAGGCCGGCGGCGTGGTCGCGCCCGATCATCAGATTGAGATTCTGCACGGCCGCGCCGGACGCGCCCTTGCCGAGATTGTCGTAGACCGCGACCAGGATCGCCTGACGCTTCGCGTCATTGCCGAACACGTGCAGCCGCATCGCGTTGGTGCCGTTGAGGCCGCGCGGATCGAGCTCGGCGAGCTTGTCGACCGCGGCGAACGGCGCCACGGTGACGAAGGTCTCGCCCGCATAGCGTGTCGCCAGCACCTCGTGCAGCTGCGCGGCGGTCGGCGTGCCCGGCAGCGACCAGAGCTGCAGCGGCACGAAGGTCAGCATGCCCTGCGCATAGGCGCCGACGGCCGGCTGGAACAGCACATCTTCCTCGAGATGCGCATAGGCGCGCATTTCCGGCAGATGCTTGTGCTTCAGCGACAACCCATAGGGCATGTAGGGTGACGGATCGGCGGCGGCCTCGTAGTCCTCGATCATCTTGCGCCCGCCGCCGGAGTAGCCCGAGACGGCATTGAGCGTGATCGGGGTCGTCGCCGGAATGAGCCCGGCCTCGACCAGCGGCCGCACGGTCGCGATCAGGCCCTGCGGATAGCAGCCCGGATTGCCGACGCGCTTGGCGTCGGCGATGCGCTCGGCCTGGTCCTTGGCCATCTCCGCGAAGCCGTAGACCCAGCCCTCGGCGATCCGGTGCGCGGTCGAGGCGTCGATCACCTTCACGTCCGGGTTCTCGATCAGCGACACCGCCTCGATCGCCGCCTCGTCGGGCAGGCACAGAATGGCGACGTCGCAGCTGTTCAAGAGCCGCTTGCGCTCGTCGGCGTCCTTGCGCTTGTCCGGATCGATCGAGACCACGCGCACGTCCCGGCGCCCCTCCAGCCGCTCGCGAATCTGAAGCCCGGTGGTGCCGGCTTCGCCGTCGATGAAGATGGAAGGCGTCGAGGACATGGGACGGGCCTTTCGTGCGGACAACGCGCAATGAGCGCGGAAACGAGCGGCTTCTCTAACACCAAGGCGTGACGATGTCATGCCGCCGCGGGCGCGGTTTTCGCCGGCGAAAATCGCGGGGCTCGGGGCTGCTTCGGCGCACCCCGGCCGGCGCGCGCCCAAGCCTCACCCCGCCGCCGCCTCGATCGCCTCCATGTCGTCGTCGGAGAGACCGAAATGGTGGCCGATCTCGTGGACCAGCACATGGGTGACGATCGCTCCGAGCGTCTCGTCGTGTTCGGACCAATAGTCGAGGATCGGGCGGCGATAGAGCCAGACCTGATTGGGCATCTGCCCGGTCGCGGCGGTTGCCGCGCCATGGGCGAGCCCGACGCCCTGGAACAGACCGAGCAGGTCGAACGGTGATTCCAGCCCCATTTCGTCCAGCACGTCGTCTTCGGGGAAGTCCGCGATGCGCACGATCACCTCACCGGTCAGCTGGCGGAACGCCTCTGGCAATGCAGCATGGGCGGCGAGCGCCAGGGTCTCGAAATCGTCGAGGCCGGGGGCGGCGAGCGTGCTCCAGTCGATCGGCAAGGTCATGCGGGGCTCTTTCGGGAGAGACGGGACGTGACGATGGGGAGAGCACGGCGGACGGGAGTTCAGCCGTAGGTCGCGACGAGATGCCAGAGGAGAAGGCCGATCGCGACGAGGGCGAGACCGCGGCCGATCCGCGTGCCCCAGACCTCGATCGGGTCGGCCGGATCGACATCGGCGGCGCCGAAATGCCGCTTGGTGCCGTCAACGACACCGCCGAGGCCGGAATCCGCCACGCCATGGCTTTCGCGCGCGACGCGGCGCAAGGCTTCCTCCGCCGCGCGCTGGCGATCGTCTTCGAGGTGGCGTTCGCCATTCATGATGTCGTCCGTCCGTCCCTTGAGCCTCGAGAATGACGCCCCGGCGCCAGCCCGACCTCGCCTCGTCTCGTGTCTTCCTTGCAGCATATGGCATTGCGCATTGCGACGGGAAAGAGCCGGACGACGACTAGCGGCGCCCGCTGAGCCGGTTTCGACCGGCCCGCAGCGCGACATCTGTAACGCGACGCCGTCCAGCACAGTCCAAGGCAGCGAAGGAGGCGGTTTTCCCCGCGGTTCCCCCCGCCCCCTTTCGGGGCCGTTCCCTCGTCCGGGGGCACGGATCCCACCCCTCGCCGCCGAGGCCCTGCGGGCCCTCTCCGCACCCGCAGGCGTCGATGCTCGTTCCCGTGCTGTTACGCCGCCGTGCGGGGCTCGCGACATCGACGATGCCTCGGCGGCGGTCTTTCTCCGCCGCCGGTCGAGCAACCACAAAGGGTTGGAAAGGCAGTCGCCGACGCGCCGCTCAGCGGCGCAGCGATTTGATGTAGGCGACGAGATCGCCGATCTCGAGCCGCGACAGCGCCAGATCCTGCATCTTGGAATGCGCCTTGGCCGGCGCTGCGAGGATGTTGGCGATCGCGTCCTCGGCGCGCAGCGGATCGGCGGCCAGCGCCGCGAAGGCCGGCGCGTCGGCCGCCGCCGCCGTCTGGCTCGGTTCCACGACATGGCAGGCCGCGCACCAGCGCCGGGCGAGCCGCAGACCGTTGGCGGGATCCGGCACCTCGGCCGCTTCCGCGGCGACGAGCTCGAGGACGGAAACGGCCAGCACCGCAGCCGTGACGGCCGGAACGGCAAGCGCAATCGAAGCAAAGAGCCGGTGCATATCTGTTCTCCCCCCGTATCGCCGGTCGCGTCGAAATCCGTCCCGCGACCGACCGGAGAACGATCTTAGGCCGGCGACGCGGGGGCGGCGTAGTCCGAACGGATACGGAGAGCCGGCGAAGCGACGTTGCCGGGGTCGTGGGATCCGGAGCTTGGCGCAAAGAAAAAGCCGGCCACCCCGAGGGACGGCCGGCCCGAAACCGCCGATCGACGCTGCCGTGCTCAGCGCAGCACGACCACGCGCGTGCCGACGCCGACGCGGTCGAACAGCTCCACCACGTCCTCGTTGTACATGCGAATGCAGCCGTACGAGGCCTTGGTGCCGATCGAATCGCGGCGGTTGGTGCCGTGGATCGCGTATTCGCCGGCCGCGAGCACCATGGCGCGCGGCCCGAGCGGATTGGACGGTCCTGGCGGCACCAGTGCCGGCAGGCTCGGTTTGTCGCGCCGGACTTCCGCCGGCGGACCCCAGATCGGGTTGACTTCCTTGCGCGCGATGACGGTCTCGCCGGACCATTCCTTGCCCGGCATGCCGACCGCGATCGGATAGCGCACCGCCTGACCGTAGCCGACCACGAAATAGAGCTTTCGCTCGCTGGTCTTCACCACGATGGTGCCCGGCTCGTAACCGGCCGGGAACGACACGATTTCGCGCGCCGCCGCGCCCACGCCCGAGAGGGCGAGCGCGATGAGCGCCGCCGGGATCGCCCCGGCTAGCTTGAAGAGACGCATGACACACTCCCCGAATGCTCCCGCGACCGGGAGCTTCGGCGAGCAAAACTACGGAGGAAACGTTGAAATCCTGCGAGGAAGTACGGTAACCGGAATCTTCACCGATCCGGTCCGCCGGCTTCACTTCACCAGCTTCAGGCAGGGTCCGGCAGCCTCGGCCGCGGCCCGCGCCGACGCCCGATCGAGCTTGCCCGACAGGACCAGCGGCCGGACCTGGGCGATCACGACATCCTTCATGACGCTGTCCGGCTTCAAAGCCGGCGCGACCGCGTCATAG
The DNA here is from genome assembly GCA_040269895.1 of Ancalomicrobiaceae bacterium S20. NCBI lineage: Bacteria > Pseudomonadati > Pseudomonadota > Alphaproteobacteria > Hyphomicrobiales > Ancalomicrobiaceae > Methyloraptor > Methyloraptor flagellatus. The sequence goes on along the minus strand of CP158568.1, from coordinate 4,237,428 downwards.
ACGAGCTTCGCGGGCACCGGCAGTTTCGCCGCGCAGGCCGCACCGGCGGCGAGATCGGCACGGGCCGCGCCGCCGGTGGTCAGCGCGGCAGCCGCGAAGGTGGCCAGAGCCATCGATAAAGCCATCGAACCGCGCATGCTCCACTCCTGTCTCGTCGACACCTGTCCTCGGCCGTTCACTCGAGCGGCCGCGCCTCTTCCGGCAGCATGATCGGGATGCCGTCACGGATCGGGAAGGCGAGCTTCGCGGCGCGGCTGACCAACTCCTGCCGCTCGGCGTCGTAGGCGAGCGTGGTCTTGGTCAGCGGGCAGACCAGCAGCTCCAGGAGCTTCGGGTCGACGCGGCCCTTCTGGCGTTCCTCGCTGCGCGTGGTTTCGTCCATCGGCGGGGCTCCGTTCATTGCAGCGGCCCGTGCGGGCTCGCCCGGCCGGCGAGCATCCGCTCGGTGATCGCGACCAGGATGTCGCCGCGCGTCTTCAGATCCGCGGCCTCGAGCAGCGCCTGCTTCTCGGCCGCGCCATAGGGCGACATCATCGCCAGCGAATTGACGATCGGCTCGTTGTCGGCGCCGTTGAAGCTGTTCCAGTCGGCCTCGAGATCGTTCGCCTCCAGAAACGCCTTGAACGCCGTCATCACCGCCTTGCGATCGACCGCCTCCTGACCGAAACCGGGCGTGAAGTCGCTGGCGAAGGGCGCGGCCGTGATGCGCGCGATGCGATAGGGCGTCGTGGTCGACATTTCCTCGACGATCCGGAACCGGCTGACGCCGGTCAGTGTCAGCACGATCCGGCCGTCGCCGGTCTCGGCATATTGCGTGATGCGGCCGAGCCCGCCGGTCTCGACCAGCGGCGGGCGGCCATCGAGATCGACCGCGCCGCGATCGAAGCGCGGCTGGATCATGCCGATCAGCCGGTCGCCGCGCATGGCGTCCTCGACCATGGCGAGATAGCGCGGCTCGAAGATGTTGAGCGGCAGCTGGCCACGCGGCAGCAGCAGCGCGCCCGGCAGCGGGAACAGCGGCACGACCGGCGGAAGGACATCCGGTCCGCGATAGGTGGCGTTGCCGGCCTGAGTCATGACGACGTCCCGCGCTTCATTGCGATAGGCCGGCGGCGCACCTGCCGGCACGCCGCCGGGATGACGGTTAGGGGCGTCCGCCTCACAGCGCCCCGCCCGCGCGGGGGCGGGCGCGCACCGATCAGGCGAACAGCACCGACGACAGCCGGCGACGACCATAGAGCGTCATCTCGTCCTTCGGGCCCCAGGCCTCGAAGAACTGGACGAGCTGCTTGCGCGCCGCCTCCTCGTTCCAGTCGCGCTTGCGGCGCACGATCTCGATCAGATGATCGACCGCGCCCTCGCGATGGCCGTGGGCGTTGAGGATCAGCGCGAGATTGAACCGCGCGTCGTGGTCGTTCGGATCATGGGCGATGCGCGCCTCGAGCGCGGTCGGGTCGCCGAGCTTGGCGGCGTTCTCGGCGAGCTCCAGCTGCGCCTTGACGCCGGCGATCTTGGGATCGCCCTGCTTGGCGGCCGGCACCTCCGCGAGGAGCGCGCGCGCCTGATCGAATTCCTTGGCGGTGACGAAGATCCGGGCGAGCCCGGCCGTGCCGTCGAGGTTGTCCGGCTCCATCTCGCGCACGGCGGCGAACAGCTCGGCCGCGCCCTGCAGATCGCCCTCCGCCTCGGCCGCAGCCGCCTCCGCGAGCAGCGTCTCGACGTCCGACGGCCCGACCGGACCGGCGACACGCTCGATGAAGCTCTGGATCTGCGTCTCGGGCACCGCGCCCATGAAGCCGTCGAGCGGCTGGCCGTTCTTGAATGCGATCACGGCCGGGATCGAGCGGATGCCGAGCTGGCCCGCGACCTCCGGATGGTGGTCGATGTTCATCTTGACCAGCTTCACCTTGCCCTTGGCGTTCTTGACCACCTTCTCGATGACCGGGGTGAGCTGCTTGCACGGGCCGCACCACTCGGCCCAGAAATCGACCAGCACCGGCTGCTGGCGCGAGGCCTCGATCACGTCCTTGACGAAATCGCGGGTGGTCGTCTCCTTGATCAGATCGCCGGGGGCGGCGCCCGCCGGGCCCGGCGACGCCGGGGCCTGGGGCGCCTCGAAGCGCGCGGTCGCCTGACCGCCCGCCTGTCCGCCTGCGGAGCCGGAAACGGAGCCGGAATAGCTGTTGCCGTAGGAAAAGCTGGGGCCGCTCATGGGTCGGGTCCGGTCATTTGTCGGGCACGCGCGGCGCATGCGGCGCGCCCGGTCGTGGAAAATCCTGCGGCGCATAACATGGGGTCAAAGCCGCGCGAATACAATTCGCGACACCCCACGGGAAATTTGCCGCGGTGGTCTGCGCCGGACGCGGATCTCAACCCTCGGCCGGCGCCTCGTCGAACGAGACCTTGCCGTCCGAGACCGCGACGATCTTCGGCGGATGCCCGACCGCCTCCAGGAAGCGCACCAGATCCTCGCGCCGGATCGAGGTGGTCGCGGTGTTGACCAGCGGATGCGCGTTGATGACCGCGTGCTCCATCAAGGCCGCATCGAGCACGACCGTGACGCGGCCGGCGGTATCGTTGATGGCGCCGAAGCTCGTTACCGAGCCGGGGATGACGCCGAGCAGCTCCATGAGCAGCTCCGGCTTGCCGAAGGTCACGCGGCCGGAGGCGCCGATCTTCTCGTGGATCCTCTTCAGATCGATCGCCGCGTCGTATTCGGCGGTGACCAGGAACACGTTGTCCTTCTTGTCCTTCAGGAACAGGTTCTTCGTATGCCCGCCGGCGAGCGCATCCTTGGCATGCCGGCTCTCGGCGACGGTGAAGAAGGCCTCGTGCTCGAGCGTGGTGGTCTCGATGCCGAGTTCGGCGAGTTTTGCGAACAGGTCGTCACGGGTGAAGGGCATGGGCTTTCCTAACGGACAATGCGGCGGCGCGCGGCGCGACCGCCGAACCGTCGGCCCGACGCCACGCACGCGCTTTTCTCGAACCGACGTTTAGAGCAAGGCCGGACGAGCGCAAAACAGTTCGATCGGATGACGCGCGCATGGCGGCCTCCCTCCGGTTCGAGACGGTCCGGGCCGGTTCCGACCGATGTGCAGCGGATGCGAAAGGCATCACTGGCCGCCGCGCATGCACGGCACCGAGCCGGCCATCCACAGGCCGGACGGTCGAAATCGGGCGGAAAACCGGGATTTCCGAAAAATTCCTTTGCCGGCGATGGAGAGAAACGCAGATAGGGTGTTGCAAAGCCCGGCCGGTTCGGTCTATAGAACCGCCCGTCGCCGGGACACTGGCGGCGTTACCCAGGATGCGGGTGTAGCTCAGGGGTAGAGCACAACCTTGCCAAGGTTGGGGTCGAGGGTTCAAATCCCTTCGCCCGCTCCAATTTCCCTCAATAAAATGAGGGAGTTACAAACAGGCCGCCGCAAGGCGGCTTTTTTGTTGTTCAGACGTTTACCCACCCTTTACCCACGCGAAGGGAAATGACTCAAGATTGGGCACCGGCGCCTTGGCGTGGCGGCTCCTGCCCAAACTTCAACGTCGACAGATTCGCGGGGGCGGATTTATATCACGGTTGTTAGGGCAAACGTTACTTTTGCCTCGCCAACAATAATGACACCGGCGGGAGGCCAAGGTGCGTGACATCGACGTCCGGAACGCGCTGCGACGAGAGGTCTTGAAGCGACATGAGGGTGAACCCGATACCCTCGTGCTGCATGAACTCGGACTTCGTCATGGTGTCGCGCGCGTCGACGTCGCCGTCGTGAACGGTTCGCTTCACGGTTACGAGATCAAGAGCGATTCCGATACGCTCGACCGCCTGCCCGCCCAAATCGAAATCTACGGGTCGGTCTTGGATCGTGCGACGTTGGTCGTCGGTCAGCGCCACGCCGACAAGGCGATGGATATCGTTCCGCCGTGGTGGGGCGTGAAGATCGCGACCGAAGGTCCGCGCGGCGGCATTCAGTTGCGGGACGAGCGTCGCCCTCGCATGAACGCCAACATCGACCCGTTGGCCGTCGCCGAACTCCTTTGGAGCATCGAGGCGAAGGAGGTCTTGCGCGACCTCGAATATTCCGAAAAGGACCTTCGGAAGCCGCGCGCCTATCTCTATCGGGAACTCGCCCGTGTGATGCCACTCGACGAGCTTCGCGACACCGTTCGGGCGATGCTCAAGCGCCGTGAAAAGTGGAGAGGTCAGCCACAACCCGCGTAATGTGCCGGTTGCTGGAAACCCAAACCCACGTCGTCATATTGCCCGTACTCTCGTCGCCGTCCGCGCATCCCTGGATGTATCGGTCCCCATCAGAAGGTAGTGATTTTTCAAAAATGCGCTCTTTCTTCGTCGTCTGCTTGCACATGTCCTTGTATTGGTCAAATCCATAAGTCCGTACTGGCTTTCCTTTTATAATATACCAAGAGTCACTTGTTGTATATCTAAGTTTGGCGAATGGCTTTATGAGGCGCATGTCAAGCTCAACGGGATCCGGATGAGCTACTACATAGTCCCCATAAGCTGGTAGGCGGGCTTTTCTTCCAAGTGTATTTACAATAGTTTTATAAATTGCCCACTCACGCCGAGGATACAACGTATCTGGGTAAAGAACTGGTGTGTCTGTTCCTTCAGTTTTGTGGATGGTAAATGCAACGTCCTGAAGCGTCTTCGGATACGAACTGCCCGCAATAGTAAATGTTCTCCAACGATTCAAATGAGGCAATTTTTGAAGTGAACTAATTATTGCCTCGACGAATACAGATGTTGGTAGGAATTTATCGCAAAGATCAACTATCAAATCAGAACCTGCAACACTGGCGCCGATATCAGATAGCAGTAGCTCTATATCGCGATCGATATTCTGTCGATCGAAGTCTTCAAGCTGAAGACGGATGGCCGCGCCATTGCCATCTGCAAGAACAGCCACCGCAGCCGAGCGGCGATATTCGGCATCGCAGGAAAGCGCAACAACCGGGATCGCCGTACACCCTTCCGTCCGCGCAAGCTGCATGACGCGCTCGAGCGGGTGCGTTCCATCGGCCATTCGCTCGGATGAGGCGATGTTCTTCGTATCGACGAAGCACGTCCTTGAAGCCCACTTTGCCTTCAGCCGTCGACCGAAGTCCTTCAGGTGATCGTCGAGCGACTTTGCGACACGGCTGTTCTCGAAATCATAGCCAACCGCCGGAAGTTCGATCAACGGGGTTACGCGGTCTTTGACGGAACTCTCCAATCGTGCCAACGCCTGATATTCACCGAGCTTCCATTTGAGGATCGGGACGTAATGCAGATGATTGAACATGGCGACGTCCTTGGGCGGTGCTAAGGTCGCGGCTCAACGCCTTGTCGAGTCGAATTGAGAGACTTGTACCATGAGTCGCACCAGAAATCAAAATCCGACGCAAAATGCACCGGATTTTCGGCCTGTCTGCGAATTCGATGACATATTGCCGTTGCTGGAGTATCATTCAGGCGAAATGCGATTCGAAGCTATCGCTCTGGTTTAACAAGGAATAGCCGGGACATGCCCACACTCGATTGGATTGGCAAGAAGGCGGTGGTGAACCACCATCGCGACGTGCCGTATCGGCTGATCCATTGCGACAAAGACAAGTCCGTCGGCGATCCCGACGCGGGCAATCTTCTGGTGCAGGGCGACAATCTCGAAGCCCTGAAGGCACTGTTGCCCTATTACGCGGGCAAGGTGAAGTGCATCTATATCGACCCGCCGTACAACACAGGCAACGAGGGTTGGGTCTACAACGACAATGTGAATTCGCCTGAGATCAAGGCATGGCTGGGGGCGACCGTCGGCAAGGAAGCCGAAGACCTGTCGCGTCATGACAAATGGCTGTGCATGATGTATCCGCGTTTGCGCCTGTTGAAAGAATTCTTGAGCGAAGATGGATCGATCTTCGTATCGATGGACGACAGCGAATCCGGCTCGCTTCGTATGGTTTTAGATGAAGTTTTTGGGCGCGGTAATTTCCTTGCTTCGATCATTTGGCAAAAAGTGTTTTCACCGAAGAACTCGGCACAATTTTTCTCGGATGATCATGACTACATTTATGCGTACGCGAAAAACATTGGCCTTTGCCAGATGGGTTTGCTTGCCCGAAGCGCCGAACAAGATGCACGATATACCAATCCCGACAATGACCCGCGCGGCCCGTGGACTTCCGGCGACTTCTCGGCGCGCAACTTCTACGGCGAAGGGACGTACGCCGTGGAAACGCCTTCGGGACGGGTTATCCCCGGCCCCCCAACGGGAATGTACTGGCGCGTTTCAAAGTCGAAGATGAAGGAATTGGACGCAGACGGCCGCGTCTGGTGGGGTGAGACGAAGGATAACGTACCGCGCCTCAAGCGCTTCCTGTCTGAGGTGAAGCAAGGTGTCGTCCCGCAAACGCTTTGGTTCTACAAAGATGTTGGCCACACTCAAGAGGCCAAAAAGGAATTGCTCGAAACGGTGAGCTTCGAAGATAGCGCGTCGGTCTTCATCACGCCAAAGCCCACGCGCTTGATGAAGCGTATCATCGAAATCAGCACCGAACCCGGCGATATCGTCATGGATTCCTTTGCTGGATCGGGCACGACCGGCGTTGCCGTCGCCCGGCAAGGAGGGGGACGGCGCTACATTCTGATCGAAATGGAACCGTCCATTTGCCAGAACGTGACGGCCGAACGGCTGTCGCGGGTCATTGCGGGATACGACAAGGGCAGAGCGAACGGAACGAAGGAGCATGTCGAAGGGGCGGGCGGCGGCTTCCGCTTCTGCACCCTCGGCGAACCGCTCTTCGATGCCGACGGCAACGTCAGTCCGGCCGTCACTTATCCCGATCTCGCCGCCCATGTGTTCTTCTGCGAGACCGGCTCGCCGATCCCGCGTCGTGCCGACGGATCGTCGTCGTTGATCGGGACGTTTCAGGGCCGCGCCATCTACCTCCTACATGCGACGGACAGTGCCGGCGTCGCCAGCACGGCAGCGGGCAATGTGCTGACCGGTTCCATGTTGGATGCCCTGCCCTTACCGGAAACGGGCTTCACCGGCGCGCGCGTCGTCTACGCAGAAGGCTGTACCGTGCCCGACGACCGCCTTTCCCGCCTCGGCGTGACCTTCAAGCAAATCCCCTATCAGATCGAGGGGCTTTGACCATGAGCGACCAGCCGACCGAATTCTTGCTCTATGTCGCCGAAGATGGGCGAACGCGCATCGACGTGCGCGTGCAGGGCGAAAACGTCTGGCTGAACCAGCTTCAGCTTGCCAGCCTCTTTGAAACGACGAAGCAGAACATCAGTCTACACATCAAGAACGTGTTCAACGAAGGCGAATTGGACCCGACCGCAACCGTCAAGGAATACTTGACAGTTCAAACCGAGGGCCGACGAACCGTCTCGCGGGCCGTTGCCCACTACAATCTCGATATGATCATCGCCATCGGCTTTCGGGTGCGTTCGGCGCGCGGCACGCAGTTCCGGCAATGGGCCAATGCGAGGCTCGGCGAATACATCGTCAAGGGCTTCGCGATGGACGACGAACGTCTCAGCCAATCGCGGCATGACTATTTCGACGAACTCGTGCGCCGTGTCCGGCGCATTCGCGTCTCCGAACGGCGCTTCTATCAGAAGATCACCGACATCTTTGCGACCAGCATCGACTACGATCCGAAGGCGGACATCACGAAGACCTTCTTCGCCACCGTCCAGAACAAGTTCCATTACGCCATCCACGGCATGACCGCGCCGGAAGTGATCAAGGCGCGCGCCGATGCATCGCAGCCGCTCATGGGCATGACGTCCTTCAAGGGCGTCGTGCCGACGGCAACCGATGTCACCAGCGCCTTGAACTATCTGGACGAAGGCGAACTGACGGCGATGGAACGAATCGTCTCGCAGTATCTCGACTTCGCCGAGGGACAGGCGGAACGTCGCATTCCCATGAAGATGGCCGATTGGATCGCCAAGCTTCACGGCTTCCTGACGCTGAACGACCGCGACATTCTGCAAGGGGCGGGCAAGGTGAGCCGCAAGGATGCCGACGCCAAGGCACTCGCCGAGTTCGACAAATACCGGATCGAACAGGACCGGACCTATCTCAGCGATTTTGATCGCGAGACGAAGAAGCTGTTGGGCGCGAAGCCGAAGACCAAGAAGGGCGACCTCGAATGACACTGCCGCTCTTCACGCTCAAGTCCTACCAGCTTGAAACGCTCGCCACTCTTCGCCGGTATCTCGAAAAGACGGTGGAACTCGGCGACGCCGACACAGCGTTCTACGCCATCACCAAGCGGTCCTATGTGCCGCCGCCGTCGTTGCCCGGATTGCCCTACGTCTGCCTGCGTGTGCCCACAGGCGGCGGCAAGACGGTGCTTGCCGCCCATACCGTCGCCATTGCCGCCGACAGCTTCCTGCGCACCGATGCACCGACTGTGCTTTGGCTGGTGCCGTCGCAGACGATCCGCGAACAGACGCTCGCCAGCTTGCAGGACCGCGCCAATCCCAACCGCCGCGCGCTCGCCGACCGCTTCGGCGAGAATGTCCGCGTGATGACCGTTCAGGAAGCCCTCTACGCCAAGCGCGCCGACTATGACGGCGGATTGGTGGTGATCGTCGCGACCATCCAAGCCTTCCGGGTGGAAGAGACCGAAGGCCGCAAGGTCTACGAGGCCAACGGCGAGTTGATGGACCATTTCAGCGGCCTCGCCGACGGGCAACGCGCCTTGCTGGATGCCGGTCCATCCGGCGACCCGGTGCCGTCGCTCGCCAACGTGTTGCGCATCCGCCGCCCGATGGTGATCGTCGACGAGGCGCACAATGCCCGCACCGACCTGTCGTTCGACACGCTGGCGCGGCTGAAGCCGTCGCTCATAGTCGAATTCACCGCAACGCCGGTCACGCCAGAGGAGCACAAGCCCGAAAAGGGCATCTACGCGTCGAACGTCCTGCACCATGTGTCCGCCGCCGAACTCAAGGCCGCCGACATGATCAAGCTACCGGTGGTGCTTCGCGGCCGGGCGGACCCGCGCGAAACCATCGGCGATGCCATGGCGTGGCTGGACGAACTGACGGCGACGGCGGCGGCTGAAGAGAAGACGACCGGCGAATTCGTCCGCCCCGTCATGCTGCTTCAGGCCGAAGCCAAGTCGAAGGATCGTCCGACACTGCACGCCGAAGAGGTGAAGAGGATTCTCGTCGATGATTTCCGGGTGCCCGACGATCACGTCGTCATCGCCACCGGCGACAGCAAGGGGCTTGATGGCGTCGACCTGTTCGACCGCGATTGCCGGGTTCGGTTCATCATCACGCAGCAGGCATTGAAGGAGGGGTGGGATTGCTCCTTCGCCTATGTGCTCTGTTCGGTCGCGGAACAGAAGTCGCCCCGCGCGGTGGAACAGCTTTTGGGCCGGGTTCTGCGACTGCCCCGCGCCAAGCGGAAGGTGCATGAAGACCTGAACCGCGCCTATGCCTTCGCGACGACGACCAGTTTCCAGAATGCGGCGAACACGCTTCGCGACGGGCTGGTCAACAACGGGTTCGAACGCGTCGAAGCCCAAGCACTGGTGCGTGCCGTGCCGGTCATTCCCGGCTTCGAAGAACGCGGATCGGCCTTCGTCTTCGAAGAGGCGCTTCCGGCCGAGATCGACGCCACCAGCTTCAAGACCAATATCGAGACCGCGACCGGCGGGCGGGTCGAAATCGACCTCAGCACGGGAACGATCCGGGCGCGCGGCGCTCTGACCGACTATGACCGCACGGCGCTGAAGCTCGCTATGCCGGAAGCCGCCGCCGTCGTCATCGACCAACTGGTGCATCGCTCGCGCGGCGCGCGCCTCAAGGTTCCGGACGCGGCGCAAGAGGCTATCCGCTTCGCCGTGCCGAGGCTCGCCGTTACGACGCCGACCGGGCCGCAACTGTTCGACCGGGCGCATTTCCTCGATATCCCGTGGAAGCTGGAAGAGAGTGATCCGGCCCCGATCCTCGATTTCTTCGCCCCTCCCAAGCCTGCCGGGGACGAAGCCCATGTGGACGTGAGCACGGCCGGACAGGTGACGGTGCAGTTTGTCACCGACCTGCACGAACAGCTTTCGCTCGCACTCGCCGAACGCGGCTGGACCAAGAACGCGCTGGTGAACTGGATCGACCGGCGTTTGCCGTTCTCGTCGCGCCGCGACATCACCCGCGTTTCGTCGACGCTCTTCATCGCCAAGGCGCTGGACGTGATCACGGCGAAGACGGGCATGACCGTTGAAGCCTTGGCCAAGGCGAAGTTCCGATTGGTCGAAGCCTTCGTGAAGGTCATCGGAAAACACCGCGACGAACGGGAGAAGACGGCCTTCGAACAGGCGTTGTTCCCACAAAGCGGTCTCGAATTTGCGACCAGTTCGGCCGTGGAACTGGTATTCGACGAAAACCGCTACGGCTACAATCAGCCCTACAAGGGCGGGACGGACTTCAAGAAGCACCTGTTCCGCGTCATCGGCGATCTTGAGCCCCGCGGCGAAGAGCACGAATGCGCCGTCTATCTGGATCGGCTCAAGGAGGTGAAGGCTTGGGTGCGCAACACTGCACGCCAGCCGCATTCTTTCTGGTTGCAAACCTCGTCGGACAAGTTCTATCCGGATTTCGTCGCGCTTCTGAACGACGGCCGTGTATTGGCCATCGAATACAAGGGCGCGCATCTGGCGTCAGCCGACGACGCGAAGGAAAAGCGGCTGATCGGCGAACTTTGGGCAGAGCGGTCAGGCGGAAAGTGCTTGTTCTTGATGATCGAGAATAAGGAGTTTGTGCAGGTTGAACGAATAACCGATCATGAGTCAGAAGGGACTTGCTAAATATGAATAAAATCGGAAACAATTCTCAATGAGTGTCGACCGTGGCAATATATGTACTGTATATGAAATAAAAAAATAGGCTGAATGGTCAACGACCAGGCAGCCTATTTTCATGAAAATTTACTTACTAGAGAACAAGCATCAATATGATCTGGATAATCATCAGAATGAGTGTGATGATTTCGAATTTAGTCATGCCGCACCTCCTTTGTGTGCGGATTTATTACAAGGCACCAATGACAAGAGGAAGCGACACAGAATGACCCCTAAGGTTCCTCAATTCCGGTTTGATGGACGCAAGCTTGAAATGCCCCTTGCGGACGCGCTCCGTTTTTCATTGGAGAAGAAGCACATCGAAAGCGGACAAAAGAAAATGGAAATAATTTCTGGATTTAGAATAACATATAGGAACTGGGTTAGAATAACAAATGGTGATGTCATTCCAAGTTTTTCTACATTGCTTCAGATTAAGCGATATCTAAATGATGATTATCTTTCAGATCTAATTGACTCTGCATATATTGCGTCAGCTTCAAAGAAAGAGCGATTCACCAGAGAAGATATTGAGAGCATTATTGGTCATTTTTCAGGAATAAAGTGCGAACTAAGAGACCTTGACGAACCGTTGAACTTTCGAAAAATATGCTATTCTGAAAATATAAAATTCTCTGATGCAGATGAAAGTATTAATGCGATTAATTATTTTATATTTATTCGGACTATGATCATTTCGAGGCGCATAAAATCGCTGAACGCTGAAGATGTCTATTTTCGTATACTAATTACTCTCTACAGAGAGAATCTAATTTATCGATATGGAAACGACTACATAAATCAAAATGAGTCCATTTCGCAAATGGATCAACTGCATTTGCATAATAAAAGCAGCTTCTTTTTAGGATCTATAGTCGACCAAAGGATTCTAATGATTTTTAATCCAGAAGAAGTATTTTTTCCCGACGAAAATAGAGATTTCTTGGAAGATGTAATTACAAACCTCGATTATGTTCACGATTTATATTCTATTTTTGACTCAGATGACAGTGATCCACTCCGAGCCTATGGTTTTAAAAATGCAAGCACGGACGCCTATCTGAATAAACTCAGGGCGATGTCTATTCATTCATTTGATCTTGCCGGCAAAGCGCTACCATTGATATTGGAACTCAATAAAAAAGATATAGACGAAGGTGCCGATCGCTGGCTTACTATATATAATGATATTGCTATAATAGATGCCTATATTAGTCTGCGTAAATTTGACGATGCCTTACATCTCGTTGAGAAAATTGAGGTGGAAGGCGGAAACGTTATCGCTCGCCATCTCGGAGAAATAAATCTAATAAAAGCAAAGATATTTGATAGAATCGGCGAAAGAGAAAATTTCGAACATACTATTGATTGCGCAAAAAAGCATTACACAGAAATGGGAAATGCGGGCAAAATTGGAATAATAGAGAAGATTCTGGCATTCTCAAAAGGTAGAAAAGTTATCGGTTCATAACTAAACTGATTTCCTCGCCTGGATTAAACTTTAGAATTTCCGACAATAATATGAATTCTATCACGTCGACACGGCGCTGACCGCTCTCCAATCGTGCCACGAAGGACTGATATTCACCCAAGGCATCGGCAAGTTCGGCTTGGGTGAGGCCAGCGGCTTCGCGCTTTTCAATCAGCATCGAAATCAGAGCCTTGTGCCGTTCCGTCCCCAATGTCTTGGCCATTTCGAACCCCATCGCCAGCGATGGGGACTTCAATTATATCTGAAAATCAGTTATCTTAAATTCAGATATTTCGTGGTCGGTGGACACTCGATTGGACTGGTGGCTTGCCCTGAAATGGCTGGTGATCGCGCTTGCAGCGTTCCCGATATGGGGTTCGCTGCTATGGGTCATATGGGATTTGGACATTCGGCCGCGTCTGATCCCGAAGGCGGCAATCGAGGCAGACGCCAAGGTTATGCTGGCGCGATGGGGTGAGCGCGCGGCCGAAATGGCCTTCATCGAAGAGGATAGGGCTTGGCGGTATTCCGACAACTTTCAACAAGGCCGATGGCACCGCGTCCGCGCCGCAATTGAACGCATGACGGACGAAGGCGTTTAGCGCGTCATATCGTCTTCAGCGCATTTTCGACGAACTTCCGCTTCCTCACCGCTTCCAGCAGGTCGACCAACTCGTCATGGGAGAGTTCGGCGTAGTCGATGGCCGGACTTTCCTCGCGCTGCAAGACGAGTTCGCGGGGAACGAGACTGCCCACGATCTTGAGGTACGACGCCGGGTCTTGGGTACGGACGCGGGCGAGGGCTTCGGCCCCATGTTCGGCGAAGTCGTCGACGATGGCCGACAGGAACAGGTCGGTCAGCTTGTTCTTGGCCCCCTTCGGCCGACCGGACGGATTTCCGCTCTGGCCGGGCATGAACGGACGGCCGCGCTGTTTCGACGCTGTAGGTTCAGCGGATGCTGCCGGAACCGGCAGGGCGGCGGACGGCGCATCTTCGGATGTGTTTCGGCGTGGAACTTTGACCCCCTACGAGGGGTGATCGGCGTCCAATTTTGACCCCCTTACCGCCACCGCGAGCAGACTGCCGTTCCTTTCGTGGAGGGCGGCGGTCGGGGGATGAAGTCAGTGGATACGATTGCGCGGATACGCCGCGAGTTCTTCGTTCGAGGTCGTTCGATCAAGGAGATCGCCCGCGAACTGCATGTTGCCCGGAACACGGTCCGGAAGGTGCTGCGTTCCGGTGAAACGATCTTCTCCTACAGTCGCGGGAACCAGCCGCTACCGAAGCTCGGACCGTGGAAGACCGAGTTGGACGGGCTGCTCGCGGCGAACGCGGCAGCATCTGCGCGTGAGCGGCTGACGCTGGTTCGACTGTTCGAGGAGTTGCGCGGCCGGGGTTACGAAGGCGGCTACGACGCCGTTCGTCGCTACGCGCGGGCCTGGGCGTTGGAGACGTCGGCGGCGAAGGTCGACGCCTACGTGCCGCTCTCCTTCGCGCCGGGCGAGGCGTACCAGTTCGACTGGAGCCACGAGGTCGTCCTGATGAACGGCCTGCCGATGACGGTGAAGGTGGCGCACGTCCGGCTCTGCCACAGCCGAATGATGTTCGTCCGTGCCTATCCGCGCGAGAGCCAGGAGATGGTGTTCGATGCCCACGACCGGGCCTTCGCCTTCTTCCGGGGCACCTGCACGCGCGGCATCTACGACAACATGAAGACCGCGGTGGAGACGATCTTCGTCGGCAAGGAGCGGGCCTACAATCGGCGCTTCCTGCAGATGGCGGGGCATTACCTCGTCGAGCCGGTCGCCTGCACGCCGGCTTCGGGCTGGGAGAAGGGGCAGGTCGAGAACCAGGTCGGGCTGGTCCGCGAGCGGTTCTTCACCCCGCGCCTGCGGGTTCGGTCCTTCGACGAGTTGAACACCCTGCTGCTCGACCGGTGCATCGCCTACGCCAAGGCGCATCGGAACCCGGAGTTCCCCGACCGGACGATATGGGAAGCGTTCGAAGCCGAGCGGGCGTCGCTGGTGCCGTATCGCGGCCCCTTCGACGGGTTCCACGCGGTGACGGCGTCGGTATCGAAGACCTGCCTCGTGCGGTTCGACAACAACAAATACTCCGTATCGGCGAGCGCGGTCGGCCGGCCGGTGGAGATCCGGGCCTATGCCGATCGGATCGTCGTTCGTCAGGACGGCCGAGTGGTCGCCGAGCATCCTCGCTCCTTCGGTCGCGGCGAGACGATCTACGATCCCTGGCACTACGTGCCGGTGCTCGCCCGCAAGCCGGGAGCCCTGCGCAACGGCGCCCCGTTCAAGGACTGGGTTCTGCCGGGCGCGATGGATCGGGTGCGCCGCAAGCTCGCCGGCTCCAACGACGGCGACCGGCAGATGGTGGAGATCCTCGCCGCGGTGCTCGACGACGGACTGGGTGCGGTCGAGGCGGCCTGCGCCGAGGCGCTCGGCGAAGGCGTGCACTCCGCCGACGTGGTGCTGAACATCCTGGCGCGACGGCGGCCCGCGCCGATCCCGGTCGGCATCCTGACCCCGGATGCGTTGAAGCTGCGGTTCGAGCCGATTGCCGACTGCGCGCGGTACGACGACCTGCGGAGGGCCGGCTGATGGACCGCACCAAGATCCTGAGCACGATGACCGAGCTGAAGCTGTTCGGCATGAAGGCGGCCTACGACGAGATCGTAGCGGCGGCCCTGAAGCGCAACCACGACCCACAGCGCATCGTCGCGGCGATGCTCACCGCCGAGATCGCCGAGAAGCAGGCCCGCTCCATCCGTTACCAGATGGGCGTGGCCAAGCTGCCGCTCGCCA
Organism: Ancalomicrobiaceae bacterium S20; assembly: GCA_040269895.1. Classification (NCBI taxonomy): domain Bacteria; kingdom Pseudomonadati; phylum Pseudomonadota; class Alphaproteobacteria; order Hyphomicrobiales; family Ancalomicrobiaceae; genus Methyloraptor; species Methyloraptor flagellatus. Next base: position 4,222,277 of record CP158568.1, on the reverse strand, counting down.
AGGACATCGACGAGTTCGCCTTCGACGGCACGCCGATCAACGAGAACCTGGTCAGAGACCTCGCCGCCGGCGGCTTCATCGGCCAGCAGCGCAACGTCGTGCTGATCGGCGGTACCGGCACGGGCAAGACCCACCTGGCCATCGCCATCGCACGGGCCTGCATCCGAGCCGGCATGCGGGGGCGGTACTTCAACGTCGTCGACCTCGTGAACAAGCTCGAGGCCGAGACCCGTGCCGGCCGACAGGGGCGAATGGCCGACTGGCTCTGCCGCCTCGGCTTCGTCGTCCTCGACGAGTTGGGCTACCTGCCCTTCGCCCAATCCGGCGGTCAGTTGCTGTTCCACCTGATCAGCCGGCTCTACGAGCGCACCTCGATCGTGGTCACGACCAACCTCGCCTTCGGCGAATGGCCGTCGGTGTTCGGCGACGCCAAGATGACTACGGCGCTGCTCGACCGCCTCACCCATCACTGCGACATCGTCGAGACCGGCAACGACAGCTGGCGCTTCAAACACCGGGCCTGAGATCGGCGCCGTCGTCGGTATAGTGCCTCCGGTCGGGCTACGCCCTCCCTCCGTCACGACACCGACGACATGCTCACAGCGAAGCTTCGACATTCGATCGGAAGCGCCCAACTGCGCGAAACCAGGGGGTCAAAGTTCGACGCCGATCCGGGGTCAAGATTGCTCGCCGATTGACAAATTTCGGCACCAACCCGCCGTCCATGAGACCGCTCGGAGAATCTGCTGCCACGGTAGCTTCAGGGCGTTGGGGCGGGCGATACGGCCTTCATGTCGCGGATGGCCTGATCGACCATTCGTTCAAGGCGCAACGCTTGACGAACGATAGCTTTCGATCCGAATTCGTCCGCCGCGCGCCGTGCATACTTCGAAAAATTTCGTGCGCCAGTCGGCCAGAACCTCCGCCGAAGGTTCTTCGTCGATATATATGTCGACGTCCCTTTCGTGATGGCGTCAAGCCCTTGCGCCTTCGTCTTCTTTACCGCGTATCTCGCCTTTCGCCATTGTCTGGCAAGCGATGAAGGCCGGATCACAGCACCTTTTTGTGTTACATTGAATCCAAGATACTGAAAAACGTCTCGACTTCCCGATTCGAACAAAGCCCTTTCAGTCTTTTCATCTTTGATTTCAAGCTTATGAACGTTAACCGTATCTTTGAGGATCTTTTCAATTTCCGCTTCATGCTCGGGGGCGCAAGCGATCAAAATGTCATCAGAATAGCGTTGGTAAAGCGCGCCGATCGCGTTGCAGGCCTCAACCATCACACGATCTACTTCAATCATGTAAAGATTTGAAAAGGACGCGCTAATCGGCGTTCCTTGCGGAATGCCGAATTTGTTCGGATTTCCGATGATCGGAATGGACGCGGCCTTGATTTCCGCAATCGTCGCAACCGGCTCTTTCGTATCGGACTTCAATCTAGCCTTAAATTCGTCCTTCGCTTCGAGCGCCGTGCGCTCGACACGACGAAACTTCGTGACGTGCCGGAAGACTCCGAACCAATCCTTGGGCAGTTCCGAAACCCCAAGCAGCCACTTCAATCGATCTTTCAGAATAGTGTGATCAAGGTTGTCGAAGAAGCCTGTGATATCGAAACACAGAATGACACATTTGCTGCGCTCTTTGGCAAAGCGATAGGCATCCGCGGAAAAATGGTAGTTGGCGCGTCTAAGCCTGCGATAGGCAATGACGTTACGGTGAAGGCCGTTTGCCCTGTAGTGCGCATCCAGTCGATCGCCGATATCAGCCGCGTACTTTGCGAGAATGCACGCATCACGATGAGATGCGAACATGATCGGACGATCTTTGTATTTCGTCTTGCCGGATGTAGGCTTGTAGCGCTTTACACGCTTCACGTAATGAATAAGCGGCGACCACGCGTGTCTTTCAACGAAATTCGGATCACAAGCCTTTTCCGCAAATGCCTCACCGACCGGCGCGTCGAAATGCTTGTAGCCCCTTGGGCGGAACCACTTGTGCTTCATGGAAGCCTCAATTGCAGAGATTGGAGGGCTGGTTCCAACCCTGAACCTCGGCTTGCGCCGAACGCCCCCCAATCGCACGCCTCGAAACGTTGGTTCTGCCCAATGCTGTCACGTAGGCATCCCCGAACGCGGGTTTGTAAAACGCAAGGCGATATACTGTAGCCGTAGGAGTGCGAGCGATGCTCACTGTCTGCTGGTCCGGCGCCGCCGATACAGCGATGATGTCAATCATCGTGATCCTGTCGGCAATCGTGCCACTTGACTTCCGAAACGACCATACTGTCCGGCCATTTCCGGCAGCACGTACTAGATGGTTGTGCTGACGCAGAGATGCAAGAGGCCAATCTGCTATTTATCGTGGGCTTACCCAAACGTACGCGGCTATCTATAGTAGTTCGATCTTTAGCTAGCCACGTTCAGTTGCTGGGAGCATCAACGCCCCGCCTTCCCGATCTCCGGCTTCAACACCCGCTCAAAACTCTCGTCCGACAGCGGCCCGATGAACTTGTACGCGATCCGCCCGTCCTTACCCACGACGAAGGTTTCCGGCACGCCGTAGACGCCCCAATCGATGGCGGCGCGGCCTTTTTCGTCGGCGCCGACGGCGGCGTAGGGGTTGCCGAGCGAGCCGAGGAAGCGGCGGGCGTTTTCCGGCTCGTCCTTGTAGTTGATGCCGACCAGCCGGACCGACGGGTCTTTCGCGAGCTGCATCAGGAGCGGATGCTCCTGCCGGCACGGCACGCACCACGAGGCGAAGACGTTGACCACCGTGACGCGGCCCTTGAGGTCGGCGGTCGCGAGCCCCGGCACCGGCGCGCCGGCCTCGACGAGACCCGCGAGCGGCGGCAGGACGAAGTCCGGCACCGGCTTGCCGATCAGCGCCGAGGGCACGCGGCTCGTGTCGCCGCCGGCCTCCAGCCGATAGAGGAACAGGCCGGCGAGGCCGGCAAAAATCACCAGCGGCAGCACCGCCAGCACCGGCACGCGCCGGCGCGGCCGGACGGCGGCCGCACCCTGCAAATCGGCTTCCGTCATGGCGCGACCTCCGACGAGACCGCACCGTCCGACGCCGTCCCCGCCGCCGATGCGCCACCCGACGCAGCCCCATCCGGCCGCGACGAACGCCGGCGCACGCCGCGCGCTTCGAGTGTCGCCAACGAGCGCTTCAGCGCGCGGTGATCGACGAGGATCCAGACCACGACGGCGGCGAGCAGCACCACCGCGATGCCGTAGGAGGCGAGGATGAACCCCGCGTGCGTGCCGAGATCGAACATCACGCCGCCCCCCGCTCGAGGCCCTGCGCCTCGATCATCCTGAGCGTGCGCAGCCGCCGGCGCAGGATCTCGTTGCGCATGGCGAGGAAGTGCAGCGTCATGAACAGAAACGTGAAGCCGACTGCCATGACCATGAGTGGGATCAGCATCGAGCGGTCGATCGTCGGCCCGTCCATGCGGAACACCGCCGCCGGCTGATGCAGCGTGCTCCACCACTCGACCGAAAATTTTATGATCGGAATGTTCACGACGCCGACCAGCGTCATCACGGCGGCGGCCTTCGCCGCCTTGGCCGGATCCTCGATCGTCTGCCAGAGCGCGATCAGGCCGAGATACATGATGAACAGCACCAGCACCGAGGTCAGCCGCGCATCCCAGACCCACCAGGTGCCCCACATCGGCTTGCCCCACAGCGAGCCGGTGACGAGACAAATCAGCGTGAACACGGCGCCGAGCGGCGCGGCCGCCTTGGCCGAGACGTCGGCGAGCGGATGCCGCCACACGAGCGTGCCGAGCGAGGACGCCGCCATCACCATGTAGCAGAACATCGACAGCCACGCGCAGGGCACGTGCAGATACATGATCTTGACCGTCTGGCCCTGCTGGTAGTCGTCGGGCGCGATCAGGAACACCTGATAGAGCCCGACGCCGAGAAGCACGACGGTCGCGCCGACGAGCCAGGGCAACAACCGGTCGAGGAGCCCGAGGAAGCGCGTCGGGTTCGCGTAGTCGATCCACGCCATGGATTATCCGTCCGTCGTCCCTGCTCGCGGTTGCCGACCACCCGATCGGGCGCTCCGAAACCGGCCCTGCCCCGCCGATCCCGAGATGGAACAGTTCTATGCGGCGGAAGTGGCCCGGGCAATGCGGCAGGTCAAGGGCGGAAGGACGCGGGGCCGCGCCGGCGCGGGCCTTTCACTCCGCCGCGAACCGGAGCGCGGCCGCCGCCGCGACCGGGCCGAGCACGGCGGCGAACAGGCCGAGCGCGGCGAGGATCGCGAAGGGCGTGCCGAACGGCGTCGGGCCGATCGAGACGGACGTCGCCGCCGACACCCCGAAGATCAGCACCGGCACGGTCAAGGGCAGCACGAGCACGGCGAGCAGCAGGCCGCCGCGCCGGAGCGTGACCGTCAGCGCCGCGCCGATCGCGCCGAGGAAAGTCAGCGCCGGCGTGCCGACGAGGAGCGTCGCCGTGGTCGCGGCGATCGCGATCGGCTCCATGTTCATGAAGATTGCGAACAGCGGCGCAGCGACCACCAGCGGCAGGCCGGTCGCGACCCAATGGGCGAGGCATTTCACCAAGACGACCAGTTCGAGCGGCTGATCGCCCATCAAAATGCCGTCGAGCGCGCCGTCGTCGCGGTCGGCCTGGAACAGCCGGTCGAGCCCGAGCAGGGTCGCGAGCAGCGCGCCGATCCAGAGGATCGCCGGCCCGATCCGCGACAGGAGATTGAGGTCCGGCCCCACACCGAACGGGATCACGGTGACGACGGTCAGGAAGAACAGCGCCCCCATCAGCGCGCCGCCGCCAAGGCGGGTCGCGAGCCGGAGATCGCGCAGGAACAGGCCCCAGAGCGCCGTCATGCCGAAAGCCCCCGATGCCGGCCTCGACCGCGACCGGCGCGCCGATCTCGAGCCGCACCACCGACGCGATGGCGAGCGGCAGATGCGTGGCTGCGACCGCGATGCCGCCGCGGCTGAGATGGGTCTCGAGCAGGCCGAGGAACATGCGTTCGGAGGCGGCGTCGAGCGCCGAGGTCGGCTCGTCGAGCAGCCAGATCGGCCTTTCCGAGACGATCAGCCGGGCGAGTGACAGGCGTCGACGTTGCCCGGCCGAGAGATAGGCCGCCGGCAGGCCTGCGAGCCGGCCGAGCCCGACCGCCTCCAGCGCGTCGAACACGCCAGCCGCCGGCCGATCGTTGAAGGCGCGCCAGAAGGCCAGGTTCTCCTCGACGCTCAGGGCGGTCTTCAGCGCGTCCTGATGGCCGAAATAGTGGCACTGCTGACCGATCGAGCGCTCCGGATCGCCGCCCTCCAGAGTGAGCGCGCCCGCGCTCGGCTTCAGGAGCCCGGCAATGGTGCGCAGCAATGTGGACTTGCCGGCGCCGTTGCGGCCGGTGACGACCAGCGCGGCGCCGCTCGAAACCCGGAAATCGAGGTCGGAGAACACGATGCGGCCGCCGCGCTCGACTGCGAGATCGCGCGCCCCGAGCATCAAGGCCGTCGGGCTGGTCATCGGGATGGGATCCCCCTTCGGACGCATGCTGCGAAGTGATGAGCCGGCTTGATTTCCGCAGCGCGAAAAACACGGCTGACCGACCTTAGGCCGACTGGTCACGTCTTACGAAATTCGCTATGAGGCGCGCAACCTGCCCACCGGTCGGCGCAGGCCTCGCAGTCCGGAAGCCGACGGCCGAGATATCGGGCCCGACCCATCGACAGACCCGATATCGCGTTGCACAATTCCGATCGGATCGGGACCAAGGCCGGTTGGTCCGAAGCCGAGCTCTTCGGTTTTCGTGTTTCGTACTCCGCCGTGGCCCATCCGACCCGCTAGGAAGGGACCCCGAGCCGTGACCAATTCCCTCGATTCGTTCAAATCGCGCAAGACGCTCAAGGTCGGAGACAAGACCTACGAGTATTTCAGCCTGCCTGATGCCGAGAAGAATGGACTTCCCGGTATTTCGCAGCTGCCGTTTTCGCTGAAGGTTCTCCTGGAGAACCTGCTCCGATTCGAGGACGGCCGTTCGGTGACCGCGGACGACATCCGCTCGATCGCCGATTGGCTCAACAATCGCGGCAAGGCCGAGCGCGAGATCGCGTTCCGTCCGGCGCGCGTGCTGATGCAGGACTTCACCGGCGTGCCGGCGGTCGTCGACCTCGCCGCCATGCGCGACGCGGTCACGGCGCTCGGCGGCGATCCGACCAAGATCAACCCGCTCGTGCCGGTCGATCTCGTGATCGACCACTCGGTCGTCGTCGACTTCGCCGGCAACCCGACCGCGCTGCAGAAGAACGTCGACCGCGAGTACGAGCAGAACCAGGAGCGCTATCGCTTCCTGCGCTGGGGCGCGTCGGCCTTCGAGAACTTCCGCGTCGTGCCACCGGGCACCGGCATCTGCCACCAGGTGAACCTCGAGTACCTCGCCCAGACCGTCTGGACGAAGAAGGACGGCGGCGTCGAGACCGCCTATCCGGACACGCTGGTCGGCACCGACAGCCACACGACCATGGTCAACGGCCTCGGCGTGCTCGGCTGGGGCGTCGGCGGCATCGAGGCCGAGGCGGCCATGCTCGGCCAGCCGATCTCCATGCTGATCCCCGAGGTCATCGGCTTCCGCCTGACCGGCAAGCTGAAGCCGGGCGTCACCGCGACCGACCTCGTGCTGACCGTCACGCAGATGCTGCGCAAGAAGGGCGTCGTCGGCAAGTTCGTCGAGTTCTTCGGCGCGGGCCTCAATTCGATGTCGCTCGCCGACCGCGCGACCATCGCCAACATGGCGCCGGAATACGGCGCGACCTGCGGCTTCTTCCCCGTCGACGCCGAAACGGTGAACTACCTCACCACCTCGGCCCGCAAGGACGACCGCATCGCTCTGGTGCAGGAATATTCCAAGGCCCAGGGCATGTGGCGGACGGAAGCCACCGCCGATCCGGTGTTCACCGACACGCTCGAACTCGACCTCGGCGACGTCGAGCCGTCGCTCGCCGGTCCGAAGCGCCCGCAGGACCGCGTCGTGCTCGCCGCGGCTAAGGAAGGCTTCCGCGCCGCGCTCGAAGGCGAGTTCAAGAAGCCCGGCGAGGCCGGCAAGCGCGTCGCGGTCACGGGCAAGGACTTCGAGGTCGGTCACGGCGACGTGGTGATCGCCGCGATCACCTCCTGCACCAACACCTCGAACCCGAGCGTGATGATCGGTGCCGGCCTGCTCGCCCGCAAGGCGGCGGCCAAGGGCCTGACCTCCAAGCCGTGGGTGAAGACCTCGCTCGCGCCCGGAAGCCAGGTGGTGGCCGAATATCTCGAGAAGTCGGGTCTGCAGACCGACCTCGACGCGCTCGGCTTCAACCTCGTCGGCTTCGGCTGCACGACCTGCATCGGCAACTCCGGCCCGCTCGCCGAGGAGATCTCCGAGGCGGTCAACAAGAACGACCTCGTGGTCGCCGCGGTGCTCTCCGGCAACCGCAACTTCGAAGGCCGCGTCAATCCGGACGTCAAGGCGAACTACCTCGCCTCGCCGCCGCTGGTCGTCGCCTACGCCATCGCCGGCAACATGCAGGTCGACCTGACCCGCGAGCCGCTCGGCTACGACCGCGACGGCAAGCCGGTCTACCTCAAGGACGTCTGGCCGTCCAAGGAGGAGATCGACGCGGTGATCGAGGAGTTCATCACCCGCAAGGTGTTCCAGACCAAGTATGCCGACGTCTTCGCGGGCGATGCCAACTGGCAGGCGATCGAGGTCACCAAGGGCCTCACCTACTCCTGGCAGGGCACCTCGACCTACGTGCAGAACCCGCCCTACTTCGTCGGCATGGAGCGTGAACCGAAGCCCGTGAAGGACGTCGTGAACGCTCGCGTCCTCGGCCTGTTCCTGGACTCGATCACCACCGACCACATCTCCCCGGCCGGTTCGATCAAGGCGGCGAGCCCGGCGGGCGAGTACCTGCGCGATCATCAGGTCCGTCCGCAGGACTTCAACCAGTACGGCACCCGCCGCGGCAATCACGAAGTGATGATGCGCGGCACCTTCGCCAACATCCGCATCAAGAACCAGATGCTGGGCGGCAAGGAAGGCGGCCTGACCATCCACTATCCGGGTGGTGAGGAACTGCCGATCTACACCGCGGCGATGAAGTACAAGGACGAGGGCGTTCCGCTGGTCGTCTTCGCCGGCAAGGAATACGGCACCGGCTCGTCGCGCGACTGGGCGGCCAAGGGCACGACCCTGCTCGGCGTCCGTGCCGTGATCGCCCAGTCCTTCGAGCGTATCCACCGCTCGAACCTGGTCGGCATGGGCGTCGTGCCGCTGCAGTTCAAGGACGGCGAGAGCTGGCAGTCGCTCGGGCTCAAGGGTGACGAGATCGTCACCATCAAGGGCATCGAAGGCGATCTGAAGCCGCGCCAGATCATGCAGGCGGAGATCGTCAAGTCGGACGGCTCGAAGCTGGCGGTCGACCTGATCTGCCGCATCGATACGCTCGACGAGATCGACTACTTCCGCAACGGCGGCATCCTGCCCTACGTGCTGCGCAATCTGGTCGCCTGATCGCGACGGGACACGCAACGATCAAGGCCGCCGGCTCGCGCCGGCGGCCTTTTTCATTCGCGCTCCATGGCGCTTGGACCGAAAGCCGACCGTTTTGCCGCGCAGACCCGTGAGAATCGCCGTTACGAAAAGTCACCCCAACGTGACTCGCACTTGAAACGCGGGTTGCTTAGGACAAAAGGGCGCGGCAGCATCGCGCGGCCCGAAATCGGCGAGTCGTCCCGTGAACCCGTTCCTGAAGAAAGCTCTGCTCCTGCCCGCGCTGATCGGCGCGGTCGGGTTCGGTGTGCTCGGGATCGGCTTCGGCGAGCGTGACCCGGCCCGAGCCGAAGAGCCGAACAAGGTCCGTGCCGTGCTCGAGCTCTACACGAGCCAGGGCTGCTCGACCTGCCCGCCGGCCGATGCGCTGTTCAATCAGCTCGTCCAGGATCCGACCCTGGTCACCCTGTCCTTCGCGGTCGACTACTGGGACTATCTCGGCTGGAAGGACACCGCCGCCCGTCCCGAGTTCACCCAGCGCCAGCGTGCCTATGCCGACGCACGCGGCGATCGCACGGTCTATACGCCGCAGATGATCGTCGACGGCCGGCTGCATGCGGTCGGCTCCGACAAGGCAGCGGTCGAAAAGGCCATCACCGCGTCGACGACCTCCGGCCCGCCGCTCGCCGTCGACGTCGGCCTCGCAGCCAATGCGGATTCGATCACGATCGACATCCCCGCTGCCGCCGAGCCCTTGCCGGAGAAGGCGACGGTCTGGCTGGTGTTGTTCGATCGCAGCCACACGGTACCGATCGGCCGCGGCGAGAACACCGGCAAGACCATCACCTACAGCCACGTGGTCCGCTCACTGCAGGCGGTCGGCATGTGGAAGGGCAAGGCGACCCGCATCGAACTGCCGCGTCAGGATCTGGCCCGCGCCAAGGGCACGGGCTGCGCGGTGCTGGTGCAGATCGGCAAGGAAGGCCGGCTCGGCCCGATCGTCGGCGCCGCGATCCTGCCGGATCTCGCGAGCTGAGGACATTCCGACTTCCACGGGCGGTCGCGCCGCAAATGCGCTCGCGGACGGACCCTACGATTTTTCCTACTAGTCAGCATGACCGAATTTCATATGACTCTGACGTATGTATGAGCCATTCCCATATTTTACGGCGAATCGCAAAATAATTATTTTCGTTATCTACTTTGAATTATGATCCAGCCGCGGTCGAAGAACTGAGGGTATGTACAGATAAGGGTTTGCCAGGGTGCCTTAACTTTTCTATTTTGACTGTAATTGTCTTTTACAGGCAAATTTCTTATTACGATATTTTCGTCGAGCACCTTGCGCCAATTGGACGGAGCAACGGACATGCAGACGCCCTGTTCTCTCGATTTGAGAAATCCGGTCTTCTTGTCCACCTCGAAATCAAAATCGCAGTATGTTATGTCAAGAATATTTCCATGTTCGTCCGCCTTTATGTAAGCAGGACCTGCGCAGAGGCGTCTGAGCTCCTTCCAGTCGCCGCTGTCGCACTTAATCTTCTCGGGCACACACCGCTGCTCTGCCGCGATGTCATTACAAATCGGCTTACTTTTTGCGCTCGGCTTGGTGCAGCGTGTACAGCCGTCGTCCCAAGCCATGCAGTAGGGGCTCTTCCAGTCGCGTGCGGAGACATTTCGGTCGGGCTCGAGAAGCTTAAATGCCGGCAATGGGTCGTCTTTCCAAGACCCCGCAACTGCGGCTGCTTGTTGAGCAAAAATATATAAAACAACCATTTCAATAAATATAAAAACAGCGATCGAAGAAAAGAAGCGCGAACTTCCATACCCGATTTTTAAACCATTGAAGCAGCGGATTGTCGCCATCAAAAGCTTTCTCGAAAACATTATCTTTACGTCCGAATACGATTAGTCGTTTTGAGAAGGATAATGTCAGCTTGCCGCCCGTTTGGCCAATCCCTGAAAATCTAGGGGTGACATTGCGTTCGATGCCGAAGTCGAACCTCTGCCGAATCCACGGCTCCACGATGAGACGCTCCATGCGTGGCGCATCTAAACACGGCGCTATCGAAATCTCCGACACTCGCTGATCGATAGCAAACCCGGAAGGCGCCGTTTGCAGTAAGCCTCAAACGCTGACCAGCTTCGGCTTCTTCTCCAAGACCGCAAGCACCCGCGCCAGATCCTGGCCGCGCTTCAAGATCATGCCGCCTTGGGCGACCACCGAGTAGGCGCCCTGCTTCTGGGCGAGTTTCGGGTTCTTCTCGACCGTATAGAGCGGCGCCTCGCTCGTGCGCCGGAAGATCGAGAAAACCGCGCGTTCGGGCAGATGGTCGATCGCGTAGTCACGCCATTCACCCTCGGCGACCATTCGGCCGTAGAGCCGCAGGATCGCCTCGAGTTCTCGCCGGTCGAAGGTGACGTTGCGCACCGCGGCAGCGCCGGGAAAGGGTGCGACCACCGCACTCCCGAAGGGCGGCCGTCCTGCGCCGGTCTCGCCGGCAGTGTCTCCGGCGGCCCCGGCAACGCGCCGGCTATCCTCGATATCGGCCAAGGCGACCCCTCCGGACTGTCATCGCATCTTCATGATCGCGGGCTTCGCGGCTCCTGGCAAGCGCCTCGATCGGCGTGCGCTCCGCCGGTCGAAGACCAACCGGCATCGGGCGCGATCGTTCCGGGGAGCGGCTGCGGCGCAGGCGAATCGACTTCAGAAAAGCGTGAAGAACATCCCGCTTTTGCCACAATGGAGCCCTTGGCGAGCCATGGTCGGCCACCACCTTACTATCGTTGTCTCAGACGGTCCGGCTCGGCTTCGGCTCCGGAAATCTTCAGCCCCCCAGCCCCCCGTGGTCGAGGATCGGGCCGGGCCTCTGAGGCAAGCGTGGTTCAAATCCCCCTTGAGTTCGAAGACACTGGGCCGCGAAAGCGGCCCTTTTCTTTTGACCCGACGCCCACGGGCGGCGTCACCGAGCGCGCACCGGACGGCCGCGGGCCCGGGAAACCGTCATCCTTCGATGGAATGGCGGCCTGCCGGCCGCGACGCCTCACTCGGCCGCGGCCGCAAAGGCCGGCTCGGCCGCGCGGCGCGAGCCAGAGGTCGAGGAACCGCTCCAGCCACAGCCGCGTCTGCGCGTCATAGGTCTCGCGGCCGGCGAAATGCTGGTGATGCGCCTGCGCGCCCGGCAGCTCGAGCCGCGGCGCGCCCCGGACCGTCCAGCGATGCATCATCGCGAGCGTCAGTTCCGGGTGGAACTGGATGCCATAGGCGGCAGGGCCGACCGAGAAGGCCTGGTTCGGGAAATCGTCGCCGCGCGCGAGCAGCGTCGCGCCGGCGGGGCACTCGAAGCCTTCGTTGTGCCACTGGTAGACATGGCTCGGCCACGCCATGAGCCGGCGCCCGGCCTCGGTCGCATGCAGCGGGAAATAGCCGATCTCGACGCGTCCATGCGGATGCCGCTCGACCTTGCCGCCAAGGTGCCGCGCCAGCATCTGCGCGCCGAGGCAGATGCCGAGCAGCGGCTTTTCCTCCCGAAGCGGCACCGACAGCCAGTCGATCTCGCGCCGGACGTACTCCTCGCAGTCGTTGCAGCTCATGGGGCCGCCGAACACCACCGCGCCGGCATGGTCTGCCAGCGTCGTCGGCAGCGGGTCTCCGAAGCGCGGCCGCCGGATGTCCAGCACGAAGCCGCGGCGGGCGAGTGTCATCCCGACCCGTCCCGGGGTCGAGGTGTCCTGATGCAGCACGATCAGGATGCGCGGCGCATGGCCGGACGACGGGGAAGAGCGGCTCGGTCGTCCCATGGGCGATCGGAGAATCCCTCGCGGATGACGATGGACCGATCATGAGACGGCTGAGATCACGATGCAATGCCGCAGTGCGGCAGAGCTGCCCGGCTGTGGCGGAAAACCGCGGCCCTTGGGCAGCGCCACGGTTCCGGTTCAGCCCTCGGCCGTCTCGCTCGCCGTCTTGGCGACCCCGGCGGCGACCTCCTGCCGGATCAATACCCGGTCGCGCGTCTCCACGCCGATCAGGTCGGCGATCCGCCAGACGACATTGTCCTCGAACTCGTGCACCACGCCGTCGGCATAGACGAGCTCCCACAGCATCTCGACCACCGCGAGCCGCTCCTCGAGCGGTGCGCCGCGCTTGACCACGCTGGTGAAGCGATAGAGATCGACCGACTCCAGTTCCGCCTCGCGCCCCGCGTCGGCGAGCGCCCGGGCATCTTCGACGGAAAGCGAAAAGTGTCGGGCGAGCACATCCTCGAGCCGCGCGCGCTCCTCGGCCGAAACGAAGCCGTCGATGCCGATCACATGGGCGAGCAGCGCCGCGACCGCGAGCCGCCGGTCATCGGCGTCGAAGCGCGGCGTCTCCTGATCGGCGGCGACGAGGTCGGCGAGAAAGGCACGGATCTGTTGCAGCATCGCTCTTCGGTCTCTCGCGAACGGTCTTGTCCGAGAGATGGAGCGCAAACCGCGGTTTGTCCACCGGGACCGGCAGCAGATCGGTCCGGCGCCCGAAGCTCAGCTCGCCCGCACCGCCGGCAGCAGCACGTCGGCGACCTCGGCTACGTCCGAAGCACCGATCTCCCGGCGCATGGCCTGCGCGAAGCTCCTGAGCACGAAGATCTCCGCCTTGGCCTTGGTCATCGGCCGGGCGATCAGATAGCCCTGCGCGTAGCGGCAGCCGAGTTCGAGCAACACATCGCGCTGCCGCTCGGTCTCGACGCCCTCGGCGATCAGCTTCTTGCCGAGGTCGGCGCACAGACGCACCAGCGCCGCGACGATCGAGCGGCTCGCCGGGTCGTCGTCGATGTCGGCAATGAACGAGCGGTCGATCTTCACCTGCTGGATCGGTAACGATTTGAGATGCTTGAGCGCCGCGAAGGCGGTGCCGAAGTCGTCGAGCGCGACATCGACGCGATGGGCGGCGAGCTTGGCGAAGGTCGGCGCGATCGCCGCGATCTCGGTTCGCAGCAGCGCCGCTTCGGCCACCTCGATGCGCAGCCGCCCTTCCGGGATGCCGCGGGTGGCCATGAGCTTGAGCACGCGCTCGTCATAGCGGTGCCGCCCGAGCTCGCCGTCGCAGACGTTGACCGCGACCTGCCCGACATCGATGCCGCGCGCCAGCCAGTCGGCCATGTCGGCGGTGACGAGATCGAGCATGTGCAGGTCGATCGCCCGACCGAGCTCGTGATGCTCGAAGATGCTCGCGAGTTCGGCCGGTCCGATCAGTTCGTCGGTCTCGCTTTTGACCCGGAACAGCGCCTCCAGACCGTCGAGCCGCCCGGTCGTGAGATCGACGATCGGCTGGTAGACCGGCACGATCCGGTTCTCGGCCAGGGCCTGGCGCACGGTCTGGGCGGCATCGAAGCGCGCGCGCGCCTCGCGCAGCATCTCGCCGTCGAACACCACCGCGCGATTGCGGCCGCCGCGCTTGGCCTCGTAGAGCGCGATGTCGGCGGAGCGGATCAGCTCGCGGGCGTCGCGGCCGTGCGGCGGAAACAGCGCGATGCCGATGCTGCCGTAGGTCTGGATCGAACGGTCGCCATAGGGGATCCGGCGCGTGAGCGCGACGAGCAGCCGGTCGGCGAGCTTCTGCAGCTCTGCGACCGAACGGGCGTTGCTGGCGACCACCGCGAACTCGTCGCCGCCGAGGCGTGCGACGAAGTCGCGCTTGCGCACGCCCTTGGCCAGCCGATCGGCCACCTTGGTCAGCAGCACGTCGCCGGCTTCATGGCCGAGCGTGTCGTTCACGAGCTTGAAATTGTCGAGATCGACCAGCAGCAGGCCGAACGAGGCACCCGGTCCGTCCGATCCCGGCGCCTTGCCGGCGAGATACTCGGCGAGATAGGTCCGGTTCGGCAGGCCGGTCAGGCTGTCGTGATGGGCCGCGTGCCAGATCACGTCCTCGATGCGCTTGCGCTCGGAAATGTCCTGAAGCAACGCCCAGACGCCGGCGCCGCCGCCCTGCTCGGGCACCGCCGCCGCGTGGAGGAGCACGGTCACGACGGCGCCGTCCTCGACCACGATCCGAAATTCGCCACTCAGCGACCGGCCGCGGTCGCGCACGGTCTTGAGCGTCTGCTGGAAACGCGCACGGTCGTCATCGTGCAGGATCTCGACCAGCGCGAAGGCGCCGTCGAGCGCCGCGTCACGACCGAGCAGCGTGCACAGGGCCGGATTGGCCTCGACGATGCGATCGTCGGCATCGAACCGGGCAATGCCGAGCGGCGCCAGATCGAACAGCGATCGGAACTTCGCCTCGCTACCGCGCAGCAGCGTCTGGGTCTTGAGAATTTCCGTCAGATCGGTCCGCAGCCCGACCGTGAGGCCCGAAGCGGTTCGCCGCTCGTCGATCCGCAGATGCCGGCCGGTCCGGGTGGTCTGGAACAACGGACCGCTCGGATTGCGGTGGGCGGCGAGCCGCCAGTCGATCCAGGCCGCTTTCTCGGCCTCGGTCTCACCGCTGTCGACATATTCGCCGAGTTCAGCCGATTGCCGGACCAGATCCTCGAAACACAGCGACAGCGATCGGCCGTCCCGGCTCTTCGGATAGAGATCGAGGTAGGCCGAGTTGCACAGGACCATGCGGTCGTGCACGTCGTGGACGACAATGCCTTCCGGGATCGCTTCGACCGCCTCGTGCAACAGCTCGACCGCGGCCCGCCGCTCGCGTTCGATACGCACGGCCGAGATCAGCGTGCCGCAGGTCTGCACGATCGGCTCGATCAGCTCGATCACGGCGGGCGAATAGCCGCCCGGCCGGTTGGCGAGCCCGATCATGCCGACCAGCGTGTCACCCTTGTGCACCGGCAGCGCCAGGAAGGTCGTGATCGGAGGATGGCCCGGCGGCAACTCGCCCGTATGCGGATTGGACGCCATGTCGTTGACGATCGTCGGCGCGCTCTGCGACAGCGCGCGACCGATGATGTTGTCGAAGTTGCGGAACTCGAGCCCGCCGGTCTCCACCTGCCGATACATCGCCCGCGACCAGGCGTTCCAGGAGATGTCGGTCAGCGCGATCAGGCGCAGATAAGGCCGGCCATCCGGGTCGACGAGGGCCTCACCGAAAAAGCCGAAGGCGCTCTGGGTCAGCGTGATGACCGCCTCGACCATGCGCTGGAAGATCGCCGCGTGCTCGTCGTCGGCGATGAAGTCTTCCTGGAGCTGCGCCACCAGCCGCAGCACGGCTTCCCGGTCCGCGCCCCTGTCCGGAACCCGGTGGTCGGAGACGGCGGGGGCGGCGTTGGCCATGGGCCTCTTTCGGAAGAAGCGGCGCGCGGGGGCGGCGCCGCAGTGCGGGCGGACGTTCGCCAGTCTGCGCCGGGCCGCTTTAAATCCCGGTAAAGCCGCGGGCTACAATTAGCCGTCTTCCTCTCGGGAAGTGCGACAAGTTGGCCGATCAGTCGAGCCGGACCGGCGGTGCGCCGGGATAGTCCACGCCCGTCGGCAGCTCGAAGCCGCCGACCATCGGCGCCCGGCTGTCGCCGCCGAGATAGACCTCGAAGCGGCCCGGCTCGACCTGATAGCCACCCTCCTCCGCGTGGAAGCCGAGCCGATCGATGGGTACGCGCAAGGTCACGCGCCGGCTCTCGCCCGGCGCGAGCGCAACCTTGTCGAAGGCCTTCAGCTGCCGGATCGGCCGCGACCGCGACGCGACCAGATCGCGGACATAGAGCTGGACGACATCCTTGCCGGCCCGCGCGCCGGTGTTCGCGACCGTCACGGCCACCTCGAGCACGCCCTCGCGGTCTGGCTTCGGTGCGGTGATGGCGACGTCCGAATAGGCGAAGCGCGTGTAGGAAAGGCCATAGCCGAACGGATAGAGCGGCGCGTTCTCCTCGTCGATATAGCGCGACGAGTAGCGATCGTCGGTGGCCGGCCGGCCGGTCGGCAGGTGGTCGTAATAGACCGGAATCTGCCCGACCGCGCGCGGCATGGTCATCGGCAGGCGCGCCGAGGGCGAGGCATCACCGAACAAGAGATCGGCGATCCCGTTGCCGCCTTCCGTGCCCGGTGCCCACGCATAGAGGATCGCCGGAACGTGCTCCGCCGCCCAGGTCAGCGCCATCGGACGGCCGGCGAACACCACGAGCACGACCGGCTTGCCGGTGGCGACCAGACGCTCCAGCAGCTCCTGCTGCCTGTTCGGGAGGCCGAGGCGGGTGCGCGAGGTGCCCTCGGCGGTCATGTACCAGGGCTCGCCGAGCACCGCGATGACCAGGTCGGCCTCGCTCGCCCGCTGCACCGCCTCGTCGAAGCCTTCGGTCGAGGTACAGTCGTCCGCACAGCCGCGCGCATAGGTGAGCGCGTAGCCGCCCGCCGAAGCGCGCGCCTGCAGCGCAGCGAGCGTCGTGACCGTGTCGCCCTGCCGGGCCGCCGCACCCCACGATCCCATGTGATCGGACGGATCGGCCGCCGCACCGCCGACCAGCGCGATCCGCTTGGCCTTGGGGGCGAGCGGCAGCAGGTCGCCGTCGTTCCTGAGCAGCACGATCGTCTCGCGCGCCGCCCGCCGTGCCGCCTCGCGGGCGGCCGGGGTCAGGAGCTGCGCGTCGGCCGCCGCCGGATCGGGGTCCGGCCGGTCGAACAGGCCGAGACGGAACTTGACGCGCAGCACGCGCCGGACCGCATCGTCGATCCGCGCCATCGGCACGCGGCCGGCCTTGACCAGGGCCGGCAGTTCGTCGCGGAACAGTTCGCCGGCCATGTCGACGTCGACCCCGGCCATCAGTGCCTTTTCCGCCGCCTCGGCCCGCGACCCCGCGACGCCGTGCTTCATGAGCTCGATGATCGAATCCCAGTCGGAGATGACGAAGCCGTCGAAACCCCATTCCCGCTTCAGCACCTGATCGAGCGTCCAGCGATTGGCCGTCGCGGGCGTGCCGTTGAGCGCATTGAACGCCGCCATGATCGTCGCACCACCGGCGGCGATGCCGGCATGGAACGGCGGCAGGTAGATATCGCGCAGTTCGACGGGCGGGATCGAGGTCGAGTTGTAGTCGCGTCCCGCCTCGGCCGCGCCATAGCCGACATAGTGCTTGAGCGAGGCGATGATGCCGCCCTCGCGCAGACCCGTGACCTGCGCCGCCGCCATCATCGAGCCGAGGAAGACATCCTCGCCCGCCCCCTCCACCACGCGACCCCAGCGCGGATCGCGCGAGATGTCGACCATCGGCGCGAGCGTCCAGTGCAGTCCGACCGCCGCCGATTCCCGCCCCGCCCAGCGCGCGGTCTCGCGCACCAGCGCCGGATCGAAACTCGCCGCCATCCCGATCGGAACCGGGAACAGCGTCCGGAACCCGTGGATTACGTTGTGCGTCATCAGGATCGGGATGCCGAGCCGCGACCGCCGGGCCGCGGCCTGGATCTTGGCGATGGCGGCCGGATCGTCGGCATTGGTCAGGGAGCCGATGATGCCGGATTCCGCCTCCTTGAGGTCGAAGTCCGGCGCCCAGCCGCCCTGGCTCATCTGCCCGAGCTTCTCCTCCAGCGTCATGCGCTCGACCAGCGCATCGATGCGCCGCTCGATCCCGGCGTCGGCTCCGCCCGGCCGCGTTTCCTGGGCCGACGGCTGGACAACCGTCGAAAGCGACAATACAGCAACGGCAACCAGAGAGAAGTCGAGCCGCATGGGTGCTCCGGGCCTTCGGGGAACATCGCCTCGAAGTAGGCGATCACCCCGATCCTGACAAGCGACCATGCTGTGACGTGCCACCCGCAGTAGATGCCGCATACGTGAGCTGTAGTAAACACGGACTAAAGGGGCAAAGCTTGCGGTTCAGACCCAAATCTGCGATAGATTCCCCTTCGGTGGGGCCTTGCGCGCCCGAGTGGAAATCGACTTACGATCAGGAATTGAGTGCCGGAGCGGACGGAACTCACGGCTTTGATGTACAAAACCACTCGATCTGAAAGATCGTATTGCACGGACTCAGACGGATGCAGAACAGCGTTCCTGCCGACCGCATGAAGACGGCACTCGATTTCATCGAGGGTATCAAGCACGAAAGCTCGATGGAGCGGACGCTCAAGTCGCTGCGCGATCTTGGCAGTCAGTATGGCTTCGATTCGTTCTTGCTGACCGGAGTGCCGAACCCCGGCCGTCGCATGGACGGCTATATTATGCTGTCCGGCTGGAATCAGACCTGGCTCGAACACTATCTCAAAAACGATTATGTCCAGGTCGACCCGGTCGCCCGGCGACTCCGCGGCGCGGCCGAGCCGTTCGTCTGGTCCGAGGCGATCGCCGCAATGAAGGAGATCCGGCCGGAAGAGCAGCGCGTCATGGACGAGGCCGCCGAGCTCGGCATGCGCGACGGCTTCTGCGTTCCGGTCTACGACCTCGACGGCCGGCAGTCGGTTCTGTCGATGGCGGCCCACAAGGTCGACCTCGACGAGGCCGATCGCGGCATGCTGCATCTGGTCGGCATCTACGTCCAGAACCGCGTGCGCGAACTGATCACGCTGCAGCCCGCTGCCGACGCCCCGCGCCTCAGCCGGCGCGA
The DNA here is from genome assembly GCA_040269895.1 of Ancalomicrobiaceae bacterium S20. Classification (NCBI taxonomy): domain Bacteria; kingdom Pseudomonadati; phylum Pseudomonadota; class Alphaproteobacteria; order Hyphomicrobiales; family Ancalomicrobiaceae; genus Methyloraptor; species Methyloraptor flagellatus. The sequence continues at coordinate 4,203,247 of CP158568.1, read as the reverse complement.
ACGCGAATGCCTGCAGTGGATCGCCGAAGGCAAGACCTCCTGGGAGATCTCCGGCATCCTGTCGATCTCCGAGAGCACGGCCGAGTGGTACATCACCTGCGCGACCCGCAAGCTCGGCGCCAGCAATCGCGCGCAGGCCGTCGCCATCGGCATGCGCCACGGCCTGATCCACTGATGCGCCCCGCCGGGCGCAGAGACGCCCGGCCACACCACCTCCGCCAGGCCGGACCAGAGCCCTGCATCGCCGCCAGCCATGCGGCGGCCTCACGCGCACGCATCACGGCTTTCCGGGCAGAAATCGGGCGCCCGGTCCCCATCGCCCCGCGTCTTATCGGCGGCTGCGCGAGAATCACCTGAATTTTCAATTGCGCTACCGCATTCGGCAACCTGGTCGCGATGTCGCGATTCAGGCTTATGATTTTTGCGACCCCCGGTTTCCGAGGCGTCGTTCATCTCGCCCAACCGCGATCCACCAGAAACGTTTTCCGAAAGGACCAGACCAATGATCCTCGTCATTCCCCACGATCAGGCCGACCAGCATACCGCCGTGCTCGAACAGGCCTGGCGGCTGCGTCATCGCGTGTTCGTCGAGGAGCGCGGCTGGAGCGACCTCGCCCGGCCCGACCAGCGCGAGATGGACGCCTTCGATACCGAGGGCGCGACCCATATCTGCGTCATGCGCGGGCAGGTCCTCGTCGCCTATGCGCGCCTGCTCGAAACCACCCGTCCGCATCTGCTGTCCGACGTCCTGTCGCACCTGTGCCAGACCCGGCCGATCCCGCGCGGGCCCAACATCCTGGAGTGGACGCGGCACTGCGTCGCACCGGACTATCGCGGCCAGGGCTTCGCGCTCGGCCAGGCGGAGCGCGAGCTGATGCTGGCGATCGTCGAGCACGCGCTGGAGAACCGCATCGAGCATCTGACCGCCGAGGCGCATCCGGTCTGGATCACCCGGCTCCTGCGTCTCGGCTTCGAGGCCGAGCCGCTGTGTCTGCCGACCACGGTGGCGGGCGAGCCGGCGATCGGGCTGTTCATCTCGGTCTCGGACAAGACCCTCGAGAAGACCCGGCGCGTCGCCGTTCGCACCGAGGCGCCGGCCGACGCAGTCGCCATGCCGCCGGCCTACCAGCTGCCGCCGGCCGCGCTCAACGCCTGAGCGGACCGCAAGGCAACGGACATCGGCGGGACGGATTCGCCCGTCCCGCCGATCGATATCCCACGGGTTGGCCTGGCGCGCGCCCGCGGCGTGCATGACGCCTGCCACGGCGGGCCGGCCTGACTTCAGCTCACCGGTCGGGTAGAACACCCGTCCGGCCGTCACTCGCGCCGCGATCCTCCAACGGGAACCACGCCATGTTGCCCGCGCCGATCTGGCAGCCCTTCACGACCGACGCGCTCGCGGCCGCCGAAGCGATCGCCGAGGTGATCCACCCCGACATGCCCGAGCGCTCCGAGGTGTTCGCCGAAAAAATCGCCCTGGCACCGGCGACCGCGCGGGTCGCCGTCGCCGACGGCCGGGTGGTCGGCTACGCCATCGCCCATCCGTGGCGGCTCGGGGCGATCCCGAAGCTCGACCGCTTTCTGGAGCGCCTGCCTGAGGCGCCGGACTGCATCTTCGTCCATGATGTCGCGCTGCTGCCGGAGGCGCGCGGCCACAATCTGGCGGCGACCTTCATCGACCACCTGCGCGCCGAGGCGTGCGCGCGCGGCATCGGCGCCCTCTCCTGCGTGTCGGTCTATGGGACGACAGTGTTATGGGCGCGGCTCGGCTTCGTGATCGAAGCCCGCCCGGACCTCGCCGAGAGCCTGGCCGGGTACGGCGAGACGGCACGCTACATGGTGGCGCCGGTGTGAGCAGCGCGCTTCAAGCCGGGCGGTTCCGCTCAGACCACGATCTCTTCGCCCGGAATGTCGATCACGCAGCGGACACCCGAGGGCGGGAATTGCAGGTCCGCCCCGCCGTTCGGCGAATAGCTGAGGCTGCGCGAGATCACGGTGCGCCCGAACCCCGACCGCACGGGTCGTTCGACATACGGCCCGCCGGTCTCCAGCCACTCGATCATCAGGCTGTCGCGGTCGCGCGAGCGCCCCATCGAGCGCACCGAAATCCGACCGGTCTCGGTCGACAGCGCGCCGTATTTCACCGCGTTGGTGGTCAATTCGTGGATGATCAGGCCCATGGCAATGGCGGTGCGCGGCGTCAGCGACACGTCGATGCCGCCGAGCTCGATCCGATCGGCCTCGTCGTCGGTATAGGGCGCGATCTCCGCCATGATGATGTCGCTGAGCTGGAGATCGCTCCAGCCCTTGTGGGCGAGCAGCGTGTGCGTCGCCGCCAGCGCCTGGATGCGCGCCGTGAATGCCTGCTGGAAGCCTTCGAGCGTGTCTTCGACCGACAGCGTCCGGTTGCTGATCGACAGCACCAGCGCGAGCGTGTTCTTGACCCGGTGGTCGAGCTCACGCAGCAGCAGGAGCTGCTGCTTCTCGGCGGCGCGCCGCTGCGAGATGTCGACCAGCGTCAACACGCAGCCGACCATCTGGCCGAGCGCGACCCGCAAGGGTGCCGCGCTGATCAGCACATCCTTCGGCCGCTCACCGACACGGATCGCCGCCTCGACGCCCTGCACCGACGTCCCCGCGGCCGCGACCGCGACCAGATCCTCGACGCGGGGAAAGCCGCAGCCCTCCGCCAGGACGAGCGGCAATGCGGCATCGAAGCTCTGCCCGACCAGCCCACGATCGAAGGCGGCGGCCGCGGCGGCATTGGCGTGGGTGACCACCCCGGCCGGATCGCAGACGACCACCGCCTCGTTGGCCGAGGCGATGATCGCGTTTGAAACCTGCTCGGCCTGTTCGGCCCGTTCGGCACGGATCCGCTCGGTCATGTCGGTCAGCGTCACCGCCCGGCCGGTGATCGTGCCGAGCCGGACGGGGGTCGCCGCGACCAGATGGATCCGCTCGCCCACCCCCATCTCGCCCGTACCGACCCGGAACACGATCTCCGCGCTCGCGCGCGCGTCGCTCGCCTGATCGAGCAGGGCCCGGATCGCGTCTGCCGGCTCGGTCGCGAACAGGTCGGCGAAGAGCCGGCCCTGCACCGAGCCGAGCGGGAGCCCGATGAGCTCGATCATCGCCGCATTGGCGTAGAGCACCCGGCCGCTGCCATCGACGGCGGCGGCCCCCGGGTCCATCGCCTCGATGAACTTGCGGAACGATTCGGCGTCGTCCCCGATCGCGAATACCTCGTCTTCCACGCCGCCGCGGATCACCAGCGCATCGACCTCGCCGTCGCGGATGGCGCGCAACGTCTCCTCGGCCTCGTCGAGCCGGCGTCGCAAGTCCGCGATCAGGGTCTGGACCTCGTCCTGGGCGGCACTCATTCGGCCTCCACCATCAGGTTGACCAGCACCTTCTGCGTATCCGACAAGTCGCCGATGATCTTCCTGAGCGGCACGGGCAGCTCGCGGACCAGCGTCGGGATCGCGACGATGGCGTGCTCGCGGGCGAGCTGCGGGTTCTTCTTCAGGTCGACCACCTCGACGGTATATTTGCCGGCGAGATGCTCGGTGCAGATCCGTTCCAGATTGGCGATGGCGGCCAGCGATTTCGGCGTCTGGCCGGCGACATAGAGCACGAGCTTGCGGGGTTCGGACTGACTCATCGCGATGCTCCGTCCGGCCTCGCGGCACGCCGGCTCTTCTCCATGACATGACGATCGTCGGCGAGGCTCTGCCGGTAGGCCGTCTCGCTGTCGATCAGGAGTTTGAGATCCGCCTCCTCGGCCGCGAGTTCGGACCGCAACTGTTCGATCTGCGCCAGCACGCCGCGCCGCTTCTGTTCGAGCCGCGCCTGCTCGCGCGCGACCCGCTGCGACCGCTCGATCTCGACCCGCCTGAGCCGCGCTTCCTCGGCCCGGCGCGCCGAGCCGGTCAGCGCATGCCCGTCGCCCACATAGGGTTCGAGCAGCCGAATGCCGTCCGCGCCCATGACGAACTCCCGCACCTGGTTGGAATGTTCGAGGCCACGCGCCTTGAGCAGATAGAGCTCGCGATTGAATTCGCCGTTGGTCTCGCGATTGAGCAGCAGGACCCAGGTGTCCATCAGCGACGACAGGCCGGCGTCCGTCTTGATCAGATTGTCGCCGCCCTGCATCAAGTGGGTGAACACGCCGGTGATGCCCTTGGTCTTCAGGAAGTCGACCATCCGGAGCAGCATCGACTGCACCTCGAGCCGCGCACCGCTCTCGGTGAAGGCCGAGATCGGATCGAGCACGACCAGCGTCGGCTCGGTCCGGATCACCTCGCGCAGCAGGATCGCGAGGTGCATCTCGAGACTGTACAAGGTCGGCCGCGTCGCGACGAAATGCAGCTGGCCGGCACGGAAATAGGGTTCGAGATCGACGCCGATCGACCGCATGTTACGGATCGCCTGTTCGCGCGATTCCTCGAACGAGAAATAGAGCGCCCGCTCGCCGCTCCGGCACGCCTGCGCGGCAAAACAGGCCGCCAGCGACGACTTGCCCGACCCGGCGACGCCCGAGAGCAGGATGCTCGACCCGCGATAGAACCCGCCGCCCGAAACCATCGCGTCGAGATCCGGCACGCCGGTCGAGATCCGCTCTTCGTAGACGCGATGTTCGAGCCCGAGCGAGGATACCGGCAGCACCGAGAAGCCGTCGCTGTCGATCAGGAACGGGTATTCGTTGGTGCCGTGGCTGGTGCCGCGATACTTCACGATGCGCATGCGGCGCGTCGAGATCTGGCTGTCGACGCGATGATCGAGCAGGATCACGCAGTCCGAGACATATTCCTCAAGCCCCTGCCGGGTCAGCGAGCCCTCGCCGCGTTCGCCGGTGATGACCGTGGTCATGCCGCGGTCCTTCAGCCAGTCGAACAGCCGGCGGATCTCCGCGCGGAGGACGGCGGGATTGTCGAAGGCCGAGAACAGGCTCTCGATCGTGTCGAGCACCACCCGCCTGGCACCGACCTGATCGATGGCCAGTTCGAGCCGCAGGAACAGACCTTCGAGATCGTATTCGCCGATCTCGGCGAATTCCGACGGATCGATCACGATATGCTCGATATAGACGCGGCCCGTGGCGACCAGCTCGTCGAGCCCGAAGCCGAGCGAGGCGACGTTCTCGACAATGTCGGACGGCCGCTCCTCGAAGGAGACGAACACGCCCGGTTCGTCGTAATCGCGGGCGCCGTTGACCAGAAAGGTCGACGCGAACAGCGTCTTGCCGCAGCCGGCAGACCCGCACACCAGCGCGGTGCGCCCGGCCGGCAGGCCGCCGAGTGTCAGTTCGTCGAAGCCTTGAATTCCCGTCGGCGATTTCCGGATCGATATCGACTGCGCCATCGGCCCACCATGCCCCGAACCACGACCGGCGCATTGAACGTTCGGACAGCCCTTCGCTGGGCCGGACACAACACGCGCACCCCGAGGCACATGTCGGAATGCACGGGCCCTGGTAAGCAAACGTGCTTGGCTCGCGCTTGTTCCCGCGCGGAACGGATCGATGGTCTTCTGAGCGCCGGCAAACCCATAGGGCGGCGACGAGCGTCGGCACCTGCCGACGACGACGGCGCCTGCGATCAGGCGTGGGACGCATGACAAAAATGCGCTAAGGCGGACCACCTCGGCCCGAGGCGACCAGCTGCATAATCAGCGCGAAGGAGAGGATGAACGGGAAGAGGAGAGTGGTGCCGACTATAGGATTCGAACCTACGACCCCATCATTACGAATGATGTGCTCTACCAGCTGAGCTAAGTCGGCATCCGGTCGGGTTTTGGCCCGCCCAAGAGATTATCAACTCCACGTCCGCTTCGTCAACCGGTTGATCTGGCTTCACTTTCGGTGGGGCGAGCCCACCGGTTGCGAATGCTTGGACCTATCGGCCGATGACCGCGTCGTCCGGGACGATCGATCGTGATCTTGCTAATCACCCTGGATCGGCTTCGGCGGCGCTGCGGCGCCCGGATTCGGCTCGACGCCGAAATCCGAGCGGCTAGATAACGGCAAAGCGCACGGAAGGCAAGCGTCTCGGCTCTTTCGTTCCGGGCCCGGTTGTTCTAAATGAACGCCTTCATGGCCGGGACCCGAAGGCCGGACGATTTCAGGGAGTACGCCAGGATGAACGCGCGTAGCACGACCCCGCGCACGCTCTACGACAAGATCTGGGACGACCATGTCGTCGATACCCAGCCGGACGGGACGTGCCTGCTCTATATCGATCGCCATCTCGTCCATGAAGTGACGAGCCCGCAGGCGTTCGAAGGCCTGCGCACCGCTCATCGCAAGGTCCGCGCCCCGGAGAAGACGCTCGCCGTCGTCGATCACAACGTTCCGACGACCGACCGCAGCCACGGCATCGACGATCCGGAGTCGGCGCTGCAGGTCGCGACGCTCGCCAAGAACGCGGCCGAGTTCGGCGTCGAATATTACAACGAGCTCGACAAGCGGCAGGGCATCGTCCACGTCGTCGGCCCCGAGCAGGGCTTCACCCTGCCCGGCATGACCATCGTCTGCGGCGACAGCCACACCTCGACGCATGGCGCCTTCGGCGCGCTCGCCCACGGCATCGGCACGTCTGAAGTCGAGCACGTGCTCGCCACCCAGACGCTGGTGCAGAAGAAGGCGAAGAACATGCGCGTCACCGTCGACGGCAAGCTGCCGGACGGCGTCGGCGCCAAGGACATCATCCTCGCCATCATCGGCGAGATCGGCACCGCCGGCGGCACCGGCCACGTCATCGAATATGCTGGCGAAGCCATCCGCTCGCTGTCGATGGAAGGCCGCATGACCGTCTGCAACATGTCGATCGAGGGCGGCGCCCGCGCCGGCCTGATCGCGCCGGACGAGAAGACCTTCGAATACATCCTCGGCAAGCCGAAGGCGCCGACCGGCGAGGCGCTCGAGCGCGCCATCGCCTATTGGAAGACGCTGTTCACCGACGAGGGCGCGCACTTCGACACCGAGATCCGCCTCGACGCCGCGAACCTGCCGCCGATCGTGACCTGGGGCACCAGCCCCGAGGACGTCGTCTCGGTCACTGGCACCGTGCCGAACCCCGACGACATCGCCGACGAGAACAAGCGCGCCTCCAAGTGGCGCGCGCTCGAGTACATGGACCTGAAGCCGGGCCAGAAGATCACCGACATCGCGCTCGACAAGATCTTCATCGGCTCCTGCACCAACGGTCGCATCGAGGATCTGCGCCAGGTCGCTTCGATCGTGAAGGGCAAGACGGTCGCCCCGAACATCAAGCTCGCCATGGTGGTTCCGGGTTCGGGCCTCGTGAAGGACCAGGCCGAGGCCGAGGGCCTCGACGTGATCTTCAAGGCCGCCGGCTTCGAGTGGCGCGAGCCCGGCTGCTCGATGTGCCTCGCGATGAACGCCGATCGGCTTGACCCGGGCGAGCGCTGCGCCTCGACCTCGAACCGCAATTTCGAGGGCCGGCAGGGCTTCAAGGGCCGGACACATCTGGTGTCGCCGGTCATGGCGGCGGCCGCCGCGATCGCCGGCCACTTCGTCGATGTGCGCAGCTTCGGCTGATCACAGGTACCCACCAATCGGATCGGGACCGTGCCTCACCCCGACCCGTCGATGACGATCGAGAACGCCGCGTCTCCCCCCCGGAGCGCGGCGTTTTTTCATGTCTTGCGAAGATGGTTCACACGTCCTGAACGTCCACGGTGAGCGAAAACCTCGAATGACGTAGGGGATTCGGGCCGATTTCGCCTCAGAGCGCACCGACCAGCAGGACGAGAGCCGGGGAAGGCATAGAATTTATCGCCAAAGATCTGTCCGTGATTAAGAGCTGATTCAACCGTGAATGTCATGGTCTGCCGTATCGGCGGGGGCGGCGAAGTGATCCGTCACCGCGTCATGGAGGTCACGATGAAATTTTTCCTTGCCCTGCTGAAGGACGAATCCGGCGCCACCGCGATCGAGTACGGCCTGATCGCCTCGCTGATCGCCGTCGCGATCATCACCGGTGCGACGACCCTGGGCACCAATCTCGGCTCGACCTTCACCAACCTCAGCACCAATATGAAGTGACGGCCGCGCGGCCGTCGACTTGAATCCGGGTCACGATCGACGATATCAGGCACGCGCGGGCCGCGAGACCCGCAGACGTTCCCACCGATGATCGACGACGGAACCATGACCCCGGAAAACAGCACGGAAACCACCGAGCGGCCGGCCGATGCGCCGGCCGAGTCCCATGCCTTCCAGGCGGAAGTGTCGCGGCTCCTGCACCTGATGGTGCACTCGGTCTATTCCAACAAGGACATCTTCCTCCGCGAGCTCGTCTCCAACGCCGCCGACGCCTGCGAGAAGCTGCGTTGGCGCGCGATCGCCGAGCCCGCGCTGATCGGTGACGGCGAGCGCTTCGAGATCGTGATCGAAGCCGATCCGGCCGCCCGCCGCCTGACCATCGCCGACAATGGCATCGGCATGGATCGCGACGAGCTGGTCGCCAATCTCGGCACGATCGCCCGCTCCGGCACCAAGGCCTTCCTCGATGAACTCTCCGACGGCGCCCAGCCGTCGAACCTGATCGGCCAGTTCGGCGTCGGCTTCTATTCCGCCTTCATGGTGGCCGCCCGCGTGCGGGTAACGAGCCGCAAGGCCGGCAGCGCCGAGGCCTGGACCTGGACCTCCGACGGCCGCGGCCGCTTCGAGATCGAGCCGGCCGCGCTTCCCGGCGCTCCCGCCCACGGCACGCGTGTCGTCCTCGAGCTGCTCGAGGACGCTGCGACCTATGCGGAAGAGGCGACGATCGAGCGGATCGTGCGCGAATACTCCGCGCATATCCCGGTGCCGATCGCCTTCGCCACGGCGGGCGAGGCCGAGCGCAAGGCGCTGACCGACGGCTCCGCCCTGTGGGTGAAGCCGAAGTCGGAGATCACCAAGGAGGAGTACGCCGAGTTCTACGGCAATGTCTCCGGCCAGTGGGATCAGCCCGCACTGACGCTGCATTACAAGGCCGAGGGCCGGCACGAATATTCCGTGCTGGTATTCGTGCCGTCGATGAAGCCGTTCGACCTGTTCGATCCGGCGCGCAAGGGCCGGGTCAAGCTCTACGTCCGGCGCGTGTTCATCTCCGACGAGGTCGAAATCCTGCCGGCCTGGGCCCGTTTCGTCCGCGGCGTGGTCGACAGCGAGGATCTGCCGCTCAACATCTCGCGCGAGATGCTGCAGAAGAACCCGGTGCTCGAGGCGATCGGCAAGAACGTCACGACCAAGGTCCTGACCGAGATCGGCAAACTGGCCGATACCGACAAGGACAGCTTCGAGAAGGTCTGGGGCGCTTTTGGTCCCGTGATCAAGGAAGGGCTCTACGAGGATCCCGAGCGCCGCGACGACATCTTCAAGATCGCCCGGTTCAAGACGACCCGCTCCGGCGACGGCTGGCGCTCGCTCGCCGATTACGTGAAGGATCTGAAGGAAAACCAGACCCGGATCTATTACGTGACCGCCGACACGGCCGAACGGGCCGCGGCGAGCCCGCATCTCGAGGGCTTCCGCAAGCGCGACGTCGAGGTGCTGCTGCTGTCCGATCCGGTCGACGCCTTCTGGGTCCGCTCCGCGCTCGGCTACGAGGGCAAGCCGTTCCAGTCGATCACGCAAGGTGCCGCCGATCTCGACGCGATCCCCGAACCGGCGAAGCCCGAGGCCGACAAGGCCGACGAAGCGCCGGCGGCCGATGTCGCCGCGCTGGTCGCGCATCTGAAGACCGTGCTGGAGGCCGAGGTCGCCGATGTGCGCCCGTCGGCGCGCCTCGACGAGAGCCCGGCCTGTCTGGTCGCGCCGGATTTCGGGCCCGACAAGCAGTTCGAGAAGATCATCGCCCGCCATCAGGGCGGCGCGGCCTTCGCCAAGCCGATCCTGGAGATCAACCCGCGCCACGCCATTGTCGCGGCGATGACGCGGCGCCTTGCGGATAACGACAAGAGCCTCGTCGACGACGCCGCGCATCTCCTGCTCGGCCAGGCGCGCATCCTCGACGGCGAGGCGCCGGCCCATCCGTCCGATTTCGGCAAGCGGCTCGCCCGCGTGATGGCGGCTGTGCTCGGCTGAAGAAAAGGCGGCGGCCGGACGGGGGGTCAGCCCTCGTCCGGCTCCGCGACGATATCGTGAATGCGCCCGATCTCGGGCGCAAGACCGCCGAGCCGGTCGGCGAGCTGGTCGCGGATCCCGACCGCGATATCCGGATAGTTCTCCAGCATGCGCCGGAACAGCGGCCGGCGGATCGCCAGCACGCGCACGGCGCCGCGCGCGATCGCCGTGACCGGCCGCACCGTATCGACGATCAGCGCCAGTTCGCCGAGCAGCGATGCCGGCCCGACCAGATCGAGCACCTTGCGGCCGCCCGCTTCGTCGCGCGCGAGCGCCACCCGGCCGTCGATCACGACATAGCCCGTGTCGGCGCGCTCGCCCGCCTCGAACAGCACGGCGCCGTCGGCGAGGTCGAGCGTGTCCGCGCTGAAGGCGAGGAGCTTCAACGGTTCCGCGGAGAGGCCGGAGAAGAACGGCACGCGCCCAAGGATGTCGATATCGTGCTCGAGTGTCATTCCCGGCCGGTTTCACCCCCAGGGCTCCGGGCGACCGCGATGGATCGCACAGGCACCGGAATCCAATGATTGTTTCGTCCGAGGACGCCCGGACCGGCTTCCTCGAACGGCGCGGCCAGACCCCGCGCCGAAACGCCGGCGCCCCACCGGAACCGCCGGACCTCGCGTCGTCCCCCTCGAGCGCGACCCACCAAGGTCCGCCCGAGGCAATCCGACGCCTCGTGTCCGGCGATCACACCGGTTACGGCACCAGCTTGTAGCCGCCCGTCTCGGTCACCAGCAATTCGGCCTGCGAGGGATCCCGCTCGATCTTCTGGCGAAGACGATAGATGTGCGTCTCGAGCGTGTGCGTCGTGACGCCGGAGTTATACCCCCAAACCTCGTGCAGGAGAACATCGCGCGACACCGCACGTTCTCCGGCCCGGTAGAGGTACTTGAGGATCGAGGTTTCCTTCTCGGTCAGCCGCACCTTGCTGCCCTTCTCGTCGACCAGCAGCTTGGCCGAGGGACGGAAGGTGTAGCGGCCGATGTTGAAGGTCGCATCCTCGGTCTGCTCGTGCTGGCGCAGATGCGCGCGCAGCCGCGCCAGCAGCACCGCGAACTTGAACGGTTTGGCGACATAGTCGTTCGCACCGGCCTCGAGCCCGAGGATCGTGTCGGAATCGGTGTCATGGCCGGTCAGCATGATGATCGGCGCTTTGAAGCCGCCCTTGCGCAGCAGCTTCACGGCCTCGCGGCCGTCCATGTCCGGCAGGCCGACGTCCATGATCATGAGATCGACCTGCTCGCCGCGAGCGGCCTGAATGCCCTTGGCGGCCGATTCGGTCGCGACCGTCTCGAATTCTTCGTAGAGGGAGAGCTGCTCGACGAGACCTTCGCGCAGATCGTCGTCGTCATCGCAAATGAGGATCTTTCGGGCGGCCATGGGTTTCCTCTCTCGTGGCTCCGCGGCGAACGGCGTCGTCCATGCTCACGCCCGATGATCGCTGCGGCTCCCCACCTCCGCGTCGATCGCCGCCGACCCGTGACCCGACCGATCACATCGGCGCGCCACCCCGCGACGGGGATCGGCAGACCGGTGATCGCGATCGGTGTCGTCGCGTCGTCCGCGTGGCATTGCTTGTCCCGCAAGTCCGAGACAAAAAGAACATCGTTCGGCCACTTGTGCAAGACACGCTGCATGTGGCGAAAATCTGTCCGAACCCGTCGCCACGGTCACGCTCGCGTGTGATACGCCGTTTTGGCGCATTTCGATCAGGAGAAAGCGTGCCCGCACGTCGCCCGATATTGCTCACGGTCACCCGAAAACCTGGAGCGGCCACCGAAGGACTGCTCACGATCGCCGGCAACGTTTTCCCCTGCAGCCTGGGGCGCGGCGGAATCACGCGCTTCAAGCGCGAGGGCGATGGAGCAACTCCGGCCGCGCGCATGCGGCTCGTCGGCGGCTTCTATCGCGCCGACCGCGTCGGCTGGCCGCCGGCACCGATCCCGTTTCGTCCGACCCGGACCGACGACGGTTGGGCCGACGATCCGACCGACGGTCGCTACAATCGGCTCGTCCGCCTGCCCTTCGCCAAGTCGCACGAGACGATGGCCCGGACCGACCGCCTCTACGACATCGTCGTGGTGCTCGACTGGAATGTGAGCCGCCGATCGCTCGGCCGCGGCTCGGCGATCTTCTTTCATCTCACCCGCCCGGACCGCGGCCCGACCGCCGGCTGCGTCGCTGTCTCCGAACCCGACCTGCGCAAGATCCTCGGCCGGATCGGCCGCAACGCGGTCATGGTGGTGCGCTGAGGCGGAAGAGAGGAGCTTACGCGCCCGATCGCCCGCGCAGGGAAAGTCGAAGCCCTGCGGCGGGCCTGGGAAGGCCGCAGGCGGCCGTTCGAATCCGGATGACGCAGAGCTCGGACGACACGGCGAAACGCCGCCAGCGAGTCTCCCATTCGGCCGGTCGTTTCGTTTCCGACACGATTTTCGACGCGACTCAGGCCGGATACGACCGACCTCCGAAGATCGCGCTGCCGACACGGACATGCGTCGCGCCGAGACCGATCGCGGTCTCGAAATCCGACGACATGCCCATCGACAGCATCGGCGTCCCCGCCTCACGACCGAGTTTGGCCAGGAGCGCGAAATGCGGGCCGGGCTCCTCGCCGACCGGCGGGATGCACATGAGCCCTTCGATGGCGAGCCCATGCACCGACCGGCAGCGCTCGACAAAGCCGACCGCCTGGCGCGGATCGATGCCGGCCTTCTGATCCTCGAGCCCCGTGTTGACCTGCACGAGCAGGCGCGGCCGCTTGCCGAGCCGCGCCATTTCCTCGGCGAGCGCCGCCGCGATCTTCTCGCGATCGACCGTGTGGATGACGTCGAACAGTTCGACCGCCTCGCGCGCCTTGTTCGATTGCAGCGGTCCGATCAGATGCAGCTCGATGCCGGCGGTCTCGGCCCGGAGCTCCGGCCACTTGGCCTTGGCCTCCTGCACGCGGTTCTCGCCGAAGATCCGCTGGCCGGCCGCGATCACCGGCCGGATGTCATCGACGCCGAAGGTCTTCGACACCGCGACCAGCGTCGTCGCGCCCTCGGCGCGTCCGACGGCCTTCTCGGCCCGGCGCATGCGATGGAGGATCTCGGCGAGGCGGTCGGGAGCGCTCATGAGGGGGTCCGGCAGGTCGTTGCGATGGCCTCCGATAGCATGCGCCCATGCCGGACCGCCACAACAGCCATCGCGGCATCGCCGCCGAGGCGATTCCGCGGCCGAAACCATTGACCGGCATGCCGCTTTCTGGTGAAGGTCCGCCGTTCGGCCGTGCCGCAGGTGTTCGCAAGCGAAAATCGCGCGATCCGCGGGGCCGACCCACAGATTTATCAGAGAAGCGGATCGGGCACGGATCGATGGCGAGCGAACGGTACAATCCCCGTGAATCGGAACCGCGTTGGCAGAAGGCCTGGGCCGACGCGGATGTCTTTGCGACCAAGAACGACGATCCGCGCCCGAAGTACTACGTGCTCGAGATGTTCCCCTACCCGTCCGGGCGCATCCACATGGGCCATGTGCGCAACTACACCATGGGCGACGTGGTCGCGCGCTACAAGCGCGCCAAGGGTTTCAATGTCCTGCACCCGATGGGTTGGGATGCATTCGGCCTGCCGGCCGAGAATGCGGCCATGCAGAACAAGGTCCATCCGGCCAAGTGGACCTACGAAAACATCGCGACCATGCGCGGTCAGCTGAAGTCCATGGGACTTTCGCTCGACTGGGCGCGCGAAATCGCGACCTGCTCGCCGGACTACTACAAGCACCAGCAGAAGATGTTCACGGATTTCTTCAAGGCCGGGCTCGTTTATCGCCGGAAGTCGAAGGTGAACTGGGATCCGGTCGACATGACCGTGCTCGCCAACGAGCAGGTCGTCGACGGTCGCGGCTGGCGCTCGGGTGCCGTGGTCGAGCAGCGCGAACTGGAGCAGTGGAATTTTCGCATCACCCAGTTCTCCGAGGACCTGCTGACCGCGCTGGATGGCCTGGACCGCTGGCCGGACAAGGTGCGCCTGATGCAGCGCAACTGGATCGGCAAGTCCGAGGGCCTGCGCGTCCGTTTCCGTTTCACGACCGCAGCCCCGAACGGTGACGCCACGCTGGAGATCTTCACGACGCGGCCGGACACGCTGTTCGGTGCGTCGTTCATGGCGATTTCGCCCGAGCATCCGGTCGCCAAGGCGCTCGGCGCCACCGATCCCGCGCTCGCTGCGTTCCAGGAGAAGTGCCGCCAGATGGGCACCTCGCTCGCGGTCCTGGAGACCGCCGAGAAGGAGGGGTATAAGACCGCCCTCACCGTCGAACATCCGCTGATCCCGGGCGCGACGCTGCCGGTCTATGTCGCGAACTTCATCCTGATGGATTACGGCACCGGCGCGATCTTCGGCTGCCCGGGTCATGATCAGCGTGACCACGATTTCGCGTCCAAGTACGGCCTGCCGATCAAGCCGGTCGTGCTGCCGCCCGACACCGATCCGGCCGCCTTCTCGGTCGAGAAGGCGCCCTACGACGGCGAGGGCACGCTGTTCAATTCCGGCTTCCTGGATGGTCTCGCGATCGAGGCGGCGAAGGACGCCGTCGCCTCCAAGCTCGAGGCGATCACGCTCGACGGCGCTCCGCAGGCGACCCGACAGGTGAACTATCGCCTGCGCGACTGGCTGATCTCGCGCCAGCGCTATTGGGGCTGCCCGATTCCGATGATCCACTGCGACGCCTGCGGCGTCGTGCCGGTGCCGGCGGATCAGCTCCCCGTGCTGCTGCCCGACGACGCGACCTTCGACCGGCCGGGCAACCCGCTCGACCACCATCCGACCTGGAAGCACGTGAACTGCCCCCAGTGCGGCAAGGCGGCCCGGCGCGAAACCGACACAATGGATACGTTCGTCGATTCGTCCTGGTACTTCGCCCGCTTCACCGACCCGTGGAACACGGAAGCGCCGACCACGCGGTCGGCGGTCGATTCCTGGCTGCCGGTCGACCAGTACATCGGCGGCATCGAGCACGCGATCCTGCACCTGCTCTACTCGCGCTTCTTCACCCGCGCGATGAAGGCGACCGGCCATGCCGGGCTCGACGAGCCCTTCGCCGGCCTGTTCACGCAGGGCATGGTGGTCCACGAGACCTATCGCGACGCCGACGGTGCCTGGATCTCGCCCGTGGAGATCGAGATCGAGGAGATCGACGGCAAGCGCTGCGCCCGGCTGCGCAAGGACGGTGCGCCGGTCGAGATCGGCTCGATCGAGAAGATGTCCAAGTCGAAGAAGAACGTCGTCGATCCGGACGAGATCATCGCGACCTGGGGCGCCGATACCGCCCGCTGGTTCATGCTCTCCGACAGCCCGCCCGATCGTGACGTGATCTGGACCGAGGCCGGTGTCGAAGGCGCGCATCGGTTCGTCCAACGCATCTGGCGTCTGGTCGGCGAGGCGGCGGATGTCGTCCGGGCCGCGCCGAAAGTGTCCGCGACCTGGTCGCCGGCCGCCCTGGCACTCGCCAAGACGACCCACAAGACGCTCGCCGCGGTCGAAGACGACATCGAGAAGCTCGGCTTCAACCGGGCCGTGGCGCGGCTCTACGAGTTCGTCAACGCCATCGGCAAGGTCGTCGCGGATGGTCAGGCGGGCTCCGATCCGAGCCTCGCCGCGGCCCTCTCTGAAGCCTTCGGCGTGCTCGTGCGCCTGATCG
This sequence comes from Ancalomicrobiaceae bacterium S20, assembly GCA_040269895.1. Classification (NCBI taxonomy): domain Bacteria; kingdom Pseudomonadati; phylum Pseudomonadota; class Alphaproteobacteria; order Hyphomicrobiales; family Ancalomicrobiaceae; genus Methyloraptor; species Methyloraptor flagellatus. Next base: position 4,187,439 of record CP158568.1, on the reverse strand, counting down.
CACCGATGATGCCGCATCTCGCCGAGGAATGCTGGACCGCGCTCGGCCGCGACGGCCTGGTCGCGACCACGGGCTGGCCCGTGGTCGATCGCAGCCTGACCGTCGACGACGAGGTCACGCTGCCGATCCAGATCAACGGCAAGAAGCGCGCGGAGATCACCGTCGCCCGCACCGCCGACGAGGCCGCGGTCCGCGCCGCGGTCCTGGCGCTCGAGGCCGTGCAGAAGGCCCTCGAAGGCAAGGCGCCGAAGAAGGTCATCGTGGTGCCGCAGCGCATCGTCAACGTGGTCGCCTGACCGCAGAACGCCGGCGGGGGCCGTTTCACGTGAATCGGCCCTCGCCTCGCATACCGCCGCTCTCTGCCCGAGGTGACCGTTCTCGGGGAGCGTTGCCCGCCTGCGATTGGCCGCGGCCGCGCCAGGCCCTAGGATGGGCGCCAGATCAAGTCGAGGAGCCGGCTCCGCCGGAAGGACAAGATGAAGCGTCTCCTGGTCGCAACGCTGGCGCTCGGCGCCCTGACGGGCCTCGCCGGCTGCTCGAACGTCCGGCCGCTCTACGGCTCCGTCGCCCTGCCCGGCGGCGCAGCGCCGGTCAACGAGCGGATGCGGTATGTCGATGTTGCGTTGATGGAAGGCCGCGTCGGCCAGAAGATCCGCAACGAGCTGGAGTTCGGCCTCTCCCACGGTGGCGAAACGCCGAAGCCGCTCTACCGTCTCGATATTCGTTACACCGACAATTCGACCCCGGTCGGCGTCGAGAAGCAGACCAACATCCCGGCCGGCTATCTGGTCACGCTCAATGCCAGCTACGCGCTGACCGACATCGCGACCGGCAAGACGCTGACCTACGGCAACAGCTTTGCGAACGCGGCCTACGACGCGACGAACCAGCGCTTTGCCAATGTCCGCGCGGCGCGCGACGCCGAAAACCGCGCCGCGACCGTGATCGCGCAGGACATTCGCACCAAGATCGCGGTCTTCCTGGCCACGCACGGCTCGTAAATCCCGTTCCGGAGCCGAATCGATGGCGGCGCTGAAGCCCTCCGAGGTCGACGCCTTCCTGAAAAAGCCGTTCGACCGCGTGTCGCTCGTGCTGATCTACGGCCAGGACGAGGGCCTGATCGCCGAACGCGCCGCCAAGCTGATCAAGGCTGCCACGGCCGGCGCCGACGATCCCTTTTCGCTGGTGAAGCTCGGCAGTTCGGAGGTGTCGTCCGACCCGGCGCGCCTGATCGACGAGGCGCGCACCGTCTCGTTGTTCGGCAACCGGCGCGTGGTCTGGGTACGCGACGATGGCGCGCGCTACAACGTCGGCCCGGCGCTGGAACCGCTGTTCGACACGCCGGAGCAGGGCAGCCTGGTGGTCGTCGAGGCCGGGGATCTCAAGAAGGGCACCGGCCTGCGCAAGCGCTTCGAGGATCACCCCGCGGCGGCGGCCATTGCCTGTTACGTCGACAACGCCGCCGACCTGGCCCGCCTGATCGAGGAAGAGACCCGGCTCGCCGGCCTCACCATCGACGCCGACGCCCGCGAGTTGCTCGAATCCCAGCTCGGCGGCGACCGCCTCGCCTCGCGCGGCGAAGTCCGAAAACTCTGCCTCTATTGCCACGGCCGCGGCCGCATCACGGCGGATGACGTCACCGCCGTCGTCGGCGACGTCAGCACCTACCAGGTCAGCGCGCTGATCGATGCCATCGCCGGCGGTAACCCGACCGAGACCGACCGCCTCGTCTCCGGGCTCGAAGGGGCCGGCACCTCGCCAGCCGGCGCCGGGACCGCCGTGATCCGGCATTTCCAGATGCTCGACCGCGCCCGCGCCGACGTCGACTCCGGCCGCACCATTCCCGACGTGATCGCGCGAATGCAGCCGCCCGTCTACGACAAGCGCAAGCCGATCATGACCCGCCAGCTGACGCTCTGGACCGCCAAACGGCTCCAGCGCGCGCTCCAGCTTCTCGACGAGGCCATGCTGCGGTCCCGCACCACGCCGCAACTGGCGACCGCCGTGCTCAACGACGCCTTCCTGCAGATAGCCCGCGCGGCCCGCGCCGCCGACCGACGCTGAAGCCGAGCCCGGCCGTTCGCATCCGGCCGCCAACCCTCGTCCGAACGCCTCGCGTTCGACGAAGCTGCCCGAGGCGAGATGCCTCGAGGCACCGAGACCGCCCGCCGCCCTCTGCTGCAGACCGGCATGCGGAGCCTCATAGTCCTGGGGGGTTCAAGCCGGATCCGGCGGCGTACCGTCTGCGCAAAAACAGAAAGGGCGGCCACGCACGTGCCCGCCCCTCATATCGCCAACTTGCCGCCTGCGCGCTCAGCCGTGCTGGAGCCGTCGCGCGATTTCGTCGAGCTGTTCCAGGCTCCGGTAGCGGATCCGCACCTCACCCGACCCGTCCGGCTTGTGGTCGACCGTCACTGCGAGCCCGAGCGCGTCGGTGATGGTCTTCTCCAGCGCCAGTGTATCGGCATCCTTGTCGCGCTTCGGCCGACCCGGCTTCATCGCCTCGACCGGCTTCGGCGCCTGCGCCAGCGCCTCGACATCGCGGACGGTAAGGCCTTCGGTGACGATGCGCTCGGCGAGTGCGCCCGGATTGTCGGCGGTGATCAACGCCCGGGCATGGCCGGCGGTGAGCTTGCCGTCCTTGAGGTGCGACTTGACCGAGTCCGGCAGTTTCAGCAGACGCAGCGTGTTGGCGACGTGGCTGCGGCTCTTGCCGATCACCTGCGCCAGATCCTGCTGGGTATAGGCGAATTCGGCGATCAGCTGCTCGTAGCCGTAGGCCTCTTCGATCGGGTTGAGGTCGGCGCGCTGGACGTTCTCGATGATCGCGAGCTCGAGCGCCTCTTTGTCCGAGACGTCCTGGACGATCACCGGCACCTCGTGCAGGCCGGCGCGCTGCGCCGCGCGCCAACGCCGTTCGCCGGCAATGATCTCGTAGGCATTGGCCTGCGCCTTGGCCGGCCGCGCCAGGATCGGTTGGACGATACCCTTCTCCTTGATGGAGGCCGCGAGGTCGGCGAGGTCGTCCTCGGCAAAACTCCGACGCGGATTGCGCGGGTTCGGCCGCAGGAACTCGACCGGAATGCGCTTGTGACCTTCGCGGTCCGGCGCGCTCGTCTCCGGCTCGGCCATATCGCCCAGCAGTGCCGCCAACCCGCGCCCGAGGCGCCTACGCTCTTCGACCATGTCGCGTTCCCCCAAAAGGAGCCTCCCACGCGTTGGAATCACTGCCGGCCCCGCAACGACCGACATTCATTACGGATGAGAATCGATCACGCCGCGTTGGCGCGGATGCGCCGTTCGCGCTGGATGATCTCCGAGGCGAGCCGCAGATAGGCCTGGCTGCCCGAGCACTTCAGATCGTAGAGCAGCGCCGGCTTGCCGTAGGACGGCGCTTCCGACACGCGGACATTGCGCGGGATGATCGTCTCGTAGACCGCCTCGCCCATGTGCTCGCGCACGTCGGCGACGACCTGGCCGGAGAGATTATTGCGCGCGTCGAACATGGTGAGCACGATGCCATGGATCGTAAGCTCGCGATTGAGCGAGCCCTTGACCTGTTCGACGGTCGACAGCAGCTGCGACAGACCTTCGAGCGCGAAGAACTCGCACTGCAGCGGCACCAGCACCGAATGCGCGGCCGACATGGCATTGATGGTCAAGAGGTTCAGCGACGGCGGGCAATCGACCAACACGTAGCTGAAATGCGGCATGCCGGGCTGCCCGGCAATGCGCGCGGCGTAGTCCGCGACCGCCTTGCGTAGCCGATAAGCACGATCCGACGAGGCCGCGATCTCGAGCTCGACACCGAGCAGATCGAGCGTCGACGGCGCCACCCAGAGCCGCGGTACTGCGGTCTCGATGATCACCTGACCGAGATCGGCCTCGCCGACCAGGAGGTCGTAGGTCGAGCGCGTGCGGCTGCGCCGATCGATGCCGAGACCGGTCGAGGCGTTGCCCTGCGGGTCAAGATCGATGATGAGCACGTCCTCACCGATGGCGGCGAGCGCGGTGCCCAGATTGATGGCGGTGGTCGTCTTGCCGACGCCACCCTTCTGGTTGGCGAGTGCGAGCACGCGCGGCATCTTCGGAAGAGAGCTCATGGCGGAATCCACTCCGTCAAACGGACGTGCGAGGAACCAAGCGACGAATGAGGAGGATCGAGCCGGCGGGGTCGATCCGACTGCTCCTTTGTACCAGATCCAGATCCCAAGATTGAGTGGCTTCCTTCAGCTCAGACGCAAAATCTTGACCCTTGTGGAAAACAAGCGCCGCTCCGCGCGCCGCCAGAGGCGCCGTCAGACGGCAGAGATCGGCCAAGGAAGCCAGGGCCCGCGCCGAAACCGCATCGACCTTTTCGTCAAATCGGCCCGTGAATGCCTCGATCCGCTCGGCATGGACGCGCGCGGGCGCACCCGTCTCCCGCGCCACCGTCCTGAGGAAAGCCGCCTTGCCCTGATTGCTCTCGACCAGATCGACCTGCGCGCCCTCGACGTCGGCGAGCAGGATCGCCGTGACGAGACCGGGAAATCCTGCACCGGAGCCAATGTCGACCCATCGCCGCGCCTCCGGGAGCATCGCCAGCGCCTGCGCCGAGTCGGCCATATGTCGGGTCCACAGATGCGGCAGTGTAGCCGGCGACACGAGGTTCTGGCTCTTCTGCCACTTGCGCAGCAGCCCGGCATAGATCTCCAGCCGCTCCATGGTTTCACGTGAAACAGGGTAAATGGCCGAAACGGCGTCAACAGCCTCGGGCAGATCGATCTTCATTCCGGACTCGAATCGTTGGCTTGGGTGGGCTCGGTGCACGCCGCCCGGCCACCAAGGATCCTATCAGTCACGCGGTCGAGTCGGAATCCCTCAATGCATGGCACTCCAACGCAAACATCGAACAGCGCCACCGACTGCCTTCGAGCCGGACTAGCCTCGCGACAGTACGAATAGGGTCGCTGCCCTGGGGCACCCGCCGTCGGCCAAAAAGCTCAGGCTAGCAGGCGGCAACTCCGCGGATACGCCGGGCCTGCCTCCGCCCCTCACCATCTGCGCCGCACAAACGGCAATCTGGCCCGCCAGAATATGCCCCCTACCACCGCCTAGTCTTGCTGCAGCCGACACCGGGAAGCCGCCGGCCACTTCCCGCCCGAAGAACTCCGCCCTGTTCAGCGACAAAGGCGAATCCCTCCTTCAATGGCGGCTTTCTTTATCCACCGGCATAGACGATCCAACCCTGCCGGTCGCAGCGAGCAAAGAGAAGTATGTAACCGCCGATCATTCGCTAAGCGAGAGACTGGCGGCGCGCTCGCTTCCCGACGACCGTGATCCACGAGCCCTTCGGGTCCCGGCCAAGCAACCCGGAACCGGTACAGTAAGCCCCGATCTCCAAGACCGCCACGGACCCACGCCAGAGCCCGCACCGGCCCCGCGCTGCGTGACATAGCGCCCACCGTTTCCGACGGCCTAGACGCGCCAGCGAGCGATCCTCTCCAGAGTGTCGATCCTTGCATCCCTGAAACGGCACGGACCAACCGGACGTCTCTCCGCACCCTGTTCAAGCCGTTGCGCAGGCCTCGGCCGCGTCACCCGTCGATGCCCCGCGCGAATGTCCGTTTGTCACCCGTTGTCGGCCGTCAACGTCACGCCGCTCTTGCCGGCTTTCCGCACGTGGGCAAGCAACAGGGTCAGGGCCGCTGGTGTCATGCCGTCGATCCGCGAAGCCTGCCCTATGGTGCCAGGGCGGTGCCGCAGCAGCTTGTGGCGGATCTCGTTGGAAAGGCCCGGCAAGCTCGCCAGGTCTAGTCCTGCAGGGATGGCAACCGCTTCATCGCGGCGCAGCGCGTCGATATCAGCCGCCTGCCGGTCCAGGTACACCGCGTATTTCGCATCGATCTCGACCTGCTCCGCGACCGCCGGATCAAGCGCGGCCAGCTCGGGCCAGATCCGGGACAACCGTGCGAAGTCGATATCGGGATAGGCCAGCAGATCGAAGGCCGAACGACGGACCCCGTCCTGGTTCAGCACCAGTCCCGCTCGTGCCGCTTCGGTCGGCGTGATCGAGAGCCCGGCGATCAGCGTTCGCGCCCCGGCCAGCGCTTCCGCCTTGGCGAGGTAGTGCGCCCGCCGCTCCGCTCCGACCAGCCCAAGCTCTATGCCGATCGGCGTCAGCCGCTGGTCGGCATTGTCGGCCCGCAGCAGCAGGCGGAATTCGGCACGCGAGGTGAACATCCGATAGGGCTCGCTGATACCGCGCCCGACCAGATCGTCGATCATCACGCCGATATAGCCGTCCGCGCGATCGAACACATGCGGCGTCATTCCGGAAGCGAATCGAGCCGCATTGAGACCGGCCACCAATCCCTGCGCGGCTGCCTCTTCGTAGCCCGTCGTGCCATTGATTTGTCCGGCAAGATAGAGCCCCGGCACCGCCCGAACCTGGAGCGATCGGTCGAGCTCGCGCGGGTCGACATGATCATACTCGATCGCGTAGCCAGCCCGGACCATCTCGACGCGTTCGAGACCGGGGATCGTCGCCAGCAACGCGCGCTGAGCATCCTCCGGCAGGGAGGTCGAAATGCCGTTCGGATAGACGGTCGGGTCCTCGAGCCCCTCGGGCTCCAGGAAGATCTGGTGACCCTCGCGATCGCCGAAGCGGACGATCTTGTCCTCGATCGAGGGACAGTAGCGCGGCCCGACGCTGTCGATGTGACCGCCATACATTGCCGAGCGATGCAGGTTGTCTCGGATGACCTGGTGCGTCGCCTCGATGGTGCGCGTGATGCCGCACTGAATCTGCGGGTTCGGCAGAGTGGTGGTGAGCGTCGAGAACGGCACCGGCTCGTCGTCGCCCGGCTGCATCTCCACCGCGCTCCAATCGATGGTCCGGCCATCGAGACGCGGCGGCGTGCCCGTCTTCAGACGACCGAGGCGGATCCCGAGCCGCGTCAGCGTCGCCGAGAGACCACGGGCCGGTTCCTCGCCGACCCGGCCGCCGGGGCGCCGCACATCGCCGATATGGATCAGGCCGTTCAGAAACGTGCCGGTGGTGATCACCACCGCGCCGGTCGGCAGCCGGCGGCCGTCCTTGAGCAGCACGGCGGCGACCCGCCCATCGACCACATCGAGGTCGTCCGCCTCACCCTCGACCACGGTCAGCAGCGGCGTCGCCCGGATCGCCTCCTGCATCGCCGCCGCATAGAGGCGCCGATCCGCCTGAGCACGCGGCCCGCGCACGGCCGGACCCTTGCGGCGGTTGAGCATGCGGAACTGAATGCCGCCGAGATCGGCGACCCGGCCCATGTAGCCGTCGAGCGCATCGATCTCGCGGACCAGATGCCCCTTGCCCAAGCCGCCGATCGCCGGGTTGCACGACATCGCGCCGATCGTGTCGAAGCGATGGGTGACCAATAGCGTTCGCGCACCGAGCCGTGCCGCAGCGCCCGCGGCCTCGACGCCGGCGTGGCCGCCGCCGATGACAATCACATCCGAGTTCATTGGGGTTCTCTGCGCGGCTCCGGCCGCCTTCCAAGCGTTTTATCGCAGGCGCGTTTTCGCGTCAAAGCGTGGCGCTCGAACGCCGCCTCGCTCGCGACGCGGCAATCATAGGCGCTCGCACCATCGCCGAGAATCTGATCGGAGTCGAATCGATGTTTCACGTGAAACAAAGTTCCGAGTCCGATCCGATCACTTGCCGACGCAAAACTCCGCAAAGATGACGCCGAGCCATTCTTCGACGTCGACCTTGCCCGTCACGCGACCGATCGCCTCGGCGGCCGCACGCAGCTCTTCGGCCCGAAGTTCCAAAGGCAGAAAGTCATTCTCGATCGCCGCATCGAGATGGCGGAGCCCAGCTTCCAGGTGATGCCGATGGCGCGCGCGCGAGATCATCGGCTCGTCGCTCTTGCCGCAGATCTCCGCCGCAAAAGCACCGAGTTCGGACTCCAGCCGATACAGGCCCTGCCCGGTCACCACCGAGATCGATAAGGATGACGCTCGTTTCGAGTCCGAATCCGTTGCCTCCGCCGGCACCACATCGGCCTTGGTCGCCACCCGCCAGACCGGACAGACCAGATCGTCCGGCGGTACCGCGGTCCCGTCCCCGTCGGCCGATTCGAGCCAGAGCACCAGATCCGCGGCGGCGGCACGAGACCGGGCCCGACGAATGCCCTCACGCTCGACCAGACCCTCCGCTTCACGCAGCCCGGCCGTATCGACGAGGGTCACCGGATAGCCGTCGAGGTCGACATGGATCTCGATCAAATCGCGCGTCGTGCCGGCTTCGGCGGTGACGATAGCGACGTCCCGCCGCGCGAGCGCATTGAGCAGCGACGACTTGCCGGCATTCGGCGGTCCCATCAGCATCACTTCAACGCCGCGCCGAAGCCGTTCCCCGCGCCCGCTATCGTCGAGATGAGCAGCGATAGCCTTGCGCAGAGCGCCGGCCTCGATCCAAGCGCGATCGGCGACCGATCCCGGGATATCCCCCTCGTCATCGAAATCGAGATCCGCCTCGACCAGACCGCGAACACGCGTCAACCCATGCCGCCAGGTTTCATAGAGCCGGGCCAACCCGCCTTCCGCCTGCCGGAGCGCGGCCCGGCGCTGCTGCTCGGTCTCGGCCGCGACCAGATCCGCGAGACCCTCCACCGCCGTCAGGTCCATGCGACCGTTTTCGAATGCCCGGCGCGTGAACTCGCCCGCATCCGCCGCCCGCACCCCCGGCAGACCGGCAAGCCGCGCGACCATCGCCGCCACCACCGCGCGGCCGCCGTGGACATGGAACTCCGCGCAGTCCTCGCCGGTAAAGCTGTTCGGTCCGGGGAAGAAGATCACCAGCCCGCGGTCGATCAGGGTCCCGTCGACCTGTCGAAGTCCGCGCAGGCTCGCCCGCCTCGGTTCCGGCACGCTGCCGGCGACCGAGACAAGGATCTCTTGCGTCGCCGGACCGCTGATCCGGAACACCGCGACCCCGGCCGGCACCGCGCCACTCGACAGGGCAAAGATCGTGTCGTTCAAGCGGCTCCACTCCGATCCACGGCATTCGAAGACCCGGCAGGCCGAACCCGATGCCGCATCCTCGACTTATCGACCGTCGGCGCCATCTGACTTTGCGGGCGCCACGATCCTCTCTAGAGCAAGACCCGATCGGAGTGATTCACTCCGATCGGAAAAGGCTTGCGTTTACAAATAGGCTAGAGCGGCATCCGATCCAATCTGATCGGATGCCGCTCTAGCGATTGTCTACGCACCGGGAAACTGCTCCAACCGCAAAGCCCGACGCCGCCACGGTCACTGCGTCGAACCCGAACAGATGGACATACCGATGAACCTGCTCGCCGGCGAAACCAGTCCGTATCTGCTGCAGCATGCCGACAACCCGGTCGACTGGCGTCCCTGGGGCCCTGCGGCGCTCGCCGAGGCGAAGGCGACCGGCAAGCCGATCCTGCTCTCGATCGGCTATGCGGCCTGCCATTGGTGTCATGTGATGGCGCACGAGTCCTTCGAGGACGAAGCGGTGGCCTCGGTGATGAACCGCCTGTTCGTGAACATCAAGGTCGACCGCGAAGAACGGCCCGACATCGACCAGATCTACATGGCCGCCCTCCATGCGCTCGGCGAACCGGGCGGCTGGCCGCTGACCATGTTCCTGAGCCCGGAGGGCGAGCCGTTCTGGGGCGGCACCTATTTTCCCAAACAGGCGAAGTGGGGCAAGCCGGGCTTCACCCAGGTGCTCGAGGAAGTCGCGCGGGTGTTTCGCGAGGAGCCTGACCGCGTCGCCAAAAACCGGCGCGCACTGATCGAGCGGATCGAGACCCGGGCCCGCGAGGGCGCACCTCTGCATCGCCCCCTGCTCGACGCGGCCGCCGAAAAGCTGCTGGCGATCATGGATCCCGACGAGGGCGGCACGCAGGGCGCGCCGAAGTTCCCGCAGGCCGGTCTGCTCGAACTGCTCTGGCGTGCCGGCACCCGCACGGGCGTTCCCGCCTACAAGGACGCCGCCCTCCTCGCGCTGCGCAAGATGGCGCAGGGCGGCATCTATGACCATCTCGGCGGCGGCTTCGCGCGCTACTCGGTCGATGATCATTGGCTCGTGCCGCATTTCGAGAAGATGCTCTACGACAACGGCCAACTCCTCGACCTCTATTGCCTCGCCCACGCCGAAACCGACGACCCGCTGTTTCGGGACCGAATCGAGGAGACGATCGGCTGGCTGACGCGAGAAATGACCTTGCCCGGCGGCGCCTACGCCTCGAGCCTCGACGCGGATTCCGAGGGCGTCGAAGGCAAGTTCTATGTCTGGGACGAGACCGAGATCCGCAGCGTTCTCGGCATCGACGCCGACCTGTTCATCACGGCCTATGGGGTTCGACCGGAGGGAAACTGGGAGGAGGTCAACATCCTGAACCGGTCCGGCGCTCCCGACCGTCGATCGCTCGAGGATGAAACTCGCCTCGCCGCCGCCCGTGCCAAGCTGCTGGCGGCGCGCGCGCATCGGGTTCGTCCAGGCCTCGACGACAAGGTTCTCGCCGATTGGAACGGCCTCGCCATCGCTGGCCTCGCTCGCTGCGGCGCCCATTTCGAACGGCCCGACTGGGTCGCCGCGGCCTGGGACGCGTATCGTTTCGTCACCGAATCCATGACCCGCGGCGATCGCTTCGGCCATTCCTGGCGCGAGGGACGCCTCGTCTTCCCGGGCATGGCGTCGGACTTCGCCCAGATGATCCGCGCCGCTCTCACGCTCCATAGAGCGATCGGCGACGAAGCCCTGATCGCGGACGCGGTACGTTGGGCCGATGCGCTTCACACTCATTACTGGGACGAGACGGCCGGCGGCGTCTACATGACCGCGGGCGATGCCGAGGCTCTAGTCGTTCGCCCGAAGAGCGCACTCGACGAAGCGACCCCGAATGCCAATGGCACACTGGCGGACTCTCTGGTCCGGCTGTGGATTCTGACCGGCGAGCCGCGCTTCCGAGACCGTGCCGATCGCATCCTGCTCGCCTTCTCCGGCGATGTGCTGCGCAACGTTTTCGGCACCGCGAGCCTGCTCAACGCGCTCGACACGCGCCTGGGACCGGTCGAAGTCGTCATCGCCGCCCCGCCGGGCACCAGCCTGACGCCGATGCGCAACGAGATCGCCGCTTCGACCGATTTGCGCGTCATTCCTTTCGTGGTCGAATCGATCGACGATCTTCCCGAAGACCACCCGGCTCGCGGCAAGGCGCCGATCTCCGGCATGGCGACGGCCTTCGTCTGCCGCGACGGCGCCTGCTCGCTGCCTGTGACCGAGCCGGCCGAACTGCGTGCCTTGCTGACCGGCCGGCCGATGCCCGGCACCTGAGAGAGCCCGCCGCTCTCGATCTGACAACACGAAGCCCGGCACGGGGATCCCGGCCGGGCTTCATTACAGATCCGAATCGATCGACGGGGTGGATGTTCCACGTGAATCGCGAAACGACCCCGCCCGATCAGGTGTTCATGGAATCGAAGAAATCGCTGTTCGTCTTGGTCTGCCGCAGCTTGTCGAGCAGGAACTCGATGGCGTCGACCGTACCCATCGGCGTGAGGATGCGGCGCAGGACATAGGTCTTCTTGAGCATGTCCGACGGCACGAGCAGCTCCTCCTTGCGGGTGCCCGAACGCGTGATGTCGAGCGCCGGGAACGTCCGCTTGTCGGCGACCTTGCGGTCGAGGATGATTTCCGAGTTGCCGGTGCCCTTGAACTCTTCGAAGATCACCTCGTCCATGCGGCTGCCGGTATCGATCAGCGCGGTCGCGATGATGGTCAGCGAACCGCCTTCCTCGATATTGCGCGCCGCGCCGAAGAAGCGCTTCGGCCGCTGCAGCGCGTTGGCGTCGACACCGCCGGTCAGCACCTTGCCCGAGGACGGCACCACCGTGTTGTAGGCGCGGCCGAGGCGGGTGATGGAGTCGAGCAGGATCACCACGTCGCGGCCGTGCTCGACCAGGCGCTTGGCCTTCTCGATCACCATCTCGGCGACCTGGACGTGGCGCGACGCCGGCTCGTCGAAGGTCGACGACACGACCTCGCCCTTTACCGTGCGCTGCATGTCCGTGACTTCTTCCGGACGCTCGTCGATCAGCAGGACGATCAGGTAGCACTCCGGATGGTTCGCCGTGATCGACTTGGCGATGTTCTGGAGCAGCACCGTCTTGCCGGTCCGGGGCGGCGCGACGATCAGCGCGCGCTGGCCTTTGCCGAGCGGCGACACGATGTCGATGATCCGCTGCGACATGTCCTTCGAGGTCGGCTCCTCGAGCTCCATCTTGAACCGCTCGTCCGGATAGAGCGGCGTCAGATTGTCGAAGTGGACCTTGTGGCGCGCCTTGTCGGGGTCTTCGAAGTTGATCGTGTTGACCTTGAGCAGGGCGAAGTACCGTTCGCCCTCCTTCGGGCTGCGGATATGGCCCTCGACCGTATCGCCGGTGCGCAGCGAGAAGCGCCGGATCTGCGACGGTGAGACATAGATATCGTCCGGACCCGGCAGGTAGTTCGCATCCGGCGAACGCAGAAAGCCGAAGCCGTCCTGCAGGACCTCGACGACGCCCTCGCCGATGATCTCCGTCTCCTTGGCCGCGAGCTGCTTCAGGATCGCGAACATGAGCTCCTGCTTGCGCAGCGTGCTCGCGTTTTCGACCTCGAGCTCTTCGGCGAAGGAGAGGAGTTCCGTCGGGGACTTGGACTTGAGGTCCTGAAGCTTCAACTGCTGCATGAGTGGGAATCTCGTGAGGGCGCGGGCGTCGGATGGCGCGACGAAAGCGATCGATATCGGGAATCGAAGAGGTCGCGTGCGGGCCGGACCAGTCGATACGAAGAACGGGGAGAGAGCAGGGCAGACCGGGCGCCGGATGGACCGGGCTCAAGTCGGGGCCCTTCGTCATGGGGAAGGGCCGCGCCTGCAAAGAGGTGATATCGCGAAAATAGCGGTCCGCGCGGCTTCGGACAAGAGCAATTCGCCAAACGTGCCGTCAGGGCCCGTACGGACCGCGCCAAGCCTCGATCGGGAAAAGGGTTCTCGATGCGGAACGTGCAGCGGAACGCCGCTCAGAACGGCTTCACGATCACCAGGATGACGATGCCGATCATGCACAGGGCCGGCATCTCGTTCATGATTCGCCAATAGCGCGCCGTCTTCGCGTTCCGATCCTCGCCGAAGGCCCGGACCGCGGCCGAAAAGTGCCCGTGCAGAGCCGACAGGATCAGCACGAGGGCGAATTTCCCGTGAAACCACGGCGCTCGCCACCATTCGCCCTGCCAGACCAGCCAGGCGCCGACCACCCAGGTCACGATCATCGCCGGATTGACGATGATCCGCAGCAGGCGGCGCTCCATGCCCTTCAGAAGCTCGGATTCGGCCGACCCGATCGGTAGTCCGACGTGGTTCACGAAAAGCCGCGGCAGGTAGAGCATGCCGGCCATCCAGGCGATGACCGCGATCACATGCAACGCCTTCATCCAGTTGTAGAGCCCGGCCGGATTCCAGAGAACCAGCGCGCCGAACAGCACAACCGTGACCGCGATGGCAATCGCCGCCCGCCGCGCCGGAGACCGGTCCCGTTCGATCGATCCGAGATCGGATGTCATCGATGCCTCTCCCTTGCCCGGATTCGATCCGATCGCTTCAACGCCGCGCCGCGCGCACCCGGTCCACCAGCCGTGCGACATGGGCCGGATCCGCATCCGGCGTGATGCCGTGTCCGAGATTGAAGATCAGCCGGCCCTGACCAAGCGTCTCGAGGATGCGATCGACGCCCTCATCGATGGCCCGGCCGCCGGTCACCACCCGCATCGGATCGAGGTTGCCCTGAACAGCAACCTTCGGCTGGATCGCATCGCGGGCAAAACCGAGCGGCATGGTCCAGTCCATGCCGACCGCATCGACGCCGGTCTCGGCGGCGAACCGTACCAGTGAAGCCTGCGCGCCCTTCGGAAAGCCGATCACGCGCGCCCCCGGCACGGCGGCGCGGATCCCTGCGACGATCCGCTTGGTCGGCTCGATCACCCAGCGCTCGAACGACGCCTCGTCGAGCACGCCGGCCCATGTGTCGAAGATCTGCACCGCATCGGCCCCGGCTCGGAGCTGCGCGATCAGATAATCGATCGAGGCGGTGACCAGGACATCGATCAGCCGGCCGAACCGCTCGGGATCGCCGAGCGCGGCCCGCCGGGCCGGTCCCTGGTCCGGAGTGCCCCGTCCGGCGATCATGTAGGTCGCCACCGTCCAGGGAGCCCCGCAGAAGCCCAGCAGCGTGGTCTCGCGCGGCAGGGCAGCCCGGATCGATGCGACGGCCTCCAGCACCGGCGCCAGACGATCCACGACGCCTTCACCCGACAGCCGCTCGACCTCGCCGAGCGGTAGGGGCTCGAGAACCGGTCCCTCGCCCTCCAGGAAGCTCACCTTCCGTCCCAGCGCATCCGGGATGACCAGGATGTCGGAGAACAGGATCGCCGCATCGAAGCCGTAGCGCCGGATCGGCTGCAGGGTGACTTCGGTCGCCAGCCGCGGCGTGTAGCAGAGATCCAGGAACCCGCCCGCTTCGGCCCGCGTTGCCCTGTACTCCGGCAGGTAGCGGCCCGCCTGTCGCATGACCCAGATCGGAGGAGGAAAGATAGCTTCGCCCGCCAGGACCTTGAGGAGCTTCCGTTCGGGTGCCGTCGGCCCCTGTCCTGATCCGCCGCGTTCGGTCACGCACAGCCCCCTTCCCTTAAATCTCTCTTCGAGAAGACTCTTGGTTTGACTCTTAGGCGGTGGATTACCGGTATCCCCGGCGATCCACAATCCGGAAACGACCTCGTCCACCTGCGGCGGACGCGACCGGCCGTTCTCCCCAGCCTGTCGGCCGGATCGGCGTTTACGCTTTCTTAAGCTTCGTTACCAAGGCCTTAACGACCGTCACGGCGCGTGTCGCCCTGTGGACGAGGAGTCGATCGTTAACGAATCGTTTACGAACTCCCCGGATCCCCGGATCGGCCGCTTCGACGATCCCCGTCGGTCGTGGCTGTTGATCGTTTGCGGGCGAGCGGCAACACTGTCGCCCGCCGCACCGGGTGCCGGGGACTTCTCCCCAGCCGCACGCCGCTCTGGGGACGAAGCTGTGAACACCGCACCCAACTACTTCCACCTCCACCTGATTTCCGATTCCACCGGCGAGACCTTGATCACGGTCGCCCGCGCCGCCGCGGCCCAGTACGAGTCGATCGAGGCGATCGAGCACGTGCATCCGCTGGTGCGCACCGACCGGCATCTGGACCGGGCGCTGATCGAGATCGAGCAGTCGCCGGGGATCGTGCTCTATACGCTGGTGTCGCAGGACCTTGCGGCGCGGCTCGACCGGTTCTGCCGCGACCAGGGCCTGCCCTGCGTCTCGGTGCTGGCGCCGATCTTCGATGTGTTCCGCTCCTATCTGAACGTCGCCCAGACGCACCGCGTCGGCGCCCAGCATGCGCTCGACGCCGAATATTTCCGTCGGATCGACGCGCTGAACTTCACCATGGCGCATGACGACGGCCAGCTGCCGCGCGATCTCGACGACGCCGAGGTGATCATCCTCGGCGTATCCCGCACATCGAAGACGCCGACCTCGATCTATCTCGCCAACCGCGGCGTGAAGGTCGCCAACATCCCCGTGGTCCCCAACGTGCCGCTGCCGCCCGCCCTGTTCGAGGTGACCAGGCCGGTGATCGTCGGTCTGGTCGCGAGCCCCGAGCGGATCGCGCAGATCCGCGAGAACCGCATTCTGGCGCTCGGCACCAAGACCTTCGACACGGCCTACGCGGATCGGCAGGCGATCGCGCAGGAAATCGCCGACATGCGCCGCATCTGCTCCGAACACGAATGGCCGACGATCGACGTGACGCGGCGCTCGATCGAGGAAACCGCGGCTGCGATCATTTCGCTGATGCGCGCGCGGCGCGCCTGATCCCGGAACCGATCGTCGTCGCCATTTTCCGCCCGCCCCCTCTTCCGAAAGCGCTTCATGAACTCGTCCTTCGACCCCGCGGCCGGACGTCTCGTCCTCGCCTCGCGTAGCAAGGCCCGCGTCGGCCTGATGACCGGTGCCGGCCTCGCCTTCGATGCCGAACCGTCGCAGGTCGACGAACGCGCGGTCGAGGCCGAGCACCTCGCCGCCGGCGCCGATCCGGAAACGATCGCCATGGTGTTGGCGGAGGCCAAGGCGCTCGACGTCGCATCGCGCCGGCCCCACGATCTGGTGCTCGGCTGCGACCAGACCCTCGGGCTCGATGGTCGTCGCTATGTGAAGGCCGAAACCATCGACGAGGCGCGGGAGCAGATTCTGTCCCTGCGCGGCCGGACCCACGCACTTCATTCGGCGCTCGTGCTGGCGCGTGGCGACAGCGTTGTCTGGCGCCATGTCTCGACCGCGCGCCTGACGGTCCGCGCCTTTTCGGACGCGTTTCTCGACGCCTATCTCCAGGCGGTCGGCGACCGGGTATTGTCGAGCGTCGGCGGCTATCAGCTCGAAGGCCTCGGCATTCAGCTGTTCGAGCGCATCGAGGGCGACTATTTCACCATTCTCGGGCTGCCGCTGTTGCCGCTGCTCGACGAACTTCGCCGCATGGGACGTGCCCTCGCATGACTGCCTTCGATCAGGATCTCTATCGTGTCGACGACCTCCAGCGCGGCGCTGCCGATGGCCCGATCGCGGCCGTCGTCGGCTGGCCGGTCGCCCATGCCCGCTCGCCGCTGATCCAGGGCTATTGGCTCCGCAAGCTCGGCCGCGCCGGCGGCTACGGCCGGATCGCGGTCCGGCCTGAAGACGCTGCTCGCTTCTTCGCCGGACTGGCGCGGTCCGGCCTCGCGGGTGCCAACGTCACCGTTCCCCACAAGGAAGCCGCCTTCGCCGCCTGTGACGAATTCGAGCCCGTCGCCCGTGCCACCGGGGCGGTGAATACCCTGTGGATCGAGGCTGGAAAGCTCTGCGGCACCAACACGGACGCGCTCGGTTTTCTCGCCAATCTCGACGACCGTGCACATGGTTGGGACAACAGCGGGGGTCAAGCGCTGGTGCTCGGCGCCGGCGGCGCGGCCCGCGCGGTCGTATGGGCGCTCGCCTCACGCGGCCTGAAGGTGCGGATCGTCAACCGCACCCGCGCCCGTGCCGAGGAGTTG
Source organism: Ancalomicrobiaceae bacterium S20 (assembly GCA_040269895.1). Taxonomy (NCBI): domain Bacteria; kingdom Pseudomonadati; phylum Pseudomonadota; class Alphaproteobacteria; order Hyphomicrobiales; family Ancalomicrobiaceae; genus Methyloraptor; species Methyloraptor flagellatus. The sequence goes on along the minus strand of CP158568.1, from coordinate 4,170,292 downwards.
GCGACCCGCCTCGGTGCGGTCGCCCACGACTGGAGCGAAGCCGAGGCACTGCTCGGCCAGACGCGCGTGCTGGTCAACACCACCTCGCTCGGCATGTCGGGCAAGGGGGATCTCGATCTCGATCTCGCCGCGCTCCCCGCGACCGCGCTTGTCACCGACATCGTCTACGTGCCGCTGGAGACGCCGCTGCTCGCCCGGGCTCGGGCGCGCGGCAATCCGACTGTCGACGGCCTCGGCATGTTGCTGCATCAGGCGGTGCCGGGCTTCCGGCGCTGGTTCGGCGGCTGTCCCGAGGTTACGCCGGCGCTGCGCGATCTGGTGCTGGCCGACATCGAGGGTCACCGATGATCGTGCTCGGCCTCACCGGATCGATCGGCATGGGCAAGTCGACCACGGCCACGCTGTTCCGCGAGGCCGGCGTCCCGGTCCACGACGCCGATGCGAGTGTCCATGCGCTCTATGCCGGCGAGGCGGTTCCGCTCGTCGAGGCGGCGTTTCCGGGCACGACCCGCGACGGCGTGGTCGATCGCCCGGCACTGTCGGCGCGCGTGCTCGGCGACGATGTCGCGATGCGTCGGCTGGAGGCGATTGTGCATCCGCTGGTCCGCGCGGCCGAGCGGCGGTTTCTGGACGAGGCGGCTGCGGCCGGCCGGTCGGTGGTCGTGCTCGATGTGCCGTTGCTGTTCGAGACCGGCGCAGCAGACCGCGTCGATGCGCTCGTCGTGGTGACGGCACCGTCGGACGTCCAGCGCGCCCGCGTGCTCGCCCGTCCCGGCATGACCGTCGAACGGTTCGAGCAGATCCTCGCCCGCCAGATGCCCGACGCCGAAAAGCGCGCCCGCGCCCATTTCGTCATCGACACCGGGCGCGGCCTGGAACCGGCTCGACGGCAGGTCGCCGATGTGATCCGCGCCGCGGCCGGGATGATGGGGAAAGGCAAGCCGCCGGCCTTGCGGTGAGCGGCCCGTGGTGATTCCTTCGGCGGATCCTCAACGGCGGACCCGACCCATGCGCGAGATCGTGCTCGACACCGAGACCACCGGCCTCAACCCGCGCGGCGGAGACCGCATTGTCGAGATCGGCGGCGTCGAGCTGATCAACCACATCCCGACCGGCCAGAGCTATCACGTCTACATCAACCCCGAGCGGTCCATGCCGCGCGAGGCCTTCGACGTGCACGGCCTGTCGGAGGAGTTCCTGGCCGACAAGCCGAAGTTCGCCGAAGTCGGTCCCGGCTTTGCCGATTTCATCGCTGGGGCGCGGCTGGTCATCCACAACGCTGCCTTCGATATCGGCTTCATCAATGCCGAGTTCGCCCGGATCGGTGTCGATCCCGTGCATTGGGACAACGTGCTCGACACACTTGCGCTCGCCAAACGCAAGCATCCGGCCGGGCCCAATTCGCTCGATGCGCTCTGCTCGCGCTACGGTATCGATAATTCGCGGCGGACGCGCCACGGCGCTCTGCTCGACGCCGAGCTGCTGGCGGAAGTCTATATCGAGCTGATCGGCGGCAAGCAGGCCGCGCTCAGCCTGGTCACCGAGACCGCCGTCTCCGTCGGCGGATCGTCCGGTTCGGGCCTTGCCCGCCTCGTCCGGACCCGGCCCACCCCGCTCGCGCCACGCATCACGGCGGAGGAACGCGCGGCCCATGACGCCTTCATCGCCAAGCTCGGCGACAACGCGATCTGGCGGAAGTACTCGACCGAGGCCTGACCTTTCCGACCCGCACAAATGCAAGAGGCGCGGGCCTCGCGACCCGCGCCTCCAGTGATTCACGTGAAACACTCGCGGTGAAACGCGCTCAGTTCGGCGCGCCGACCTGCTCGCGCGCCATGTTCTGCTGATAGAGCGCGACGAAGTCGATCGGGTCGATCATCAGCGGCGGGAAGCCGCCATTGCGGGTCACGTCGGCGACGATCTGCCGCGCGAACGGGAACAGGATGCGCGGGCACTCGATCAGCACGAAGGGATGAATGTGCTCTTCCGGCACGTTCATGATCCGGAACAGGCCCGAATAGATCACCTCGGCGGCGAACAGCACCTCCGAACCGCTCAGCGCCCGCGCCTCGAGCTTGAGGTCGACTTCGATCTCGGTCTCCGACAGCGGCTTGGCGCCGACGTTGACGTTGATCGTCAGCTCCGGGCCCTGCTCGCGCGGCGCGAGCGACGCCGGCGCGCCCGGGTTCTCGAAGCTCAGATCCTTGACGTACTGCGCCAGCACGTTGACCGACGGAGCGCCGCCGCCCTGCGTGTTCGCTGTGGCGTTACCGCCGTTTTCGTTCGACATGAAAATCCCCGGAAACTCTGGGACGGTACGGATGACCCGTCGCCGTCGGACGGCTGCTCGCTAGCACGAGTGGCCGCGCGCGCACAAGCAAAGACCGCCACCCCAGGCGCGCCGAAGCGGAGCGCCGCCGGCCGGCGGGCCCGCTCAGCGCGGCCCGGCTTCGCGATCGGGTCCGGTCCCCGGCCCGAGTTGCCGCCAGGGCGAATCCGCACGCGGAGCGCCGGCCGCGGTCTCGGGCTGTTTGCGGCTCCACTCGCCCTCGTCGAGATCGACGACGCGTGACGAGGCCTCGGTGCGGACCACGACGAAGTCGGCGCGCCGGCCGATCGCCCGGATCAGCATCGTCCGCACCGGCGGTACGAGGAGCAGCAACGCCGCGATGTCCGACAGGAAGCCGGGCACGATCAGGAGCAGCGCGGCGAGCGCGATGAGCGCCGAGTGGCCGAGCGTCTCGCCCGGATTTCGCCCACGGTCGAATTCCGCCCGGAGCCGACCGACAGTCGCGAACCCGAGACCGCGCAGGATGAGCACGCCGAGTGCGATGGACGCGATCAGAAGCGCCAGCGTCGGCAGCACGCCGATCGCCCGCCCCACCACGATGAAGCCGGCGATCTCCAGGAACGGCCACGCCAGGAACAGAAGGGCGAGCAGAGGCATGAGATCGGTTCACTCCATTGTTCGGGTCGAGGCCCGGCGCCGCGGCTGTCGGGGTGCGTTCGAGACCCATTTCGTGATGCGGCCGCCGCTTTACCAGTGCGGGCCTGCTTCGGTAGGAACGGTAACGAGAACGAAAGACCCGAGGCCGTTCATAGAGGCCACGTTGCGGCAAGACCGAACCGATGCCGCTCGAAGGCACGGCGGCGTTTGTCGGATCGCGAACCGCTCGATGCCGTTCCGTCTGGAACTCGGAGCGGTTAGGCTTATATCACGGAATGCGCGGCGCGGTCAGGATCGGCGGACCTTCGACCTGATCGACGCGCTTCGTTGCGGCGGTGTGATCGAAGTGGCCCGAGCCGTTTCGCGCAGCGCCGCCCGCTTTCAAGGCGTGGCCAGATCGATCCAACCGCCGGGTTGGATCGACCTGGTCACTGGGTGCACGGCCGATGGCTCACATATTCGATATCTACAGCATCATCTTTCTGGTCATCGCCGTGGTGATCTTTGTCCGGCTGCGCAGCGTGCTCGGTGCGAAGACGGGCAACGAACGCCCGCCCGAGCGCTGGACGCGCCGGGGCGAGACGCCGGCGGATGGGTCGGACGCGCGCGGCGGCGATGTCCGCGGGCAGAACGACAATGTCGTGCCGCTGCCGCGTACGCCGGCTCAGCCCGAGCCGGTCGCGCCCGATGCCGCGCCGGCGCCGGGTTCGGCCCTCGATCGGGCGCTGGCGACGATCATGGCCTCGGATCGCAGCTTCGATCGCCGCCACTTCGTCGACGGCGCGCGCGTCGCCTACGAGATGATCGTCGGCGCCTTCGCCGCCGGCGACACCAAGACGCTGAAGCCGCTGCTCTCGCCAGAGGTCTACGACGGCTTCGCCAAGGCGATCGAGGAGCGTGAGAAGCGTGGCGAGAAGGTCGAGATGACCTTCGTCGGCATCGAGAAGGCCGAGATCGTCGAGGCCGCCTTGCGCGGCGGCACGGCGCAGATCACGATCCGCTTCGTCAGCCAGTCGATCTCGGCGACCAAGGACGCACAGGGCCATGTCGTCGACGGCGACCCGAACCGCGTCAACGAGCTCATCGACATCTGGACCTTCGCGCGCGAAACCAACACCAGCGACCCGAACTGGCGTCTGGTCGCGACCCACGCGCCCGACTGAGCGCCTGTCCGATCGGCCGGGCGAGGCCCGATCGAGCCGTCCCGCTTGACGTACCCGATGACCGGCCCGGCCCGTCGTATGGACCGGTGGAAGGATCCCCCCCGTGAACGAACCGGCCTGGCAGCGCCTCGACTTTGCGACCCTGCCGGGCTGGGCCGACGACGCGCACGAGGCGGCCTATGCCGCCTTCCTCCGCTCCGCCGCCGTCATGGCCGAGCGACCCCGAAAACCCGCGCGCTCGGCATCGATGGCGGTCGGCTCGCCGCGATCGGTGCCGCGGCCCGTGCGGCCGGCCCGCTCGATCGCGTCGCCGCGCGCGCCTTCTTCGAGCGCCACTTCGAGCCCGTCGTCCAGTCTCGCGCCGCACCGTTCCTGACCGGCTACTACGAGCCCGTCCTGGCCGGTTCCCGCGAGCGGACCGCGCGATTCACGGTGCCCGTGTACCGGCGCCCCGACGATCTGGTCGAGGTCGACGCGGCGACCCGGCCGACGGATCTCGACCCGGCCCTCTCGTTTGCGCGCCGCGAACCCGGCGGCCGCCTCGTCGAACACCCCGACCGGCCGGCGATCGAGGCCGGCGCGCTCGACGGCCGCAACCTCGAACTGGCCTTCGTCGAGGATCTGGTCGACGCCTTCTTCGTCCATGTCCAGGGCTCCGCCCGGATCGACCTCCAAGACGGCGGTACGCTGCGGATCGCCTTCGACGGCAAGACCGGCCACCCCTATACGTCGATCGGGCGGCGGCTCGCGGACCTCGGCCTCGCCGGTACCGAGCCGCTGACGGCCGATCGTCTGCGCGCCTGGTTGAAGGCGGACCGTGATGCCGGCCGCGCGCTGATGCGCGAGAACCGCTCCTACATCTTCTTCCGCGAACTGCCCGAGCTTGATCCGGCGCTCGGCGCGATCGCCGCAGCCGGCGCGCCGCTGACGCCGGGCCGCAGCCTGGCGGTCGATCGGACCGAGCACACCTTCAGGACGCCGATCTATCTGGCCGGCCGGCTCCCGCTCGGGCCCGAGGGTGAGGAGGTCGCCTTCGAGCGGCTGATGATCGCGCAAGATACCGGATCGGCGATCGTCGGACCGGCGCGCGGCGATATCTTCGTCGGCTGCGGCGAGGCGGCCGGCATGGTTGCCGGCCGTATCCGCCACCGCCCGACCGCCTTCGTGCTCCTGCGTCCGCGGGAGACCGCATGATGGCCGGCGGTTCGGGTGGCGGCCGACGCCGGCGCGATCTCCGGGCGGATGAGCGGGCGCTGTGGGACCAGGTTGCCCAGTCGATCGCGCCGCTCGAATCCGGCCGGCCGATCGAGACGTCGGCGAACGCCGACGGTCCGGCAGCATTGCTCGATCCGGGTAGTGCGGGACCGCTCGCGACCGAAGCCGATCATGACGCCCCGCTGGTCGCCGGCCCGGCGCACGGGCACGAGCCGGGCAAGCGACACAGGACGTCGCCCGCCGCCGTAACGGCGCGTCCGAAGCCGGCGCTGAAGCCGCTGGCGCCGTTCGACGATCGCACGCGCCGGCGGCTCGCGCGCGGCCGTGAGCCGGTCGAGGCGCGGCTGGATCTGCACGGCCTGACCCAGCACGACGCCCTCATCACGCTGCGCGGCTTCATCGCCGACGCCTGCCGGCGCGAGCTGAAGATGGTGCTGGTGATCACCGGCAAGGGGCGCAGCGGATCGTCCGGCCCTCTGTTCGACCCCAACGATCGCGGCGTGCTCCGCCGCGTCGTGCCGCAATGGTTGTCCATGCCGGACATGCGCGATCAGGTGGTCGGTTTCGAGGAGGCCCATCTGGCCCATGGCGGCGCCGGCGCGCTCTATGTCCGCCTGCGCCGCGCCCGCGTGCTCACGATTCCGGTGCCCGGCCCGAGCCCGAGCGTGGCCAAGCCGCCCGCGTCGAAGGAGGCGGGCGCGTCGGGCCGAGGCGCAAAGCGGCCGCGGCCGCCGTCCGAGGCGAAGGATCCCGCCGATCATTGGGCCGAAGCCCTCGGGGTTCGGCCGCTGCGCGACAGAGACGACCCGGCCGAGAGCACCGTCGTCGCACCCCATGTCATGCCCGCCGCGCCGGGATCCGCGCAGACCGAACAGCCCTCGGCCGGCCGCCGTCGTCGGCGCGGTGCCTTGCTCGGCGACGCCGCCCGTCTGGTGGGGTCGGGCGCCGAGGCCTTGCGGGCCGCGTTTCGGGCCGCGCTGGAGGCCCATGCCGGGCCGATGGATGCGGCGACGGCCGGTCTGGCCGACGAGACCGCCGCACAGCAGCGCGGCGTGTCGGGCGATGGCGATAACGGTGCGGACCCGTACGCCGGGCGTGGGGTCACGACGAAGAAGCCCCGACGCGATCGACGCCGGCGCGGAACGGGCGGAGGGGCCGACCGATGACGCCGTTCGGAGCCAAGCTGCGCCAGTTGCGCGCCGAGCGCGGGGTCACGCTGAAAGCGATGGCCGAGGCTCTGGCCGTTACACCGACCTACCTGTCCGCGCTCGAACACGGCAAGCGCGGCGTGCCGACCTGGTTCATGGTCCAGCGCATCATCGCCTATTTCAACGTGATCTGGGACGAGGCCGAGGAGCTGCAGCGCCTCGCCGAGATGTCCGATCCGCGCGTGGTCATCGACACGGCCGGGCTCGATCCGCAAGCGACCGAACTCGCCAACCTGCTGGCGGTCAAGATCCACGGCCTGTCGAAAGCCTCCTTGACCGACCTCATCCACCGCCTGCGGGTCGCCGCCGCGAAGGACAAGGTCTGAGCCGACCCGTGCCGTCCCCGTGCCGCCGGTGGGACCGAACGCCTGTCTCGGCCTCGGTCCTTGTCGGCCCGGTATGCTCGAGCTCGCATGCTCGAGCTCGGATGCTCGGCCTCGGGACGTTCGGCCGCGCGAGTTTGCGACCTCGGCATGCGCGAGCGCCGGCCGGCGGCCCTGCGTCCCCAAATTCACCGACATGACCGGTTCAGGCGCACGCCGGGCGTTCCCGGCCGGCGCGCCGCGCTTGGTGCCGGTATCGCACCGCTGCGCCAGCGGTCCCGTCCGGTACGAGATCTCACGCCGCAGCCGAAAACCCCTCTCCCACCGACCGGTAGCCGAGCGCCTCGGCGAGATGCACGCGGCCGACATGGTCGTCGCCGTCGAGATCGGCGAGCGTGCGGGCGACCTTGAGTACGCGGTGATAGCCGCGCGCCGACAACCGCAAGGCCTCGGCCGCATCGCCGAGCAGACGGGCGCCGGCCTTGTCCGGCGCGGCGACCGTCTCGATCACGGCCGCCGGTGCCTCTGCATTGGTGCGGATGCCGTCGAGGCCGAGCGCGCGATAGCGTTCGGCTTGGCGGTTTCGGGCCACGGCGACGCGTGCGGCGACTTCGGCCGATCCTTCCGCCGGCGCGGGCAGGATCAGGTCAGCGGCCGTCACGGCGCCGACCTCGACACGCAGGTCGATGCGGTCGAGCAGCGGGCCGGAAAGCCGGGCCTGATAGTCGGCGGCGCAACGATCGCCGCGCCGGCAACTGTGGCCCGGCGTTCCGGCGAGCCCGCATCGGCACGGGTTCATCGCCGCCACGAGCTGGATGCGCGCCGGATAGGACACGCGATGGTTCGCGCGTGCGATCATGACCGAGCCGGTCTCGAGCGGCTGGCGCAGCGAATCGAGCACCTGCGGATTGAACTCGGGCAATTCGTCGAGAAACAACACGCCGTTATGGGCGAGCGAGATCTCGCCCGGCCGCGCCCTGAGGCCACCGCCGACCAGCGCGGCCATCGAGGCGGAATGGTGCGGCGCACGGAACGGACGCCGGTCGGTCAGCCGGCCATCGGCGAGTTCGCCGGCGATCGACTGGATCATCGACACTTCCAGGAGCTCGCGCGGCCCGAGCGGCGGCAGGATCGACGGCAGACGGCTCGCCAACATCGACTTACCCGAACCGGGCGGTCCGCACATAAGCAGGTTGTGCCCGCCGGCGGCAGCGATCTCCAGCGCGCGCTTGGCCGTCTCCTGCCCTTTCACATCGCGCAGGTCGGGAAGGGCTACGCCGTTTTCGCGGATGCGCGGCTCAGGGCGCGCGACCACCTGCGTGCCCTTGAAGTGGTTGGCGAGCTGAACGAGGCTGCGTCCGACGACGATATCGAGCTCGGGGCTCGCCCAGGCCGCTTCCGAGCCGCTGTCGGCCGGGCAGATCAGCCCCTTGCCGAGCGCGCAGGCGCCGACGGCGGCGGGCAGGACGCCCGAGACCGGGGCGATCGTGCCGTCGAGCGACAGTTCTCCGAGCGCGACGAAACCGTCGAGCTGATCGCCCGGGAGCGCCCCGATGACGGCGAGCACGCCGAGCGCGATCGGCAGATCGTAGTGACTGCCCTCCTTGGGCAGATCGGCGGGCGCCAGATTGACCGTGATCCGCCGCTGCGGCAGCGCCAGACCCGAGGCATAGAGCGCCGCGCGGATGCGCTCGCGGCTTTCGCCCACGGTCTTGTCCGGCAGACCGACGATGGTGAAGTTCGGATTGCCGGCGGTGATCTGGACCTGAACGTCGACCGGCACCGCCTCGATGCCCTGAAAGGCGACCGTCGTGACGCGTGCGACCATCGCATGACCCCCCGTTTCCATCCTTCATAGAACAAGAAGGGAACGACTGCAACCGACGTCCCGAAAAATAACGCACACCGGTTGTAGAGGCGGAACGAAATGGCAATCCTCCCGCCGTGCTTTGGCCGGGCGGCGCAACCATGGCGACTTGAGCGACGTAAAGGGCTGATATACCAATGATCACGAGTGTCGCGGCGACGTATCGCGACACCGCGGGAGGTTCGTGGCAGGGAGGTTCCGGGGATGCCCCAGCCGGCTACCGAGACGATCGTCGTGCGCAGGTCGACCGGCGGCGACCGTGCACGAACGGCGTCGGCGATCGTTCACCGGGCGCTCCGGGAGGAAATCCTGTCGCTCGCCCGCAGTCCCGGCGCCGTCATTGCGGAAAAGGATATCGCCGCCGACCACGGCGTCAGTCGTACGCCGGTGCGGGAGGCGCTGCTCCGGCTCGCCGACGAGGGTCTGGTGGTGATCACGCCGCAATCCGGCACACGGGTGGCGCGTATTCCGATCGCCGATCTACCGGAGGCCATCGTGGCGCGGCGTGCGCTCGAGGAGGCGACGGCGCGTGCCGCCGCGCGTCTGGCGGGCCCCGGCGACATCGCGATCTTGCGCGCTTTCCTCGAGGATCAGCGTGTCGCCGCCGAGCGCGACGATCGCGATGCCTTTCATATTGCCGACGATGGGCTCCACCGCGCGATCGCGGAGATCGCCGGCCATCCGCGCATCTGGCGGATCGTGCTGCAGATCCGCACCCAGCTCGATCGGCTGCGCCGGCTGACGCTCCCCGAACCGGGCCGCATGCAACGCGCGCTCGGCGAGCATCGCGCGGTGGTCGATGCCATCGCGGTCGGCGACTCGACCGCGGCGGCGACGATCATGGGCGCCCATATCGGCCGACTGCATCAGAGCCTCGCCGCCGTGCGCGACCTCAATCCGGACTTCTTCGAGGGCGACTTGGGCGAAATCGTCGGCTCCGGGATGCCCGCCGGCGCGGCGGTGACCGTCGTGGCCCGCGAAGACTGAGGCCGCGCCCCGCCCCGGTCACCGCGCCGCTACGGTTGCACCGCGTCGGGGCAACTTTCCGGCTGAGATCGCGTTGTCGCCACGACCGGAACCCCGCCGGATCCCGACCGGAGCTTCGTCGAGCAATGCGCCTCTTTCAGTGCCAGGCCTGCGGCCAGCCGACCTTTTTCGACAACACCACCTGTCTTTCTTGCGGCCACCGGCTCGCGTGGTGGCCGACGCGCTTCGAACTGACGGCGGTCGAGCCGGCCGACCCGGAGACCGGCGCTCAGGCCGGAGGAGAGTCCGCCGCGCGCTGGCGCCTGCTCGCCGACCCGGACCATCGGCCGCTGGCACTCTGCGCCAATGCGGCCGACGACGCCTGCAACTGGCTGGTCGAGGCCGATGACGCCGATGGATTCTGCGTCGCCTGCCGGCACAACCGGATGATCCCGGCGCTTGACGATCCGTCCAATCGTGAGCGCTGGCAGCGGATCGAGGGCGCAAAGCGGCACTTGTTCTACTCCCTCATGCGCTGGCGCCTGCCGATGCCCGATCGCACGGAGGATCCCGACGAGGGCCTCGCCTTCGATTTCCGTGCCGACGAGGTCGGGCCGGATGGCAAGGTGACCCCGGTAATGACCGGGCACGACCACGGCCTGATCACGCTCAACATCGCCGAGGCCGACGATGTCGAGCGCGAGCAGCGCCGGGTCGCCATGGGCGAGACCTACCGCACGCTGCTCGGCCACATGCGCCACGAGGTCGGGCATTACTACTGGGACCGGCTCGTGCGCGACGGTGGCCGGCTCGATGACTTCCGCGCGATCTTCGGCGACGAGCGCGTCTCCTACGCCGACGCGCTGAAGGCGCATTACGAGAACGGCCCGCCGGCCGACTGGCGCGACCGCTTCGTCAGCGCCTACGCCTCGGCGCACCCCTGGGAGGATTTCGCCGAGACCTGGGCGCATTACCTGCACATCGTCGATGCGCTGGAGACGGCGCACGCCTTCGGCCTCAGGCTCCGGCCGAGGGTCGCGGCCGAGGATCTGTCCGCCGACGTATCGTTCGATCCCTACCGCGCCGGCCCGGTCGAGCGCGTGATCGAGGCCTGGGTGCCGCTGACCGTCGCGGTCAACGGCATCAACCGCAGCATGGGTCAGCCGGATCTCTATCCGTTCGTGTTGACGGCCCCGGTGATCGACAAGATGCGCTTCATCCACACGCTGGTGCATGATGCCCGGCCGGTGGCGCGGGCGGGCTCAGGCGGTGCGTTCGAACAGCTGGCGGCCGATCAGCATGCGCCGGATCTCGCTCGTGCCGGCGCCGATTTCGTAGAGCTTGGCGTCGCGTAAGAGCCGTCCGGTGGCGCTGTCGTTGATGTAACCGTTGCCGCCGAGCAGCTGGATCGCATCGAGCGCCACCCTGGTCGCCTTTTCGGCCGCGTAGAGAATGGCGCCGGCGGCGTCCTCGCGCGTGGTCTGGCCGCGATCGCAGGCCTTGGCGACGGCATAGACATAGGCCCGGCAGGCGTTGAGGCCGACATACATGTCGGCGACCTTGCCCTGCACGAGCTGGAAGGTGCCGATCGACTGACCGAACTGTTTGCGGTCGTGAACGTAGGGCAGCACGATGTCGAGTGCCGCCTGCATGATGCCGAGCGGCCCGGCGGCGAGCACGGTGCGCTCGTAGTCGAGGCCCGACATCAGCACGTTCACGCCCTTGCCGACCGCGCCGAGCACATTCTCTTCCGGCACTTCGCAGTCTTCGAAGACGAGCTCGCCGGTCTCCGAGCCACGCATGCCGAGCTTGTCGAGTTTCTGGGCGACCGAAAAACCCTTGAAATCCTTCTCGATCAGGAAGGCGGTGATGCCGCGCGGGCCCGCGTCCGGATCGGTCTTGGCATAGACGATCAGCGTGTCGGCCGAGGGGCCGTTGGTGATCCACATCTTGGTGCCGTTGAGGACGTAGCGGTCGCCCCGCTTCTCGGCCTTGAGCCGCATCGAGACGACGTCCGAGCCGGCGCCGGGCTCCGACATGGCGAGCGCGCCGAGGTGCTCGCCCGAAACGAGCTTCGGCAGGTATCGCTGCTTCTGCGCCTCGGTGCCCCAGCGGCGGAGCTGGTTCACGCACAGGTTCGAATGCGCGCCGTAGGAGAGCCCGACCGAACCGGATGCGCGCGAGATCTCCTCCATCGCAATGCAGTGCTCGAGATAGCCGAGCCCGGCGCCGCCCCATTCCTCCTCGACCGTGATGCCGTGCAGGCCGAGCGCACCCATCTCCGGCCAGAGATGGCGCGGGAACCAGTCCTCGCGGTCGACCTTGTCGGCGATCGGCGCGATCCGGTCGGCGGCGAAGCTCGCGACCGTGTCGCGCAGCATGTCGGCGGTCTCGCCGAGATCGAAATCGAAGCCCTTGAAGCTGTTCGCGGCCATCGCGCCCGTCCTCCCGCCCGGTCCTTGCCGGGCTTTTCATGTTCCGCGGCTTGGGTCACGCCTCGTCCATGGCGACCAGTTCCGCGCCTTCCTGCACCACGTCGCCGATGCCGACCTTGACGGCCGTGATCGTGCCGTCGGCCGGCGCCGAAACGACATGTTCCATCTTCATCGCCTCGACGACCACCAGCGGCTGGCCCTTCACGACCCTGGCGCCGACGGCGGCGTCGACCCGCACGACCGAACCGGGCATCGGCGAGACGAGCCGCCCGGCGTGGTGGCCGGCATGGCCGGCACTGTCGCGCGGATCGACGAAGCGCAGCACCGTCTCCCGACCGTCGGCGAAGATCGTCGTGCGTCCGCCGGCGACGACCACCCGGCCCGAGATCCGCCGCGCCCCGACACCCGCGCCGAGCACCGCGTCGAACCGCCCGTCCGCCGCGAACCTGGCTTCGATCGCAATGTCGGTGTCGGCCTGTCCGGCCTCGCGGATGTTCAGCCGCGAACCCGCGACCTCGGCGCTGATCCGCCGTTCCGCGCCGTCGGCCTCGATCACCAGATTGACCGTGCGCGGCCGGTTGAGCCGGAACGCCCCGGCCGCGGCCCAGGGCGACCACGGATCGGCCGGATCGGTCTCGGCCGCCTGTCCGGCCTGGTCGAGATGTGCGGCGACCGCGAGCGCCAGCCGGTCGAGCCCGACCGGTGCCGGCTCGGGCATGAGATCGGCGCGGTGCCGCTCGATGAAGCCGGTATCGAGTGCTGCGGCCGCGAAAGCCGGATGCCGGGCGATCCGGGCGAGAAAGGCCCGGTTGGTCCGGAGCCCGACCACCTCGGTCCGCTCCAGCGCGGCGGCGAGCCGCGCGAGCGCCTCGTCGCGGCTCGCGCCATGGGCGATGATCTTGGCGATCATCGGATCGTAGTACTGCGAGACGGCATCCCCGGCGGCGACGCCGGCATCGACGCGGATGCCGGGCAGCCCTTCGGGCAGCACGAGATGGGTCAGGCGGCCCGTCTGCGGCAGGAAGCCCTTGTCGGGATCCTCGGCATAGAGCCGCGCCTCGATCGCGTGACCGCGGATTGCCAGATCTTCGGTCCGGACCGGCAGCGGTTCGCCCCGCGCAACCCGGATCTGCCATTCGACCAGATCGAGCCCGGTGATCGCCTCGGTGACCGGGTGCTCGACCTGCAGCCGCGTGTTCATTTCCATGAAGTAGAAGCCGTCGCCCTCGGCGATGAATTCGACCGTGCCGGCGCCGAAATAGCCGACCGCCTTCGCCGCCTCGACCGCCGCGCGGCCCATGGCGGCGCGCTTCTCGGCCGTCAGGCCGGGCGCGGGCGCTTCCTCGAGCACCTTCTGGTGCCGGCGCTGGATCGAGCAGTCGCGCTCGAACAGCGATACGGCGTTGCCGTGGCCGTCGGCGAAGACCTGGATCTCGATATGGCGCGGGCGGGTCAGGTACTTCTCGATGAGCACGCGGTCGTCGCCGAAGGCGTTCTTCGCCTCGCGCTGTGCCGAAGCCAGCGCTTCGGCGAAGTCGCTCGCGCGTTCGACCACCTTCATGCCCTTGCCGCCGCCGCCGGCCGAGGCCTTGATCAGCACCGGATAGCCGATCCGATCCGCCTCGCGCGCCAGCAGGCCCGGATCCTGATCGGCGCCGTGATAGCCGGGCACCAGCGGCACGCCCGCCTTTTCCATCAGCGCCTTGGCGGCCGATTTCGACCCCATGGCGCGGATCGCTTGCGCGGGCGGGCCGATGAAAATGAGCCCGCTTGCGGCGACCGCCTCGGCGAAATCGGCATTCTCCGACAGGAAGCCGTAACCAGGATGGATCGCATCCGCGCCCGTCGCACGAGCCGCCTCCAGAATAGCGGCGACGTTCAGATAGCTCTCACGTGCCGCTGCCGGGCCGATCAGCACGGCGGTATCGGCGGTGCGCACATGCAGCGCGTCGCGGTCCGCCTCGGAATGGACCGCGACGGTACGGAGGCCCATGGTCCGCGCGGTCCGCATCACGCGGACGGCGATCTCGCCGCGGTTGGCGACGAGGACGGTTCGGAGCGGCCGGATCGAGGACGTCGTCATCGGTGCCTCCCTCACATCCGGAACACGCCGAAGCGCGTTTCGCGCGGCGGCGCGTTGAGCGTGGCCGAGAGACCCAGGCCGAGAACCATGCGTGTGTCGACCGGATCGATGATGCCGTCGTCCCAGAGCCGCGCGGAGGAATAGTAGGCATGGCCCTGCTCCTCGTACTGCGCCCGGATCGGCGCCTTGAAACGCTCCTCCTCTTGCGGATCCCAGCTGCCGCCCTTGGCCTCGATGCCGTCGCGGCGGACCTGCGCCAGCACGTTCGCCGCCTGCTCGCCGCCCATCACCGAGATGCGCGCGTTCGGCCACATCCACAGGAAGCGCGGATCGTAGGCACGGCCGCACATGCCGTAATTGCCGGCGCCGAAGGAATTGCCGATGACGACCGTGAACTTCGGCACGGCGGCGCAGGCGACCGCGGTCACGAGCTTGGCGCCGTCCTTGGCGATGCCGCCGGCCTCGTATTTGCGGCCGACCATGAAGCCGGTGATGTTCTGCAGGAACACCAGCGGAATGCCGCGCTGGCTGCACAACTCGACGAAATGCGCGCCCTTCAGCGCCGATTCCGAGAACAGGATGCCGTTGTTGGCGACGATGCCGACCGGATAGCCCCAGATCCGCGCAAAGCCGGTGACGAGCGTCGTGCCATAGAGCGGCTTGAACTCGTCGAACTCGGAAGCATCGACGATCCGGCCGATGATCTGGCGCACATCGAACGGCTTCTTCGGGTCGGCGGACACCACGCCATAGAGATCGGCCGGATCGAGCACCGGATCGCGCGGGCGCGCGATGTCCCATCCGGCGTGCTTGCGGCTGTTGAGGCCCCTGACGATCGACCGTGCCAGCCCGAGCGCATGGGCGTCGTCCTCGGCCATATGGTCGGCGACGCCGGAGATGCGCGTATGCACGTCGGCGCCGCCGAGATCCTCGGCCGAGACGATCTCGCCGGTCGCGGCCTTCACCAGCGGCGGACCGCCGAGGAAGATCGTCGCCTGTTCGCGCACCATGATCGACTGGTCGGCCATGGCCGGCACATAGGCGCCGCCGGCCGTGCACGAGCCCATCACCACGGCGATCTGGGGGATGCCGGCGGCGGACATATTGGCCTGGTTGAAGAAGATCCGGCCGAAATGCTCACGATCGGGAAACACCTCGTCCTGGTTCGGCAGGTTGGCACCGCCGGAATCGACCAGATAGACGCAAGGCAGATGGTTTTCTTCCGCGATCCGCTGGGCGCGCAGGTGCTTCTTCACCGTGACCGGGAAATACGTGCCGCCCTTCACCGTCGCATCGTTGGCGACGATCATGCATTCGCGGCCCGAAACCCGGCCGATGCCGGTTATGATGCCGGCCGCCGGCACCTCGTCGCCGTAGAGCCCGTGGGCCGCCAGTTGCGACAGCTCGAGGAACGGCGAGCCGGTATCGAGCAGCATCCGGATCCGGTCGCGTGGCAGCAGCTTACCGCGCGCGACATGTTTCGCACGCGCCGCCTCCCCGCCGCCGAGCGCGATGCGATCGACGACCGAGCGCAACGCGCGGGTCTGGGCGTCGAGCGCATCGAAATTGGCGCGAAAAGTCTCCGACCGGCGGTCGATCCCGTCCTCGATGATCGCCATGGCGTTTCCATACGTTCGTTATTCAAACGATCGTACGTTTATTTTTTGAGGCCGGCAAGGGGGAGCCTGAGGCGCTTCGCCATCTCTGCCAGCCGGCGCTTTGTCATGCCCGGGCTCGACCCGGGCATCCAGAAAACCGGCGCTTCAGCGGATTGCAAAGCACCCGTGGCGCGGCTTGTCGCTTTGGATTGCCGGGTCGAGCTCGGCAAAGACGGAGGATACGGTTTGGACGCGCTTCACGCTCGCCTCATGCGCAGCGGTCGACCCGTCCCGCGATTAGACGTTGGGCCTCCCGCCCCGCCCTCACTTCGGCCCGACCGCCTCGACCGCCGCCAGCGTCGACAGGTTGACCACGCCGCGCGAGGTGACCGAGGGGGTCAGCACATGCGCCGGCTTCTTCGGGCCGAGCAGGATCGGCCCGACATGCAACGCGTCGGTCATCGCCTTCAGGAGGTTGAGCGCGATGTTGGCGGAATCGAGCGAGGGGAACACCAGGAGGTTCGCCTCGCCCTTCAGCGTCGAATTCGGCATCACCCGGGCCCGGATCTCCGGCGACAGCGCCGCATCGCCGTGCATCTCGCCGTCGACGTCCAGGTCCGGCGCGAAGGTGTTGATGATCTCCAGCGCCCGCCGCATCTTGCGCGCCGAGGGGATGTCACGGGAGCCGAAATTCGACGCCGACACCAGCGCCGCCTTCGGTTCCAGGCCGAAGCGGCGGATATGGTTGGCCGCCAGGATCGTCGCCTCGGCGATCTCCTCGGCCGACGGGTCGTCGGTCACGTAGGTGTCGGTCAGGAAGTAGGCGCCGCGGGCGTTGATGAGCAGGCTCAGCGTCGAGAAGTCGCCGTCGGAGCTGTTCGAGCCGATCACGTCGGCAATCGTCTTGCGGTGGCGCTCGAACCGGCCGTCGAGGCCGCAGATCATCGCATCGGCATCGCCGCGCTCGACCGCCAGCGCGGCGATTACCGAGGCGCTGGTGCGCACGATCGTTTTCGCCGCCTCGGGGTTCACGCCAGCGCGGCCGACCTTCGAGAAATAGAGGTCGGAATAGTCCTTGAAGCGCGGATCCGAGTTCGGATCGACCACGACGAGGTCGCGGTTCGGCCGGATGCGCAGGCCGTAGCGCTCGCAGCGCGTCTCGATCACCGAGGGCCGGCCGATCAGGATCGGTTCGGCGATGCCGTCCTCGATCAGCACCTGCGCGGCACGCAGCACGCGCTCGTCCTCGCCGTCGGCATAGATCACGCGCGCCTTGACCGCGGCCGCCTTCGCCGCCGCGGTCATCGGCTTCATGACCAGGCCCGAACGGAACACGAAGCGGTTGAGCCGGTCGAGATAGGCATCGAAGTCGGCGATCGGCCGGGTCGCGACGCCGGTCGCCATCGCCGCCTTGGCGACCGCCGGTGCGATGCGCAGGATCAGGCGCTGATCGAACGGCGACGGGATCAGGTAGTTCGGCCCGAACGTGTGGGTGACGCCGCCATAGGCGCGCGCCGCGACATCCGAGGGCTCTTCGCGGGCGAGATCGGCGATGGCACGGACCGCCGCGGCCTTCATGTCCTCGTTGATCGTCGTCGCACCGACGTCGAGCGCGCCGCGGAAGATGTAGGGGAAGCAGAGGACGTTGTTGACCTGGTTCGGAAAATCCGACCGGCCGGTGCAGATCATCGCATCGGGGCGGATCGCGCGGGCGACCTCCGGCATGATCTCCGGCGTCGGGTTGGCGAGCGCCAGGATCAGCGGCTTCGGCCCCATCTTGGCGACGAGTTCCGGCTTCAAGACGCCAGCGGCCGACAGGCCGAGGAACACGTCGGCGTCGTGGATCACCTCGGCGAGCGTCCGCGCGTCCGTCGGTTGCGCGTAGACCGCCTTCCACTGGTCCATCAGCGCGGTGCGGCCCTGATAGACGACGCCTTCGATGTCGGTGACCCAGATGTTCTCGCGCCGGGCGCCGAGCGAACAGAGGATGTTGAGGCAGGCGAGCGCGGCCGCGCCGGCGCCGGAGGCGACGATCTTGACCTCGGAGAGCGTCTTGCCGGAGAGCTCGAGCGCGTTGACCACCGCTGCCCCGACGATGATCGCGGTGCCGTGCTGGTCGTCGTGGAACACCGGGATCTTCATCCGGTCGCGCAGCCGCGCTTCGATCTCGAAGCACTCCGGCGCCTTGATGTCTTCCAGATTGATGCCGCCGAAGGTCGGCTCCAGCGCCGCGACGACGTCGACCACGCGGTCGGGCTCGGTCGCGTCGATCTCGATGTCGAACACGTCGATGCCGGCGAATTTCTTGAACAGGACCGCCTTGCCTTCCATGACCGGCTTGGAGGCGAGCGGTCCGATATTGCCGAGGCCGAGCACGGCGGTGCCGTTCGAGACGACCGCGACGAGGTTGGCGCGCGCGGTGAAGTCGGCGACGGTCGAGGGGTCGCGGTGGATCTCGAGGCAGGGCGCCGCGACGCCGGGCGAATAGGCGAGCGCGAGGTCGCGCTGGTTGCCGAGCGGCTTGGTCGCCTGGATCTCGAGTTTTCCGGCGCGCGGCTGGCGATGGTAGAACAGCGCGGCCTCGGCCAGTTCGTCGCGGATCGGCGCCTTGGTCTCTGCGGCCGTCGTTCCGGCGCCCTTGTCCTCGGTCTCGTTGCTCATCGCTCGGCTCCCCTCCCCGACATTTCAGATCTGCCGCCGGGTACGATCCCGGTCGCATTAACACGACCGAGGCGTTAAGTCGCGCCTCGAACCGGTTCAAGAATCGGCTTTCCGAAACACACCTTCGGGAAGGCCGGATACGCGACGATTCGGCCCTCCGATCAGTGCCGAAAACCGTCCGCCGTTGCGAAGCGGCGGCCGAGTGCTTATCTCTTGCGCCTGCGGGCCGATCGCGGCGCCGCGGCCCCGGGTTTTCGATGCTGAGCTTCCTCGTACGCGCGATCGGTCTGTGGTTCATGGCGGGCGCCATCGTCGCGGTGGTCGTCGACGGCATGAAGAGCATCGCGGCCGGTCGGCTCGTGCTGACGCCAGCGGCGAAGCTCTGGTTCGACCTCTCCCCCGGCACGCTCGCCGCGGCCCAGAGCTGGGTCCAGAAGCATCTCGGCGCCTTCGCCTGGGATCCGCTCGCGCAGGCCGCGCTGGCCCTGCCGAGCTGGGCGCTCTTGGTGGCGATCGGGGCTGTGTTCGTCTGGCTCGGCAGCCTGCGTCGCCGCCGGCGCGAGGACGTTGCCTACGAGGCGTGAGCCGCCGGGCAGCGCGGCCTGGCCGGCCGTGTAACAGAACAGACCTCGTCCGAGACCAACAAGCGCCGGTGCCAAGTCCGGCGCTTCATGACACGATTTCACAAAACCGTCGCAGCCGGCGGACTACCGTCGCGGCCACTTCGCGCCGCGCGGGGATCCGGGCCATTCGGGCCCGGCGTTTCGATGCTGCGTGCTATGCTGCGACGCGGAGGACCGAAACCATGTATCTGATCGACGTCTTCAAGAAGAAGCTGAACCTGCCCGGCCCCGCGGACGCCCTGCCCGGCCGGTCCGAGCCGCTTCCGACCGCCTCGCATCACTTCGTCAACAGCCATGCGCTGAAGGGTCCGTATCCGGACGGCTTCGAGCGCGCCATTCTCGGTCTCGGCTGCTTCTGGGGCGCGGAGCGCAAGTTCTGGCAGATCGGCGATGCGGTCTGGGTCACCGCGGTCGGCTACGCCGGCGGCGTCACGCCGAACGCCACCTATCAGGAGGTCTGCACGGGCATGACCGGCCACACCGAGGCCGTGCTGGTCGTGTTCGACCCGGCGAAGATCTCCTACGCCGAAATCCTGAAGACCTTCTGGGAGAGCCACGACCCGACCCAGGGCTATCGCCAAGGCAACGACGTCGGCACCCAGTACCGGTCGGCGATCTACACCACGACCCCGGAACAGGCCGAGATTGCGGCCGCGTCCCGCGATGCCTATCAGGCGGCGCTGAAGGCGCGCGGCCTCGGCGACATCACCACCGAGATCGCGGCGGAACCGCCGTTCTATTTCGCCGAGGGCCTGCACCAGCAGTACCTCGCCAAGAACCCGAACGGCTATTGCGGCCTGGGCGGCACGGGCGTCTCCTGCCCGCTGCCGACCGGCGTCGCGGCCGGATGACCGCAGGCTGAAACGATCGATGACGATGACGGCGCTCCTCCCCGAACCCGAGTTCCGGCTCATGCCGGGCGAGGACGCCGACGTCGGTCTGAAGCGGATCCTGCTGCAGGACATCGTGTCGCTCAGGGCGGCGCTCGCTGCCCCGGGGGATCGCGGTTCGGTGGTCCATGCGGTCCGCCGTCGGCTGAAGCGCGTGCGCAGCCTGCTTGCCGCGCTCGAACCGGTGGCCGGCGCCGACCACGATCAGCGCCTGAAGCGGGCGCGCGACACCGCCCGCCTGCTCGCCGGCGCGCGCGACGCCGATGTGATGCTGGCGACCGCCCGCCGGCTCGCCAAGGATGCCGAGGGCGAGGCGCTGATCGCCGCCAACCGGCTGATCGATCGGCTGGAGATCGAGGCGGACATGGCGCATGCCACGACCGTGGCGCTCGACGATATCGCCGCGCGCATGCGCGTGCTCGAAGCCGACGTCGCGTCGTTGCCGGCGCATTTCGACGGCGAGCGGCATTTGAGGACGGCGCTGGTGGAAGCCTACCGGGCCGGACGCGAGCATTGGCGCGCGGTCGACGACGGCGCCAAGGCGCAGGTCATGCACGACTGGCGCAAGCACGTGAAGCACCGCTGGCATCTGACCGCGATCCTGGAAGGCCGCATGCCGATCGCCACCAAGGCGACGCTCGACGATCTCGACCGGCTCGGCGAGATGCTCGGCCGCGAGCACGACCTCGCGATCCTCAAGGATCGCCTGGAGCGCGACACCGCCGCTGCCGGCGGCGAGGCCGGCACCGATCTGCTGCTCGAGCTGGTGCGTCGCCGCCGCCGCAAGCTGCGCAAGAAGGCCGTCGAACTGGGCGAGGAGCTCTATGGCGAACGCACCAAGGTCTTCGCCAGGACCCTCGACATCTGAGACCGCCGGCCGCGACGCTCGACGCTGTCCGGCCCACCCCTGACCGGTTGTCGCGGCCGCGTCGGCGCGGCTGTCCGGGGCTTGGCCGCGGCGGCCGGCTGCATTACATGCGGTCAGCTTCACGTCAGCCGAGCGGGGATTCCTCATGATCGAAAAGCATATCGAACGCGGCCTGTTCGCCAGCCGCTGGCTCATGGCACCGTTCTATATCGGCCTGGTCGGCTCGCTGGTGATCCTGCTCATCAAGTTCCTCGAGGAACTGTGGCACACGGTGACCCACATCGGCTCGATCACCGAGATCGACGCGGTGCTGGCGGCGCTGTCGCTGGTCGACCTCTCGCTCGCCGGCAACCTGATCCTGATCGTGATCTTCTCCGGCTACGAGAACTTCGTCTCCAAGATGGATCTCGACGGCCACGAGGACCGGCCGGACTGGCAGGGCGAGGTCGACTTCTCCGCCCTGAAGCTGAAGCTGATCGCCTCGATCGTCGCGATCTCGGGCATCCACCTGCTCAAGGTGTTCATGGGGCTGGCGAAATACAGCGACCGCGACATCATGTGGATGGTCGGCATCCACATCGTCTTCGTGTTTTCGGGCGTCGCGCTGGCGCTGATGGACCGCATCTCGCACGGCGCGGCAACCGGACACGGCGCGGCGGGCGACGGTCACTGATCGCCGCTGCCGCGGGAGGCGTCACTTCGCGACCAGCACCTCCGAGCATGCCGGCGGCAGGTCCGCGAGCTTCAGCGGTGGTTTCGGCGGCTGCGGCGGCTCCGGCTTCCACGGCTCGGGGCCGAGCCACCAGGCGAGATCGGCGCCGCAGCCGTCGCCTTTCGGCGGCGGATCCTGATCCTTGCAGTCGTGCAGGCCGGCCGGACAGGCGAGCCGGACATGGAAGTGATAGTGGTGGCCGTACCAGGGCCGCACCTTGGCGAGCCAGTCGCGATCGGCGCCCGCGCCGTCGCACATCGCCTTCTTGATCGCGGGATGCACGAAGATGCGACCGACCTTAGGGTCGGTCGCGGCCGCCCGCACCAGCGCCAGATGCAAGGGCGTGAAGCGCTTCGGATCGACCTCGCGCACGCCCTCCTTCAGCATCGACACGGCGCTGACCGTCTCGCGCTCCTGCGGCGAAAGCGAGCGCACCGGCATGGCCATGAACCAGATGTCGGCGTCGAGCCCGATCTGGTGGCTGGCGTGGCCGGTCAGCATCGGCCCGCCGCGCGGCTGCGACATGTCTCCGACCATCAGCCCGTTCCAGCCGAGCGCCTTCGCGCGCACGGCGAATTGCTCGAGGAAGCCGATCAGCGCCGGGTGGCCCCAGTTGCGATTGCGCGACAGCCGCATGACCTGCCAGGCCGGCCCATCCACCGGCAGCGCCACCGCGCCGGCGAGGCAGCCGCGCGCGAACGAGCCGATCGAGCGCGCCGCGAGCGGCGCAGGCGCGGCGGCCGAGCCGAACAGGACCTTCGCCGCATCCGCCGGCAGCGCCGCGCGCGCCGCCGCGATTTCGCCGCGGCCCTGCTCCTCGGTCGATTGGGCGCGCACTGCGCCGGACCATGCTGCCGTAACGAGGCCGCCGACCAGAGCGACTGCCAAGGCCTTACCTGCCGAAAGCCTCTTTCGAGCCGTTCCCACGCGCACCGTCCTTCTGACGCCGTCGAATCGACCGCCGAGCGGCGATCTCCGGATTCTAGAGCTTTCGAACACGATTTCGAAACCGTCTTCCTTGGGCCGGCCTTAACCCCGCCGTGGCATCGTGCGGCCGGATAACCCGGAGCCCGTCCGATGCCGCAGCTCGATCCCTTCGAAGGCCTCACCGTCGCGGTGGTGATCCCCTGCTACAACGAGGCGCCGACCATCGCCGCCGTGGTCGCGGACTTCCGCGCCGCGCTGCCCGGCGCGACGATCTGGGTCTTCGACAACAATTCGAAGGACGGCACCGCCGACATCGCCGCGCGCGCCGGCGCTCGTGTCGTGCGCGAACGCCGCCAGGGCAAGGGCAACGTCGTCCGCCGCATGTTTGCCGACGTCGATGCCGACATCTATGTCATGGCCGACGGGGACGGCACCTATGATGCCGCAGAGGCGCCGCGGCTGATCCGCACCCTGATCGACGAGCAGGCCGATATGGTGGTCGCCACCCGTCGCGGCGTGCACGAGGACGCCGGCCGCTCGGGCCACGCCTTCGGGAACCGCGTGTTCAACGTCCTCTACGCCCGTGCCTTCGGCAACGATTTCTCCGACATCTTCTCCGGCTATCGCGCCTTCACCCGGCGCTTCGCGAAATCCTTCCCCGCGACCTCGACCGGATTCGAGATCGAAACCGAGATGAGCGTGCACGCGAGCCAGCTCAAGATGCCGGTCGCCGAGATCGAACTCGACTACGGGCGCCGTCCGGAGGGCTCGCATTCGAAGCTCTCGACCTTCAAGGACGGCTTCCGCATCCTGATGATGATCGCGATGCTCTTGAAGGAGACGCGGCCGGCGGCCTTCTTCGGCCTGCTCTCCGGCCTGTTCGGCCTCGCCTCGCTGATCCTGGCCGCGCCGATCGTCGGCACCTTTCTCGACACCGGTCTCGTGCCGCGCCTGCCGACCGCGGTGCTCGCCATGGGCCTGATGCTGGTCGCGTTCCTGTTCACCGCCTGCGGTCTGATCCTCGATTCCGTCGCGCGCGGCCGCGTCGAACAGAAGCGGATCCTCTATCTGGCACAGGCGCCGCTCGCGGTGCAGTGACGGGCGCCGAGCTTTCGGCCCCGCAGCCGCATCCGGATTCAGACCTCCGCCCAAACCGCGGCGAGCGCAGCCGACACGCCGTCGCCCGGCCCAAGTCGCGCCACGCCCTCGACACATCGGCCCGGAATGCTCGGATTCACGTGAAACAGAGCGTGAAGGGATGCGCCCGATGTGGACTCACGGCTGCTTCTTCTGGAACGAACTCAATACGCGCGACGCTGATCGCGCCCGGGCCTTCTACGCCGAGACGCTCGGCTGGTCCTTCGAAGCCCTGTCGATGCCGGACGGCATCTACTGGCTCGCCAAATGCAACGGCCGGCCGGTCGCCGGCCTGTTCACGATGAGCGGTGCCGAATTCGAAGGCATTCCGGACCACTGGTTCCCGTATATCGCCGTCGACGACGTCGATGCCCGGATCGCCGCGGTTGCGACCGCCGGCGGCGCGATCCTGCGCGCGCCCTGGGACGTGCCCGGCATCGGCCGCATCGCCATCGTGCGTGACCGCAATGGTGCGGCACTCGGCTGGATGACGCCGGCCGGCGATACGAGCTCGGTCACTGCCGATCCGCAGGATTTCGAACCGGCGCGCGCCACCGAGCCGGGCCACCGGACGGATCTCGAACTCGGCGCCTCGGTCTGAGCCTGCCGATGCGGTACGACTGGACGGCCGGTCAGCTGCCGGTTTTGGTCCAGACGAGCCGCGCCGCCGCGAGATCCTCCAGCGCGGTGCCGACCGACTTGAACAGCGTGATCTCCTCGGCCGAGCCGCGGCCCGGCTCGGTGCCGCGGCAGAGGCCGAACAGGTCGCCCGCGATGTCGCCCTCCGCGATCACGCCGCGGCGGATCGGATCGACCACGTCGCCGGCCTCCTTGAGCGCGCCGGCGCGGGTGTCGACGAAGACGCGCGCGCGCGCACCGCCGTGTCGTCGGCCTCGCGCATCTCCGGCGTGAAGCCGCCGACGAGATCGACGTGGGCGCCGGGCTTCAGCCAGGCGCCCTCGATGATCGGGGTCTTGGACATGGTCGCGGCGGTGATGATGTCGGCCTCGCGCACGGCCGCCTCGAGATCGTCGGTCGCGGTCGCGGCATAGCCTTTGCCCGCGAGTTCGGCCGCCATCGCGGCGGCCTTGTCGCCGGACCGGTTCCAGATCTTGATGTCGCGGATCGGCCGCGCGCTTGCATGCGCTTCGGCGAGATGCCGCGCGAGCGCGCCGGCGCCGACCACGACCAGCTTCGAGGCATCGGGCCGGGCGAGATGCGTCGCGGCGAGCGCGGAGGCCGCGGCGGTGCGCCAGAGCGTCAGCCTTGTGCCGTCGAGGATCGCGAGCGGCGCGCCGGTGACGCCCGACAACAGCAGGTAGGCGCCGACCACGCTGGGGACGTCGCGCGCGGCGTTGCCGGGCACCACCGAGACGATCTTCACGCCCATCACCGCATCGGCGCGGATCTCGCGATCCGTCGCGTCCCAGGCCGGCATTAGCAGCAGCATCGCCTCCGGTTCCCCGGCCCGCGCGATCGGATGATGATGCCGGACCGGCGTCACCACCTCGGAGCGGAACGCCTCGGCCAGGGTATCGACCAGCGCCGCGCGATCGAGCACGCGGTCGATGTCTTCAGCGGAAATGCTGCGCATGGGAATTCGTCCTGTCGACGGGAGGGGCGATGGCCACCCGCCGCGCGTCGAAACCGTGTCCACGATCGGGTCGAATGGCCGAAGGAAGGCGCGGGGCTCGGCCCCGGCCGCCGGGGATCAGGCGGCGCGGCGCGGACCGGGCAGGGCGAGGCCGGTGCCGACCGCGCGGGCGGCCTGCGCCTCCGCCTCGGCGCGCAGACGATCGCGCTCGTCGCGCAGCCGCGAGGCCTCGGCCCGGAACAGGCGCCGGTCGCGGCGCGCCGCGCTGCGAGGCCCAGGCGGCGACGCCGCCGAGCACGACGCCGAGGATCAGCGCGCCGAACACGAGCAGGAACAGCGGCACGGGAAGCGCCAGCGCGGGCGCCGCCGCATTGAACGGATCGAGCGACACCACGACCGGTTTGCGGTTGGCCACCGCCAGCGCGACGAGCACGATGCCCACCGGGACTCCGACGATCCACCAGAGGAGACGCGACATGCCGGTTTCGCTCCTTGCCATCGATGCCGGCATCCGCACCCGCGGACCGGATCGATCCGATCAGAAAACAAGCGATTCCATCATCCCGCGACGGCCGAGGGGGCCCGCCGCGGATCGAACCGCCATCGTCGACTGCGGCTCCCGGCTCAGTCGCCGAGGTCGACGCCGTCGTTGAGACGCTCGCGCATCTCCTTGCCGGTCTTGAAGAACGGCACGTATTTCTCGGTCACCGCGACCTTGTCGCCGGTGCGCGGGTTACGACCCGTGCGCGCCGGCCGGTTCTTGACCGAGAACGCACCGAAGCCGCGCAGTTCGACCCGATCGCCGCGCTGCAGGGCTGCGGTGACCTCGTCGAGCACCGCATTGACGATGTGCTCGACGTCGCGCTGGTAGAGGTGCGGATTCCGCTCGGCCAACCGTTGGACCAGTTCGGACTTGATCATTGCGCGATCCCCCCGGAATTCCTTGCATTTTCAGCGCGACCAAGGTGCCAAACCGACATGAGCCCGTCAAGCGAGCCCGCTTCGGCCGCGAGCCCGTCGAGGCCGAGCGCCGAGAGCACGCCGCGGGTCACGGCGGCGGCGGCCGATTCGGCCAGCGGCCACGCGCTGTCGGACCGCCGCGGCTTCCAGTCATGGACCGGCAGATCCTTGGGCAACCCCTTGGATTCCAGCCAGGTCTTGGCGGTCTCCTCGCCGCCCATCGCGTCGACGAGCTTCAGGTCGACCGCCTGATGGCCGGTCACGACCCGGCCGTCGGCGAGCTCGTGCGCCCGCTCGGGCGTCAGGCCACGGCGTTCGGCGACCAGGCCGACGAACCATTCGTAGCTGTCGCGGATCATGCGATCGAGCATGGCCTTGGCCTCCGGCGAGGCGGGCTTGAACGGATTGGGCTCGGCCTTGAGCGGCGTCGACTTCACTTCCTCGAACTTGACGCCGACCTTGTCGAGCAGTGCGGAGACGTCGCCCCACTGCACGAGCACGCCGATCGAGCCGGTGATCGCGTTGCGGCGCGCCACGATATGGTCGGTGCCGAGCGCGATCAGGTAGCCGGCCGAGGCCGCGAGGCTCGACACATAGGCGGTGGTCGGCTTGGCGGCCGAGAGCTTGCGCAGCGCCTCGTAGATCGCCTCGCCGCCGGTGGTGGCGCCGCCGGGACTGTCGATCGCGACGATGACGCCCTTCACGTGATCGTCCTTGGCCACTTTCTCGATCAGCTCGGTCAGCTTCCGGTCCGGCGCGATGAAGCCCTGGATCGTGATCCGGGCGATGTGCGGCCGGTTCTTGTCGACGAGATCCTGCACGCCGCGGCCGGCCATGATCGCGACGATCAGCGCGACGGCGACCGCAACGAAGGCGATGATGCGCCAGAAGCCGATCTTCCGCTTCAGCCGGCGGCGATCGACGATGACATCCGGATCGAGCGACATGGGATGCGGTCCTCCTCGGGTGGTCCTCCCGGCCGATGGTGGAGGCGTAGCAGCGCCGTCCGTCACGGGCAAGGCCGCGCACGGACTTGCGGCCGTCGCTCGCAAAGGCTCGACCTTGCTCAGGCCCGATCCTGGCGAAAGTAGGGTCTCGACTTCTGAGTCAGCATGACGACCGGCGCCGCCATCAGCAGGGCGCCGCCCACGACGGCGCCCACGACCGTGCCGATGCCCGGCGCCGCGATGACGAAGGTCGCAATCCCGATCGGATAGAACAGGACGAGTGCCGTCACCAGTCCGGGCGAGAAGCGTCCGCGGGCGCGCAGGAACGGCAAGACATGGAAGAAGGTCGCGTTGATGATCATCAGCGCCGCGTAGATGAGCGGTGCGACCGGCAGTTTCGGAGCCAGCATCGCCTGGCAGATGCCGAGCACGACCACGACCGCGTTGGTGACGTAGAAGTCGCTCCACTCGACCGGCAATCGGATCACCGACCGCGCCCAGTTGCGCCAATCGAACGTATATTCCTCCAGAATGTGCACCGCATAGGCGGCGGTCGCGATCCAGGCGATCGTATCGAGATCCATGGTGTCGTCGCTCCAGGACGGGGTTCTGAACCTGCGCTGCCGCTCCGGCCGGACGCCGCTGCGGCGTTGATCGGGCTTCCGGATGAAGGTCCGCCCGCCCGATGCGGGCAGGACGGCGAACGCGGTCGTTTCCACTGGGACCGTCGCTCATCGTCGGCAAATCAGCATCGTCGGCAACAAAAAACCCGCGCCGGTCGCCCGGCGCGGGTCTCCTGTTCCGTATCACGCCCGGCGCATGCCGAGCGGACGGATCACTTGTCTTCCTGACGGGCCTTGAGGGCCGCGCCGAGGATGTCGCCGAGCGAAGCGCCCGAGTCGGACGAGCCGAACTGCGCGATCGCTTCCTTCTCCTCGGCCACTTCCAGCGCCTTGATCGACACCGAGACCTTGCGGGTCTTGCGGTCGAACTGGATGACGCGGGCGTCGATCCGCTCGCCGACGCCGAAGCGCTCCGGCCGCTGATCGCCACGCTCACGCGCGAGCTCGGCGCGCTTGATGAAGGTGGTCAGGTCGCTGTCGACGAGCTTCACCTCGAGACCGGATTCCTTCACCTCGAGGATCTCGCAGGTGACGATCTGGCCGCGACGGATGTCGCCCGCCTTCTCGAAGGGGTCGCCGGCGAGCTGCTTGACGCCGAGCGAGATGCGCTCCTTCTCGACGTCGACATCGAGCACCACCGCCTTCAGCTTGTCGCCGCGGCGGAACTCCTCGATGACCTGCTCGCCCGGACGGTTCCAGTCGAGATCCGAGAGATGGACCATGCCGTCCACGTCGCCGTCGAGGCCGACGAACAGACCGAACTCGGTCTTGTTCTTGACCTCGCCTTCCACGACGGTGCCCGGCGGGTACTTCTCGGTGAAGACCTCCCACGGGTTCGCCAGGGTCTGCTTGAGACCGAGCGAGATGCGGCGCTTGATCGGGTCGACCTCGAGCACCATGACCTCGACCTCCTGGGAGGTGGAGACGATCTTGCCCGGGTGGACGTTCTTCTTGGTCCACGACATCTCGGAGACGTGGATGAGGCCCTCGATCCCCGGCTCCAGCTCGACGAACGCGCCGTAGTCGGTGATGTTGGTGACGCGGCCCTGGAACTTGGCGCCGACCGGATACTTGGCGACGATGCCGTCCCACGGATCCGCCTCGAGCTGCTTCATGCCGAGCGAGATGCGGTGGGTTTCCGGGTTCACGCGGATGATCTGCACGCGCACCGTCTGGCCGATCGAGAGCACCTCGCTCGGGTGGTTGATGCGGCGCCACGCGATATCCGTGACGTGCAGCAGGCCGTCGATGCCGCCGAGGTCCACGAACGCACCGTAGTCGGTGATGTTCTTGACCACGCCGTCGACGATCTGGCCTTCCTGCAGGCTCTGGACGAGCTCCGAACGCTGTTCCGCGCGGGTCTCCTCGAGAACGGTCCGGCGCGACACGACGATGTTGCCGCGGCGCTTGTCCATCTTGAGGATCTGGAACGGCTGCGGCACGTGCATCAGCGGGCCGACGTCGCGCACCGGGCGGATGTCGACCTGGCTCCGCGGCAGGAACGCCACGGCGCCGTCGAGGTCGACCGTGAAGCCGCCCTTGACCTGGTTGAAGATGATGCCGGTGACCTTCTCGTTCTTGTTGAAGGCCTCTTCCAGACGGGTCCAGCTCTCTTCGCGCCGGGCCTTCTCACGGGAGATGACAGCCTCGCCGAGAGCGTTCTCGACGCGGTCGAGGTAGACCTCGACGGTGTCACCGACGTTGAGCTGGCCGTCGCGGGCCTGGGCGCCGAATTCCTTGAGCGCGACGCGACCTTCGACCTTCAGGCCGACGTCGATCACCGCCAGATCCTTCTCGATGGCGACGACACGGCCCTTGACGACGGTGCCCTCATGGAGGTCGGCGCCGGCGAAGGACTGCTCGAGAAGGGCCGCGAAATCCTCGCGGGTGGGGTTCAGTTGAGACATTAACACTCCTGGTGCCGAAGGATCGGCGGGTGCGCCGGCTTGGGTTCGTGGTTGCGATCGGCATCCGAGCCGCCCGATCCGTCCGAATGGGACGAAGCGACCGAAGGCGTTTGCCTTCGGGCCGGCGCGGCGAACGGGTCGAATGCCGTGATTCCTGATTTCGAGAGGCGATCCGACGCGAACGACGGGGGAGCGGGGCTTGGACCCGTTCGCCTGTCGCTGGCGGCCAGACTTCCACCGCTGGTGAAAGTCCCCTCGAAAGTCACGTGCATATAAACGCTTGCGCCGGTTCCGGCAAGGCGGAATCCGGCCGGAACCGGCGCATTCTAGCGTGTTCGGGCCAAGCCCCCGCCTCAGGCCGCAGGGCGCTCCGGGCTCCGGCTCGGCGCCACCCCGCGTGCCGCGAAGACCTCCCGGGCCGCGAACAGCGCGTTGAGCGCCGCCGGAAAGCCGGCATAGACCGCCATCTGGATGAACACCTCGACGACCTCGTCCGGCGTGACGCCGACATTGAGCGAAGCCTCGATATGGACCTTCAGCTGCGGCGTCGCGGTCCCGAGCGCGGCGAGCGCCGCGATGGTGGCGATCTCGCGCGAGCGCAGGTCGAGGCCCGGCCGGCTGTAGACGTCGCCGAACGGGAACTCGATCAGCAGGTCGGCGAAATCGGGCGCAATGTCGGCGAGCGCGGCGATCACGCGATGGCCGGCCTCGCCGTCGATCTCGGCGAGTTTGGCGAAGCCGCGGTCGTAGCGGTTGCGGTCGGAAGCGCCGGCGGCGTGGTCGGCATGGTTGAGTGTCATGATGCGATCTCCGGGTCGCGATCGGCGGCGAGGCCGGCTTCGATCGCGCGATAGGTTTCGATCTTGTCGTCGAGCGCGCCGAGGCTCGCGGTGAGCGCGGCGATGTCGTCGCGGACGCGGATCCTGTGACGCTCGAGCATGACGCGCCGGGCGGCCGTGGTGGCGGGCCCCTGTTCGCGCAGGCGGGCATAATCGAGCATCTCGGCGATGCTCATGCCGGTCGATTTCAGCCGGCCGAGAAAGGCGATCCAGTCGAGCGTGTCGGCCGGGTAGACCCGCCGCCCACCGCGGTCGCGCGCCGGCTTCCGGATCAGCCCGATCTTCTCGTACCAGCGCAGCGTATCGACCGAGAGGCCGGTCGCCCGCGCGAGATCGCCGATCATCATGGCGCGGCACCTCGCGGCAGGAAGGCGGCGCGGACTTCGTTCTGGCGCGGAAATGCGGACTTGCGGGTCATGTCGATCGCTCCTTCGTCAGGGATCGACACCCCATCTACCGGCTGGAGCGCACTCCAGGTCAAGGGTCTTTGTCCAGCGTCCGCGACAGGTCCCCGCGAGATGGGGCGTCACCCGACGCGGCGCGCGCGCCACTTGTCGTCGACGATCGCGATCGCCGCCGTGAACGCGCCTTCGCGATCGAGGTCGCTCGTATCGAGGATCACGGCGTCTTCGGCCGGCTTGAGCGGCGCGGTCGAACGGCCCGAATCGCGCTCGTCGCGCTGGCGGATCTCGGCCAGGATCCGCTCGTAATCGACGTCGCGGCCCTTGGCGGCGAGTTCGTCGGTGCGGCGCCTGGCGCGCACTTCGGGGCTGGCGGTGACGTAGATCTTGACCGGCGCCTGCGGGCAGATCGCGGTGCCGATGTCGCGACCGTCGAGCACCGCGCCCGGCGCGCGGCCCGCGAAGTCGCGCTGGAACGCGATCAGCGCTGCACGCACCTGCGGATGCACGGCGACGCGCGAGGCGTGTTCGCCGGCCTCGTGGCCGCGCAGGCTCGGGTGCTTGAGATCGTCCGGATCGAGCGCCGCGGCGATCTGGCCGGCGAGCTCGCCATCGTCGAGATCGAAGCCGCGCTCGGCCATGATCCGGCCGACGGCGCGATAGAGCAGCCCGGTGTCGAGATGCGGCAGGTGGTAGTGGTCGGCCAGCCGCAGCGCCAGCGTGCCCTTGCCCGCGGCGGCGGGCCCGTCGATGGCGATCACGAACGGGTTCGTCATGGGCTGAAGGTTCCGGCTTCTGGTCACGATCGGGAGCGGTCGCGTCTCGATGACGGCCGCGTGACCGTGTCTAGAGCGTTTCACCGTCGTAGGGAAGCGGCAGCGCCGTATGGCAGCGCCCGGCAACGTCCCGACCGGCGATCGTGGTTCAGAAATCGAGATCGGCGTAGGTCGACGACGGCGGCATCGCCAGGATGCGATCGGCAAGCAGCGGCCGGAACGACGGTCGCGACTTGATCCGCGCATACCAGTGCCGGGCGTGATCGTCGTCGTCCCACGGCACTTCGCCGAGATAGTCGGCGCAGGAGAGCGTCGCCGCGGCCGCGAGATCGGCGAAGGTCATGCGTGGGCCCGCGAGCCAGTCGCGCGTGGCGGCGAGATAGCCGACGTATTTCAGGTGATGCCGGATGTTCGAGCGCGCGGCGCGCAGCACGGTGGAATCGGGCTCGCCGCCGCCGAGCCCGCGCGGCATCTCGAGCTTGTAGATCTTCTCCTGCACCAGATAGCCGGTGACCTCGGCCTCGAACTTGAGCAGGAACCACTCGACCAGCCGCCGCACCTCGGCGCGCGTCTCGGCGTGATTGGGCATCAGCCGGCGGTCGCCCATGGCGTAGCCGCGCGTCTCGTCGATGTACTCCATCGCCACCATCGGGCCGCAGATCGGCGGGCCGTCGTTCTCGACCACCACCGGCAGTGTACCGGCCGGGTTCATGATCAGGAACTCGCGGCGCCGGTCCCAGGGTCGCTCGACGACGTATTCGGCCTGCACGCCGTATTCCGCGCACATCAGGCGCACGAAACGGGAGCTCGCCGAAAACGGATGATGGAAGATCTTGAGCATGGAAATCCAGGGTCGGCCGCGACCACGGAGCGCGGGCGGACGGGCATGGGACGGGACAGCCCTGCCGGCTGGCGGATCGGTATAGTTTGACCGGATAAGCCAAACAACCCGTATACGAACACGGTAAACTGCGCGGCTCCGTCGCCGAATTGACGGTCGCGGACGCAATGGCGTTTCCCGATTCGTTTGCCTGACCTGCCGTTTCGGCGCTTGCGGGCACGCAAAACGAAGACGCCGGACCCATGTGGATCCGGCGTCTCGATCACGCAGTTGTGCGGTGGAAAGCCGTTTCGCGCCGCGTTCAGGCCGGCTTGCGGTCGAACTGACCGGCCGGGCGGAACCGCCACAGGTAGCTCGGCAGGATCGCCTCGAGCGTCGCCGGACGGATACCGATACCCTCGAGCGTGCGCCCGCTCGCGGTCGCTTCCGCCGAGACGACGTTGTCGTGCTTCAGGAGCTCGACCTGATCCTCGGTCAGGAGCTTGCCCGGCAGCATCTGCAGCAGCTTCGCCTGCAGCCGCGCGATGCCGAACGGGATCTCGACGAAGGGCCGCGAGCGGTGGGTCTGCGCGAGCACGAGTTCGAGGCACTCGCGGAAGGTCTTCACTTCCGGCCCGCCGAGCTCGTAGATGCCGGCGGCGATCGTGCCGTCGACGGCGCGTGCGATCACCTCGGCGACGTCGACCACATAGGCCGGCTGGAACTTCGTATGTCCGCCGCCGATCAGCGGCAGGACCGGCAGCATGCGGGCGAGATCGGCGAACTTGTTGAAGAAGTCGTCGTCCTGGCCGAACATCACCGACGGCCGCACGATGGTCGCGTCCGGATAGGCGGCGAGCACGGCGGCCTCGCCGGCGGCCTTGGTACGGGCGTAGACCGAGGCGGAGGCCGGATCGGCGCCGATCGCCGAGACCTGCACGAATCGTTCGACGCCGGCGGCCTTGGCGGCCTCCGCCACGACGGCCGCGCCGCGCGCCTGCACCTGATCGAAGGTCTGCCGGCCGCTCTCGGCGAGAATGCCGACGCAGTTCACCACCGCATCCGCGCCCTCGACGGCGCGCTCGACCGACCAGCGGTATTTCGGCCTCAGATTGGCCTGCACGGGCATGATCTGCCCGACGACGCCGTAGGGCTGCAGCTGGCCGGCGAGGTCGGGCCGGCGGCAGGCGGCGCGCACCCGGTAGCCGCGCGCGGCGAGCGCGCGAACGACATAGCGGCCGACGAAGCCGGAGCCGCCGAAAACCGTGACCAGTTTGCCGTTGAGGGGAGCGGGCATGGGCGATCCTTCGCAGTCGCGGAATGGCTTGACGTTGCATAGCCGCCGACGCGCCGCTTGTGAAGGGCGGACGAAGCCGGAGGGTTTCGGCCTTCGCGTCGTCCGCCCCTTCGTCTGGTTCCCGATATGGGACGAGCGGGGCGCCGAACCCCACGGCCGAAAGGGACGCCGGCTTCGAAAGATCGGCGCCTGTGGATGAACGAGACGAATTCGACGCCCCGGCACGATGCCGCTTGACAACCCCCGCCGGACCCCCTATCCGTCGCCGCCGTTGCCCAGGTGGCGGAATTGGTAGACGCGCTGGTTTCAGGTACCAGTGGTGCAAGCCGTGAAGGTTCGAGTCCTTTCCTGGGCACCATCTCTTCTTCAGAGATGTGTGATCGAACGAAGACCGAGAGCGTGAAATGCGCTTCTTCGTGACATCATGAGTTCGCGCTCTCCGCCCGGGCGCGTCGCCTTCGCTTCCAGGATCTCGCGTGCTCGATCGTCCGGCGTCTGACGCCCGGGTTTATCGCATGTTCGTCTTCGCAGGCGATCGCCGGTGCGCGGCTGCGCTTCCCTTTCCTGACAGACGCGTCACTCAAGTAACTTGACAAATCCGTCATGTATTCGCCGGCATTCAACCCGGTGTTGACAATGACGGAAATCGAGATCATGACGGCCACGCTCCGGCTCGGGAAACATCCCGCCGGGCCTAAAAGTCAAGCACCCATGGACACCTACAGTCGACCTACCCCGTCAGTCGCACGTCCTGCGGTCCGCTGAGCCTTATTGAGGCTCGTCCGGCCGCGCGCGCGGCATTGGAGACGAGCCATGACCTTTTGCCCTCAGGTTTTCCTGATGCGCGGCCGCGTTGCCGCGAGCGCCGCCGCGGTTACCCCTGCCGCTGATGTCGCGCGCCCCCGTCTTTCCGCAGACCATTGTCATCTGACGTCGATGAACTTGCGGAATCTTGCCCGAAGTTGAGCCGGCTGACCGGACGATTCTGCAAGCTTTCCGTCATTCGCCTCCAGCGACGAGGTTCATCACGATGGTCTTTCACCGGGTCGCCCCCGCGGGCGTCGGCCGCTCCTATCTTCCCAACGTTTTCGACGTCGCCGCGCTCTTGCTCGTCATCGGCGTGATGGTGCTGATCGCCTATGGCGCGCGTGCCACCGCGCAGCC
The DNA here is from genome assembly GCA_040269895.1 of Ancalomicrobiaceae bacterium S20. Lineage (NCBI taxonomy): Bacteria > Pseudomonadati > Pseudomonadota > Alphaproteobacteria > Hyphomicrobiales > Ancalomicrobiaceae > Methyloraptor > Methyloraptor flagellatus. Next base: position 4,135,341 of record CP158568.1, on the reverse strand, counting down.
GCTGACGGTGCTCGACGTCGCGCCGATGACGCTCGATCCCTGGCATCTGCCCGAATATGCGCTGCGCACGACGCTGCGCATGCTGATGGCGATCGTCTGGTCGCTGATCTTCACCTTCGTCTACGCGACGCTCGCCGCGAAGAGCCGCAAGGCCGAGATCGTGCTGATCCCGATCCTCGACGTGCTGCAGTCGGTGCCGATCCTCGGCTTCCTCACCTTCACGGTCGTGTTCTTCATGGGCCTGTTCCCCGGCCAGATCCTCGGTGCCGAGCTCGCGAGCGTGTTCGCGATCTTCACCAGCCAGGCCTGGAACATGACCTTCTCCATGTACCAGTCGCTCCGGAGCGTGCCGAAGGATCTCGAGGAGGCCTCGCAGAGCTTCCACCTGTCGACCTGGCAGCGGTTCTGGACGCTCGACGTGCCCTTCGCCATGCCGGGCCTGGTCTGGAACACGATGATGTCCATGTCCGGCGGCTGGTTCTTCGTGGTCGCCTCCGAGGCGATCACGGTCGGCGACACGACCGTCACCCTGCCGGGCATCGGCTCCTGGGTGGCGCTGGCGATCAAGGAGCAGAACCTCGGCGCGGTCGGCCTCGCGGTCCTGACCATGCTGGTGATCATCGTCGCCTACGACCAGCTGCTGTTCCGGCCGATCGTCGCCTGGGCCGACAAGTTCCGCTTCGAACAGACGGCCTCGGCCGACCAGCCGACCTCCTGGCTGCTCGACCTGTTCCGCCGCACCCGCGCGCTGCGCGCGGTCTCGGGCGCCATCGCCGGCCAGTTCGGCCGCGTCGCCGGCTTGCGGCTGCCCTCCTTCGGCCTGCCGTCGTTCGGCCGCGGCTTACCGATCCCCGGCCGGATCGTTGATACGCTCTGGCTGGTGATCGTCGGTCTCGGCACGGCCTGGGTCGCCTGGGAAGTCTATGTCTTCGTCGGTGCCTCGCTCGGCCTCGCCGATGTCGCGGAGGCGGTCGGCAAGGGCTTCATCACGCTGGTGCGCGTCGTGGTGCTGATGGCGCTGGCGACCGTCGTCTGGGTGCCGATCGGCGTCTGGGTCGGCCTCCGGCCCAAGATCGCCGAGAAGGTCCAGCCGCTGGCGCAGTTCCTGGCGGCGTTCCCGGCCAACATCGCCTTCCCCGTCGCCGTCGTGCTGATCGTCCACTTCAAGCTCTCCGCCGACGTCTGGCTGAGCCCGCTGATGATCCTCGGCACGCAGTGGTACATCCTGTTCAACGTCATCGCCGGCACCACGGCCTTCCCGTCGGACCTCAAGGAAGCAGCGCAGAGCTTCCACCTGACCGGCTGGCGCTGGTGGAAGAACGTCATCCTGCCGGGGATCTTCCCCTACTACGTCACCGGCGCGATCACCGCCTCCGGCGGCTCCTGGAACGCCTCGATCGTGGCCGAGGTCGCCAGCTGGGGCGACACCAAGCTGACCGCGACCGGGCTCGGCTCCTACATCGCCCAGGCGACCGAGGCGGGCGACTTCCCCCGTGTGGTTCTCGGCATCGCGGTGATGTCGATCTTCGTGACCCTGTTCAACCGGCTGCTGTGGCGGCCGCTCTACGCCTTCGGCGAAACCCGCCTGCGTCTCGGCTGAGCTCCGGAGTAGAAAATCATGGCAAACCTCGATCACGTCTCGAACGTCACGCCCCTGATCGACATCCGGAACGTCAGCCGCTCGTTCCCGAAGGCGAACGGCGAGGATCTGCTGGTCCTCGACCACGTCGATCTGACCATCCGCCCCGGTGAGATCGTCGGCCTGCTCGGCCGTTCCGGCTCGGGCAAGTCGACGCTGCTCCGGATCATCGCCGGCCTGTCGAAGCCCTCGACCGGCGATGCGCTGTGCCGCGGCGAGACCATCGCCGGCCCGCCCAAGGGCGTCGCGATGGTGTTCCAGTCCTTCGCGCTGTTCCCCTGGCTCACCGTGCAGCAGAACGTCGAGCTCGGCCTCGAGGCGCTCGGCGTCGATGCGGTCACCCGCGAGGCCCGCGCGGAAGCCGCCATCGACCTGATCGGTCTCGGCGGCTTCGAGAACGCCTACCCGAAGGAGCTGTCCGGCGGCATGCGCCAGCGCGTCGGTTTCGCGCGGGCGCTCGTCGTCCACCCGGACCTGATGCTGATGGACGAGCCGTTCTCGGCGCTCGACGTGCTGACCGCCGAGACGCTGCGCACCGACATCATCGATCTGTGGACTGAAGGCCGGCTGCCGATGAAGTCGGTGCTGATCGTCACCCACAACATCGAGGAGGCGGTGCTGATGTGCGACCGCATCCTGGTGTTCTCGTCGAACCCGGGCCGGATCGCCGCCGAGATCAAGGTCGAACTGCCGCATCCGCGCAACCGCCTCGACCCGCGCTTCCGCGCGCTGGTCGACAGCATCTACGCGCGGATGACCCAGCGCGCCGAGCCGAAGTCGCTCGCCGCCGAGGGCATTCCCGGCTCGGGCGTCGGCATGGTGCTGAACCATGTCTCGACCAACGTCATGTCCGGCCTGATCGAGGCGGTCGCGACCGATCCGTTCCGCGGCCGCGCCGACCTGCCCGTGCTGGCGGATCGGCTGCAGATGGAATCGGACGAGCTGTTCCACCTCGCCGAGGCGCTGCAGCTCCTGCGTTTCGCGGTGGTCGAGGAAGGCGATCTGGTGCTGACCGAGGCGGGCAGGACCTTCGCCGATCTGGACACCGACGCGCGCAAGACGCTGTTCGCGCAGCATCTCCTGAATTTCGTGCCGATCGTCGGCCTGATCCGGCGCGTGCTCGACGAGCGCCCGACCCATTCGGCGCCGGCGGCACGCTTCCGCAACGAGCTCGAGGACTACATGTCCGAGGACTATGCCGACGAGACGCTGGCGACGGTCGTCTCCTGGGCGCGCTATGCGGAGCTCTTCGCCTACGACGAGAACGCCGAGCTGTTCAGCCTCGAGAGCGGCGAGTGACCGGCGAGCGGTCGATCCAAGTGCCGGTGGTTCCGTCGAACCACCGGCGCGATCCGGGGCTGCAATTTTAGTCCCGGATCGCGATCTTCACCGAATCGTCATTCCTCCTCGTGCGTGGTAGAGAGATCGCGCGGGCGCGCCGGCACCTGGAGTGTCGAGGTCGGGCCCGTCCACGCATGATCTCGCCCCTTCGCCCCGCATCTGACGGCTGTTGTTGATGACCATCCGCTACCACGTCGGCGATCTGCCCGATCTTTCCCGCTACACGACATCCGTGGCGATCGACACCGAGACGATGGGCCTCAACCCCCATCGCGACCGGCTCTGCGTGGTGCAGCTCTCGCCCGGCGACGGCAGCGCGGATGTCGTCAAGATCGGTCTCGGCCAGAAGCGGGCGCCGAACCTCGAAAAGCTCCTCGCCGATCCCGCGATCGTGAAGATCTTTCACTATGCGCGCTTCGATATCGGCGTTTTGTTCCATACCTTCGGAGTCACGACGGCGCCGATCTACTGCACCAAGGTCGCCTCGAAACTGGTCAGGACCTACACGGACCGACACGGACTCAAGGACTTGGTCAAGGATTGCATCGGCGTCGAGATCTCCAAGCAGCAGCAGAGCTCGGACTGGGGCGCCGACGAGCTGACCGAGGCGCAGCTCGCCTACGCCGCCTCGGACGTGCTCTACCTGCACCAGATCAAGGAAAAACTCGATTTCTGGCTCGAACGTGAGGGTCGCACTGATCTGGCGGCGGCCTGTTTCGAGTATCTTCCGACGAAGGCGAAGCTGGACCTGCTCGGCTACGCCGAAAACGACGTGCTCGATCATTCCTGACGGCACGGCGAGGACCGCCGGAGGCACCGCTCTCCGGTCGACACATGGCTCGCGTGACGATGCGGGGCTTGTGTGGAGAATGCGAGGGACCACATCGGCCCCGAGCCGCAGACGCCGGGAAGGCACCCCTTCCGACAGGCGCGATCACGGTGGAATTGGCATAACCGAAGGGAAGGGTGGGGGCCCGAACCGAGCGGACGCGGAATGACCGACATCGACATGGACCTCGATTCTCGAATGGTCCCCGCGCAGCCCGACGCGGCGCGCGGCCAGGTTCGCGCGCGCCATGCCGCGAGCCGCCACAGCCGGCGTGTGCGCCTGCTCAAGATCCTGCTGCCGATCGCCGGCGTGGCGATCGCGCTGATGGTCGCCGCGATCGTGGCGCTCAAATCCTTCCTGCCCGGCATCAACATGCCGGGCGTTCTGTTCTCCAAGGACGGCCTGACCATGGTCGAGCCGCGGCTGTCGGGGCGCGCGAAGAACCGCGCCTATGACGTGACCGCCGCGCGCGCCTATCAGAGCCTCGACAATCCGAAGGTCGTCACCCTTGAGAAGATCGACGGCCGCATCGAGATGCCCGACCAGACCTGGGCCAAGATCGAGGCCAAGCATGGCCGCTACGACGGCACGACACAGAAGCTCGTGCTCGATGAGGGCTTGAGCGTCGTGACCTCGAACGGCTATCGGATCGAGGGGGCGCTCGCGAATGTCGATCTCGACTCGGGCCGCATGACCAGCGATCGTCCGGTGACGATCGATGGACCGGCCGGCCGGATCGAGGCGGGCGGTGTCGATGTGACCGACGAGGGTCACGCGATCCGCTTCACCGGCGGCGTCCGCATGAACCTGCTGCCGGTCCCGGCGAAGCCGGGGGAACCGGCCGGCGGGCCGGCCTTCCGTTCGAATTCGGCCGAGGCCGGGAGATGAGACGCATGACGATCCGTAAAATGGTTCTCGCCGCGGGCTCGGCCCTTGCGCTCGGCGCGCTCGCAAGCGGCGCCGCCTTCGCGCAGGGCACCGGCGTCTCCGACGCGTTCCGCGGCTTCGGCGCCAATTCCAACGACCCGATCCAGGTCGAGGCGGACGCCTTCGAGGTGCAGGACCGCGACCAGACCGCCGTGCTGACCGGCAATGTCCAGGTGCGCCAGAAGGACTCGACCCTCAAGGCGGTCAAGGTGAAGATCTTCTACGAGGGCAAGGGCGTCGCCGCCGCCGGCTCGCCCGGAGCCCAGCAGATCCGCCGCTTCGAGGCCGACGGCAAGGTCGTCATCAATCAGGGCGACCAGACCGCGACCGGCGATCATGGCTGGTTCGACATGCGCTCGCAGACCGCCCAGCTGACCGGCAACGTCGTGCTCGCGCAGGGCAAGAGCGTCGGCCGCGGCGAGAAGCTCGACGTCGACCTGCGCACCGGCGTCTATCGCCTGACCGGCGGCCGCGTGCAGATGCTGCTCGAGCCGAGCGCTCCGGCGAAGCCGAAGACGCCCTGATCGGGCGTCGATCGCGGGCGCCACCGCCGCGCCCGCGGCTTTTCTCCATAGCATCGCCTGGAAAGCCCCCTTCGTCCGATGTGGTGCCCTGGTGCCGCGACGGCCGGGATCGAGGTTGGAAGCCGCCCGACATCCGGCGCCGATCTCTTCCGACGGTTCGCGCGCAAGACACCCCCTTCCGATTGCCGGAGTTCCGCTTGAAGTCTCCCGCCAAAGGCCCGGCTCCGGCCGGACGACAACCGCAGGACCAACGGTCCGGGGCCGCCGCCCCGGCGGGATCCGTGCCGTCCGGCGCGGCCGAGGGTCTCGTCGTCGCTGCGGTCGCAAAAAGCTATAAGCGCCGTCGCGTGGTCGAGAGCGTCAGCCTCAATGTCCGGCGCGGCGAGGCCGTCGGCCTGCTCGGTCCGAACGGCGCCGGCAAGACCACCGTCTTCTACATGATCACCGGCCTGATCCGCCCGGATGCCGGCCAGATCCTGCTCGACGGCTACGACATCACCGGCCTGCCGATGTACCGCCGCGCCCGGCTCGGCATCGGCTATCTGCCGCAGGAGGCCTCGATCTTCCGCGGCCTGACCGTCGAGCAGAACATCATGGCGGTGCTCGAGGTGGTCGAGCCCGACCCGAAGCGGCGCCGCGCCGATCTCGAGCAGTTGCTCGGCGAGTTCCACATCGATCATCTGCGCGCGACGCCGTCGATCGCCTTGTCGGGCGGCGAACGCCGCCGCTGCGAGATCGCCCGCGCGCTCGCCAGCCGGCCGTCGTTCATGCTGCTCGACGAGCCCTTCGCCGGTATCGACCCGATCGCCGTCGGCGACATTCAGACGCTGGTGCGTCACCTGACCCAGCGCGGCATCGGCGTCCTGATCACCGATCACAATGTCCGCGAAACGCTCGGCCTGATCGACCGCGCCACCATCATTGCCGGCGGCCATGTGCTGACCGAGGGAGCGCCGCACGAGATCGTCGAGAACCCCGATGTGCGGCGTCTCTACCTCGGTGAGCAATTTAGTCTTTGATGACCCGGTTCCGGTAGGATATCGATAGAGAGGCGGAACAAGGCAAGTTTCGGACCAACGCTCGAGCTTGGTCGTGGAGCGCTTGCGACGGTATCGAGGTCGATCGAGGAACGATGGCGCTTTCCACCAAACTGGAGCTGAAGCAGAGCCAGTCGCTGGTGATGACGCCGCAGCTGATGCAGGCGATCAAGCTGCTCCAGCTCGGCAGTCTTGACCTGGTCGCCTATGTCGACGCGGAGGTCGAGCGCAATCCGCTGCTCGACCGCGACGATGGCGAGGAACGCACCGTCGTGGAGGTGCAGCCCGACGGCTTCGATCGTCCGGCGCCCGCGTCGACCGCGTCCGACGGTCCGGGCGAGGCCGGCGGCGACACGGTCGATCTCGGCGGTTCCGACCATGACGGGTCCGGACCGGGGGCGACGGCGAGCCGCGCGAGGGCGACTGGCTCGAAACCCGCCTCGACAGCGCCGGCGACATGTCCGACCGGCTCGACGCCGATCTCTCCAACGTCTTCCCCGACGAGGCGCGCAGCGGCGACGGCGAGGCGATCGACCCGTCCCGGCTCGCCGGCGACAGCTGGGCGACCGGCACCGCCCGCGGCCCGGCCGACGGCGACTACAATCTCGAAGCCTTCGTCGCCGCCGAGACCTCGCTGCGCGACCATCTCGGCGAACAGCTGGCGCTGGCGATTTCCGACCCGATGCGGCGCCTGATCGGCCAGTTCCTGATCGACGCGGTCGACGAGGCCGGCTACCTGCGCACCGACCTCGAGACGGTCGCCGACAAGCTCGGCTGCGGCGTCGATCTGGTCGCCGAGGTCCTGGCCTCGATCCAGCGCTTCGACCCCGCCGGCGTCTGCGCCCGCGACCTCGCCGAATGCCTGAAGCTGCAGCTGGTCGAGCGCGACCGCTTCGACCCCGCCATGCAGGTGCTGGTCGAGAACCTCGAACTGCTGGCGCGGCGCGAGTTCGGGCAGCTGAAGAAGCTCGCGCGCGTCGATGACGAGGATCTCGCCGACATGATCGCCGAGATCAAGGCGCTGAACCCCAAGCCCGGCAATGCCTTCGGCACCGCGCTGGTCCAGCCGGTGGTGCCGGACGTCATCGTCCGCCCCGGTCCGGACGGCTCCTGGGCGATCGAGCTCAACAGCGAGACGCTGCCCAAGGTCCTGATCAACCAGACCTATTACGCCCGTGTCTCCAAGACGACCAAGGACGACAAGGACAAGGCCTACCTGAGCGAGTGCCTGCAGACCGCCAACTGGCTGGTCAAGAGCCTCGATCAGCGCGCCAAGACGATCCTGAAGGTCGCGAGCGAGATCGTGCGCCAGCAGGACGGCTTCCTCGCTCACGGCATCCGGCACCTGAAGCCTTTGAACCTGCGCATGATCGCCGACGCGATCGGCATGCACGAATCGACCGTGTCGCGCGTGACCTCCAACAAGTACATGGCGACGACGCGCGGCATCTTCGAGTTCAAGTACTTCTTCACGTCCTCGATCGCCTCCGCCGAGGGTGGCGAGGCGCATTCCTCCGAATCGGTGCGCTACCGGATCAAGGATCTGATCGACAAGGAAGATCCCGACGACGTGCTCTCCGACGATACGCTTGTGAAACTCTTGCGTGAGGCAGGGGTGGACATCGCGCGGAGAACGGTCGCCAAATACCGCGAGGCGATGAACATTCCTTCGTCCGTGCAGCGCCGGCGCGAGAAGCAGGCGCTGTCGCGGGCGTGATCGCGGGGCCCGCCGCCGTCACGCCATGGTCCGCCGCCATGGTCCGGCAACGGGATCTGCGAGTTGACGGCGACGGCGGTCGCCGATAATGACCGCCCCACGCCTCGGCGTCCGAAGACGGCGCCGGCCGGAGGGGCGGGACATAGGGCGGAAGAAACCGCGATCCGGCACGAGGTCCGAACGCATCGAGCGTGACGGCCGGGTTCCGGATCGACAAGGACAGGCTTCCGGCGGTCCGGCCCGCAATCGCGTGGGACCGGGGCGCCGGCAGAAGACCGGCGGTGGCGGGCAGGTGCCCGCGTGGGCCGACCGGTCGGAGGTTCGCGAAACATGACCCTCAGGGTTTCCGGAAAGAACGTCGATATCGGCGAGGCGCTGCGTTCGCACATCGTCGGCCGCGTCGACGAGGTGCTGGGCAAGTACTTCAACGGCACCAGCAACGGCCACGTCACCGTCGAGAAGGAGGGCAACGGCTTCCGCACGGAATGCGCGCTGCATCTGGCGACCGGCGTCACCGTGCAGGCGGCCTCGAGCGCCCAGGATCCCTACAAGAGCGTGGACGCCGGCATCGACCGCATCGAGAAGCAGATGCGGCGCTACAAGCGCAAGCTCCGCGACTATCACGCCGGAACCAAGCAGGTCGAAACCTTCGAGGGCGCCTACCGCGTCCTGGAGGCGCCTTCGGACGAGGAAGAGGTTGCGTCCGACTTCGCGCCGGTGGTCGTCGCCGAGCAGACGAAAGCGCTCAAGGTGCTGTCGGTCGGCGGCGCGGTCATGGAGCTCGACCTGAGCCAGGGCGAGCTCGTCGTATTCCGCAACGCCGGCACCGGCGTCGTCAACGTCGTCTACCGTCGCAAGGACGGCAACATCGGCTGGATCGATCCGGGCCTCGACGGCAAGTCGGCCTGATCGTCAGCGTCATCGACCATGCGCCGGGGGTGATCGATCCCCGGCGCCTTCTCGCAGTGTCATAGTACGCAGTGTCATAGAACCGGCGTCGAGACCGTCGCCCGGCGCGAGCCGCGCGGGCGGCCGTCGCCGACGGGCGTCCCCGGCATGGCCCGCTCATTGCTTTGCCGGTGATACCTGCAATCGGAAATCACCATGGACCTCGGCGACCTTCTGAGCCCGGACGCGATCTTTCCCGCGCTCAAGGCCAATTCCAAGAACAAGCTCGTTCAGGAGCTCGCCGAGAAGGCAGCGGCCGTCACCGGCCTGCCCGAGCGCGAGATCTTCGAGACGCTGCTCCAGCGCGAAAGGCTCGGCTCGACCGGCGTCGGTCGCGGCATTGCGATCCCGCATGGCAAGCTCGTCCGGCTGAAGCGGCTGACCGGCCTGTTCGCGCGGCTCGAGCGTCCGGTCGATTTCGAGGCGATCGATGAACAGCCCGTCGATCTCGTCTTCGTGCTGCTGGCGCCGGAAGGCGCGGGCGCCGATCACTTGAAGGCGCTCGCCCGCATCGCCCGCGCGTTGCGCGAGCCGGGCCTGGTCGCCAAGCTGCGCGCGACCGACGACGCTACCGCGCTCTACGCGGTGCTGACCCATGCCCAGGCCTCCGACGCCGCCTGAGGTCGGAGGCAAGCCGGTTTCCCGGGCAGGATCCTAATTCCAAAAAGAGACCGGATTCCAAAAGAGACCGGGGCGCGGCGCGCATTCCGAAAGACCGCGGCCGTCCGCCGCCGTCTCGAGAAAATGCGAGCACGCGCCCCTGGCTCGGGAAGCGACGGCCGTCCGGATCAGTGGACGCTGACGGCGGTGAGATCGTTTTCGAACGCGTTGGCGACGACCGCCTCGCGGCTGTCGGCGATCAGGATCGGGGTGCCGTTGGCGTTGACGAGCGCCCAGAGCCGGATGCCCGGGGCGATCGGCGGCGCTTCCGGATAGAGGCCGGCGACGTCGTCCGACTTGATCTCCCGGACATAGGCGAGCTTGCCCGCGCCGAGGACGGCGAACGCTGCGTTCGGCATCACGGTCTTTTCGACGGTGGTATCGTTCATCGGAACCTCCTCGTTCATCTCGTTCGCGCGTTCCGGCATTTCGCCCCGCGCCCGCCTCGCGAGAGGCGGCACGGTGTACCGGATGGCCTCGGACGATCGGCTCCCCGATCGACAACGCCACAGGCGGCGGATCGATCCGGGATCGTGGGCGGAACCAGTCTGCCCAATAAATCGTCAATCGCCCGTTGCGATATCGATTCGGCGGATGATCCGTTCAGGTTCGGGTCGGGCCAGGTCGATCGAGAGCAGCCCGTCCTTCAACTCGGCGCCGACCACCTCCATGCCTTCCGCAAGCACGAAGGCGCGCTGGAACTGCCGCGCGGCGATGCCGCGATGCAGGAAGTGGCGATCCCGGTCGTCCTCGGTCTGCCGGCCGCGAATGACGAGCTGGCGCTCCTCGAGCGTCACCTCGAGCTGTTCGCGGGTGAAGCCCGCGACCGCCAACGTGATTCTCAGCACGTCGCCGACAGCGGTGTCGGGGCGGACGAGCTTTTCGATGTTGTAGGGCGGATAGCCGTCGTTGGCGGCTTTGGCCACACGATCGAGCACGCGTTCGATCTCGTCGAACCCGAGGAGGAACGGGCTGGAAAAGCCCGTGAGACGCGACATGTCGAGGTCCTTGTCTTCGAAGCGACCTGTCCGATCCGGACCCTGAACAGGCATCCGGCGAGCGCGAACGCTCGAAATCCAATATGGGGCGAGGCGTCCGCGCGTTCAAGCTTCCGCCGGTCGGGCCGAGGAACCGCCGGATCGGCGATGCGGAAGCGGCGTGGTCGGGAGGGAAGGAGATCGGGAGGCACGATCGGCAGCAGCGGTTACGCCGCCGCCGGCAACCGGACCGAAGCGCTCGGACCGGCATGCGAATAGCGACCGCAGCCCGGACCGGGAACGCCATGCGTCCTCGCTTGCGACCGGTCGAGCACCAGCGCTCGAACAAGCCCCTGGACCGCGGCGTATTCGCCTTGCTTCGTCCGACGCTTTGCCCTATCAAAGCCCCCGCTCCGCAAGGGGCCCCGGAGAGGTGGCCGAGTGGTTGAAGGCGCACGCCTGGAACGCGTGTATACGGGAAACCGTATCGAGGGTTCGAATCCCTCTCTCTCCGCCAGACCTCCTAGATCCCGTTGAGATCACCGCTCCCGGAGCGCTCCCGCCCGGCCTGACCGTCGTGCCGGTCCAAGGCCCGTCCAGCTGGTGGAAGTCGCGATATCGTGTCCCGACTTGACCCGCGTCCTGCGGCGTCCAAGCCAGATCCGTGCGTTGATCTGGTGTAGGCGGAGGGAGCGATGACAGGTCGGCTGGCGCCGGCGGTCCGTCCTCGGGCGATGATCGCCCTGCTCGGCATGGTACTCGCCGTCCGGTCCGGTAAGCCGCCGCTCGGTGATATCCTCGGTCGCGAGCTCGGTGTCGCACCTCGAGCGACAGGCGGCCGCGTCGAAGAGCCGATCGGCACACCGAAAAACCGCGCCACTCGGAAGAGGCGCGGTTTTTTGGCGTGCCGGGACAAGCGCCGGTCAGCGCTTCTCGACCACGATCGTGAACGGCACGTAGACGACCGAGCCGTCGGCATGGAGCACGCGGACGGAGAACCGGTCGACCCCGGGCGTCCTGCCGGCCTGGTAGAACAGCACGGCCGCCTTGCCGATCTTGCCGTCGCATTTGGCCCAGGGACCGGGCCCGAAGCTCGCGGCGCCGAGGCCGGCACGCGGCAGCGCCGCACCGAGATGCGGGCCATCGACCAGCGTCACCATCGGCCGTGGCTTCGACCGGCATTTGGTGTCGAACGACATGAAAACCGGGTTGAGCGGCGTAGTCTGGCCGGCGCCGACGGTCTGGACCTCGGAGGCATAGCTCAGCGGTCGGCGCTCGGCAGCCTCCACGGCTTCGCTGCCGATCCGAAGCGTGAGCAGAAGGAGGAGCCCGACAGAGGCAGCGCCGCTCCGGGCCGCGGTCGAAATGACGGTCATCGTGATCAGACTCGGTTGGAGACATCCGGCCCGGTGCGGGTCTCGCTCCGGGCCGTCGACTGCGTTTTCGGGCTGTCGGGAGCGCCAGGCGCCAGCAGGACGGCGGCGATCTCGCCGGACGATCGCGCCCGCCGCAGCCGATCGAACAACCGCCGCCATTCGCCGAACAGCACGCCGGCGACGGTTCGCTCATCCGGAACGCCGGCCAACCCGTAGGCGAGCGGCTCGTCCGGGCAGGGCGCGAAGGTGCCGAACAAGCGGTCGAAGACGATCAGCACCCCGCCGAAGTTCTTGTCGAGACAGGCGTCGTTGACCGCATGGTGCACGCGATGATGCGTCGGCGTGTTCAGGATCCATTCGAGCGGACCGAGCCGCGGCGCGAGTTCGGTGTGCAGGAAGAACTGGTAGCCGAGGTTCACCGCGAGCACGCTGGTGATCAGCAGAGGATGGAAGCCGATCCAGGCGAGCGGCAGGAAGAACAGGAACAGGCCGGAGATCGCGCCGGTCCAGCCGAGGCGCACGCCGGCGGTCAGGTTGAGCCGCGTGGCCGAATGATGGACGGCGTGCGTCGCCCAGAACCACGCGATCCGATGCGACGCGCGGTGCTGCCAGTAGAACAGGAAGTCGATCCCGACGAAGAGCAGGATCAGCGCCGGCCACGACGTCTGATCGAAGTCGAACAGCCGATGCCGGTACGCGGCCATGTAGGGCAGCGAGAGCAGCGCCGCCTCGACCACCCGCACGACAGCGTGGCCGAGCGCGATCCAGAGCGAGATCACCGTCTCGCGGCGCTCATGGGCCGGATGCCCGATCGCCCGCGCCGCGAGATATTCCACGATCATGAAATTCGCCGCGACCAACAGCGTGATCGCGACCGGGAACGGCCCGAGCAGGGCCAGTGGCGGAGTGGGGGGTGACACCATGGTCGCGCCGTTCCCGTCCGAGGTCGCGATCAGCGCGACACGGAACCCTGATGGGTGACGGTCTGGCCGTTCGGCAGCACGGTCACCGCATTGGTCGTGCAATGGCCGCCCGAGCAGCTCGCGGTGCCGCTGCGCGAATAGGTGTTGCCGGTCGGACCGGTGCGGTTGACGTTGCGATTGCACGAGCCGTTGGCGCAGTTGGCGGTCGCCGAGACCGTCGACGTGCCGCGCGGGCCGGTGGTCGAGCCGTTGCGGGACAGGGCGAAGGCGTCGCCGGCGGCGAACGCCGGGATCACCAGGGCAAGGAGCAGGGTGGCGGCAATGGTCTTCATGGGGGCTGCAATCCTTCAATGATGTCGTTCAGGCGCAGCCGATCGGCCGCGTCTGGCGCCAAGTTGAAGGGGCTGCGTCACCGGCGCATCGCCGGCGCGTATCGGATGTCGACGCTGTGATGCGGCCGTGTAACGGTTTGTAACGGCGGGGCTTCTCCTCTTGCGTCACGCAGCGCGCGCCACAAAGATCGCGTCATGACCGGTCAGAACCAGATCCTCATGGTCGAAGACGACCCCGAAATCGCCAGGCTCGTGGCCGATCTCCTGCGCCGCGAGGGCTACGAGGTCCATGTCGCCGACAATGCCCAGACCATGGACGGTCAGCTCGGCCGATCCATGCCGGACCTGATGATCCTCGACCTGATGTTGCCGGGCGAGGACGGGCTGGCGATCTGTCGACGGCTGCGTCAGACGACGGACGTCCCGATCCTGATCCTGACCGCGAAGAGCGACGAGATCGATCGCGTCCTCGGGCTGGAGATGGGCGCCGACGACTATCTGGTGAAGCCGTTCGGCCCGCGCGAGCTGCTCGCCCGCGTTCGCGCGCTGCTGCGGCGCAGCCAGGGCCGCATCCGCGTACAGGCGGCGGGGCGCCGCTACCAGTTCGACCGTTTCGTCATCGACATCGAAGCCCGGATCGTCGAGACCGGCGACCCGCCGGTCGCGGTCGACCTCACCACGTCGGAATTCGACCTGCTCGCCTGTTTCGTGCAGAGGCCGCGTCGCGTGCTGTCGCGTGACCAGATCCTCGACTTTACCCGCGGTCGAACCGCCGACCCCTATGATCGGACGGTCGACATGCAAATCTCACGCGTCCGCCGCAAGCTCGAAGCGCTCAGTCCGGGCTCCAACCTGATCGGCACTGTCCGCAACGGCGGTTACCTGTTCACCGGAACCGTCAAGGCGCTGACGAAATGACGCGCATCGCCACCGTCACCCGCACCGCCTTCGCGCTGATGCTCGGCGTCACGGCGGTCTGGATCCTGATGATCGGCTATCTCTATCGCAACGCTCCCGGTGAAGGCGCGCGGTTTCTGCCGGCGCCACGGCAGGTCGCCGCAATGGTCGCCCTCGTCGAGACGGCCTCGACACCCGAGCAGATCGAGACGGTGCGGACCGCGTTCGGCAGCGATCGCTTCGATCTCAGGATCGAGCCCGGCTCGATCGACTTCGACGCGAGCGGCGCCTCTGCGACGGCCGCGGCGCCCTACGAAGCCGCGCTCGGGCGGCCCGTCGCGGTCCACTTCGGACTGGAGGACGGAACCTGGATCTCCCGGACCCGCTGGGGCTCGCGCAACACCGCGTCGATCGCCGTACCGCTCTCCGGGGCCGGACGCTCCACATCACGGTCCACGCCCCTACACGGTTACGGCGCTCGGCCTGCCGCTCGGGCTCGGGGCCGGCATGTTCGGGACCGTGGCCGCGCTGATCCTCTTGCTGATCACGCTGCGGCAGACCGGGGCCCTGGTCGAACTGGCCGCGGCGGTCGACCGTGTCGATCTCGCCGGCCCCCCGCTCCGTTGCCCGACATGCGTTGGCGCGTGGTCGAGATCCGGGCCGTGGCCTCGGCGTTCGAGCGGCTGCAGCGCCGACTGGGATCACTCCTGGCCGCCCGGCTCGCGCTGGTCGGCGGTATCGCGCACGACGTCAGGACCTTTGCCACGCGCCTGCGCCTCCGGGTCGACGGCATTGCCGACGATCAGGAACGGACGCGCGCGATCGCCGACATCGAGGACATGATCCGGCTGCTCGACGACGCGCTGATCGCCGGTCGGGCCGGCACGGCGACGCTCGATCTCGAGCTCTTCGATCTCGATCGGTTCGTCGCCGACGAGATCGGCGATCGCCGCGCGCTCGGGCAGTCCGTCGACGTCGCGATCGTGCCGGGAACCTACCCGGTGCTCGCAGACCGCGTCGCCCTGAAACGGATCCTCGGCAACGTCGTCGACAATGCGATCAACTATGGCCGGTGCGCCCATGTTCGCCTCGCCGCCGTCAGCGCGACCGCGGTCTTGACGATCGCCGACGAAGGGCCCGGGGTCGCCGAGGCCGACCGGGAAACGTTGTTCGAACCGTTCACGCGGCTCGACCCGTCCCGAAACCGCAGGACGGGCGGATCAGGACTGGGCCTCGCGGTGACCCGGACCCTCGTCGAAGCACACGACGGCTCGATCCGCTTCGTCGATGCGGCCCGCGGGGCGATGATCGAAATCCGGCTCCCGCTCTACGCGTCCGGCTCGGGTTAGAGCTCGGGCACCCGGGACGAGCCTTCGCCCTCCACGAAGCCGATTGCCGGGGTTGCCCGAATTGGTCGGAACGACCGGCTGTTCCGTCGAGGGGCAGCGTCAGCCCGCACGGCCTGTTCCGGGCGGCCCGGCGCCCTGTCTTCCGGGTCACCTCGAGCGGAGCGCGTGCCGTTCAGCGCCCGACCCGATCTGAGGCACGCGATGGGACACTGGCGCACCCGGGTGCACAGCACCTGGCGAAGATGGTCGGCCCTCAGACCGTATCCGAATTGGCCGCAAACCGCTTTGCGATCTTCGCGACCGTGGCCCTGCTGCAGCCTGTCGCCGCCTGGATGTTGGTCCAGCTCGCGCGGCCCTTCAGCATCGCGGCGATCCCGTCGTTTCTGGCGACGTTCTCGGCACGGCCCTTGTAACGTCCCTCGGCTTTGGCGCGCGCCTGCCCTTGAGTCAAGCCAGAGCTAAAGATCCGGAGCGCGAGCCTGCGGTGCGACAGATGCCGTCATCTGACAAGTCCGGGAAGAAGGGTCGGGAAAGATCGCCGCCGGCTGCCGCGATGTGTCCGTCATCGGACCCCTTTTCGCGCCGCCACAGTCGAGATCCGTAGGTGAGGCTCGAGACCCGGGTGCCGGCGAGCGCCGCTCAGGGGAACTTCGCCGTCACCCGGAAATAGGCCGTGTATTTCGGCTGCTGATCCATCGACTTGGTGATCGGCACGCCGATCGAGACATCGGCGATCAGGTTGCGCTTGCTGTCCCAGCTGAGACCGGCGCCGAGCGAGTCCATCGTCACCGTGGCCGGGAAGGTGCTGTACACTTGGCCCCGGTCGTAGAACACGAAGCCGTCGAGCCCTTCGATGAACGGCACTTCGTGATGCAGCTCGACGTTGACGTAATAGCCGGCGTAGCCGGCCGCGCCGGTGGTCGAATAGCCGCGCACCGTCGTCGGGCCGCCGATCTGGAACAGCTGGTCGCCGGCGAGCAGCTTCTGGTCCGCCCGCTGTGCCGCGCCGTTGATCGACAGCACGAACTTCTCCGGCAGCCGCGCGGTGGCCGAGTAGGTCGCGGCGGCGACCTCGAATTCCTGGGCGACGCCGGTGACACCGAAATGCGTGCGCGCGAACGAGTAGTTCGGCGCGATCGTCGCCGAGAAGTCGGTGCTCGTGTAGCTGAGCGAGGCGCCGATCGTCCGCTTCAGCGTCGTGTTGTCGGTGATCGAGACGTCCTGCTGCCAGGACGAGGCCTGCGTCGAGGAAAGCGAGCCGCTGACCAGCAGCGCCCAGTTCGTGTTGACGAATACCGGCTGGCTGGCGTTGAGCGCGCCGGTGGTCGACGAGCCGGTGATGCCGAGCGGCCGATAGGGACCGCTGACGACACGGATCGTGCCGCGCGAGCCGCTGACGCCGAGCCGCGTCCCCCATGGCGTGACGGCGGCGTTGTAGGCGGCGTTGCCGGTCAGGTTGCCTTCCGAGACCGCCGAATAGAGCGTGAACCGGTCGTCGAGGCCGATCAGGCCATAATGCTGGAAATTGATGCCGCCCTGCACGCGGCCGACCGACTCGACGCCCATGTTGTCGCCGAAGACCTGCAGCGAGTTGCGCGGCGGCTCGATCACGGCGAGCTGGATGTCGGTCAGGCCGAAGCTCGCGCCGGGTTGCAGCGAGGCCTGGACCTGGGCGTTATGGGTGCGGTTGAAGCGCGCGACGTCGCTCTCGAGCTTCGGCGTGTCGACGACCGCGCCCGGCGTGCCGGCGATCGGCGCCACCGTCTGCGCCGGCAGCCGATCGGTGCCGGTGATCACGGCCTTGCCGAGCTTGCCTTCGACGATGGCGACACGCAGCACGCCGCCCTTCAGATCCTGCGCCGGCAGATAGGCGAGCGCGGTGATGACCCGCCGCTCGGCCAGGATGTCGTTGACCGCCTTCACGATGCGCTGCAGGTCGGAATTGTCGACCTTGCGGCCGACATAGCGGGCCGCGATCGCATCGAGCTCGGCGGTGCTGATGAAGGCCGTCGGATCGAACGTGACGCGCTTCAGCACGAAACTGGCGCCGCCCGGCGGACCGACCAGCGTCTCCGCCGGCTTCGGCCCGATCACCGCCGGTCCGTTGAGGCTGGTCTCGTCACGGCGCTGGATCGTTTCCTGATTGCGCCGGTTCTGATCCGCGATGATCCCCGGATTGGGCAGCGGAGGAACGACCTGCGCACGCGACGTACCGGTCGCCGACGTCAGAATCGCTCCGGCCAGCCCGCCGATCACGGCGAGCTTCTGATCAGGCCTCATGAATTCCACCTTCACGCAAGGCCCGGAGGCCGACGGTTCAACGAGTCTGGATCGGAGCGGAAGAACTCGTACTGAACCGGCCCCTGCGAGCGCGCTCCCGGCGCATGCGCTCGAGATGATCCTCGATCACATACCAGGGAAGGTGGAGACCGGCGGCGTCTTCGAACGCGGTCGACCAGAAGGCCGACCAGAAGTCGCCGCCTCGACCGATCCGGTCGATGTCACGGACGAGGCTGAAGCCCAGCCACCGTGCGCCGACCAGGAAGTCGATGATTCGCGCCTGCTCATCGTACTGCACGACATAAGAGTTAACAAAAGAAGTATAGCGGTTCTGGTGCAGCCAGAACGTCCGCGTCGGCTGGTAGAGCTGGGTCGTGTTGCCCAGGACCGGCTGCGGCGTCCAGTTGTTCATCCATAGTGAGACGTGCGGCGTCGTCAGCCGGAACGTATGGTCGATCGTGGCATCGTCGATGTCGATGACGTCAGCACTGGTGACGATCCGGACGTCCTTCTCCCGCATCAGCGGAATGTGCAGGCCGTTCGGCGCCTGGATCGTCAGCGAAGCGCTGGTGCCGAGTGTGCCGCGATAGCCGGTCAGGATCACGTCGAGCGGCCAGGTCGCGTCGGGCCGCTGCTTGAGCAGACCGACCTCGATGTTGTTGGCCGCCAGCGTCAGCGCCCGGAGGATGGTCAGCGTCTTGAACCGGATGTTGCCGGGAGTCGTCAGCACGAGCCGATCGGCCGTGGCGTCGCCGAGCGTGGTGTCGCCGACCGAGGACACGGTCATGTCTCCGAGGGTCGTCAGCTTGGTGCCGACGATCTCCGCATCGGAATTGAGCGCCACGCCGGCCGTGCCGTTGATCGAGTCGAAGCGGATGCCGACACCGTGGATCGTCACGACGCCATGGGCGTCGATCGACCCGCCGGTGACTGGCGCGGTCTTCGAGTCGAGCGTGACGTCGCCGGCGTCGCCCGGCATTCCGCTCGTGCCGATGAAGCCATAGTCGATTGCGCCGTTGGCGGTCATGGTCTGCGAGCCGGCCGAGGTCGACCGGTCGACCTTGATCGTGGTCGCCGCGTCGATACCGACGCCGCCGGCAGAGACGATCGTCCCGCCCGCCACATCGGCGCCGGTCGAGCTCAGCTTGACGTCGCCGCGATCGCCGGGCGTGCCGGTGGTCGTCAGCGTGCCGACCGTGACGGTCCCGTCCGCCTTGACCGTGATCGTGCCGCCGGCGGTGCCGGTCTGCACGGTCGCGGTGGTCGCGGCGGTGATGTCGATGGTCTTGCCCGCCTTGACGCTGTTCCAGCGAACGAGGCCGGTCTCGGAGACGATGGTCAACGCGCCATTGGTGGCGGCCGCCGTGTCGCCGGTGTTGTCGCCCCTGGCCTTCAGCGAGACCGCCTGCGCGCCGGCGACGACACCGCCGGTCAGGGTGCCGGTCTGCGCGGTCGCGGTGACGCTGCCGGCGATGGAGGCGAGCTTACCGAGGACGAGGTTGGTCGCCGCGGTCAGCCGTTGATCGCCGTTCGACGTCAGCGTGCCCAGGGCCAGATCGGCCCCGGTCGACGTGAGCACGATGTCGCCGCGGTCGTCGTTGCGCCCCGTCGTGGTCACGCGATCGGCGGTGATCGTCCCGACGGCAACCGCCGACACGGTTCCGCCTGCCGTCGAGTCGGTCAGCGTGGCAGTGGTCGCCGCGGTGGCCGAGATCCCGCCGGCCGCGTCGAGATTGGTCGCTGCGACGTTGCCGCCGGTCGACGCGAGCACGACGTCGCCGCGATCGTCGGATGTGCCGGTGGTGGTCAGATCGGAAACC
The DNA here is from genome assembly GCA_040269895.1 of Ancalomicrobiaceae bacterium S20. Lineage (NCBI taxonomy): Bacteria > Pseudomonadati > Pseudomonadota > Alphaproteobacteria > Hyphomicrobiales > Ancalomicrobiaceae > Methyloraptor > Methyloraptor flagellatus. The sequence continues at coordinate 4,115,765 of CP158568.1, read as the reverse complement.
GTGACGGTATCGCCCGCCTGGACCGTGACCGTGCCGCCGGCGGTGCCGGTCTTCACGGTCGCGGTGGTCGCGGCGGTGATGTCGATGGTCTTGCCCGCCTTGACGCCGTTCCAGCGAACGAGGCCGGTCTCGGACACGATGGTCAACGCGCCATTGGTGGCGGTCGCCGTGTCGCCGGTGTTGTCGCCCCTGGCCTTCAGCGAGACCGTCTGCGAGCCCGTGACGGTGCCGCCGGTCAGGGTGCCGGCCTGCGCCGTCGCCGCGATGCCGCCGGCCGTCGAGGTGAGGCTGCCGAGCACGATATCGGTCGCCGCGGTCAGACGCTGGTCACCGGTCGTGTTGATCGTACCGAGGCGCAGATCCGCCGTGGTCGACGTCGCGTCGAGCGCGCCGCCCACGCCGTTTACTGCGGTCGCGTCCGCCGCGCGCAGCGCGAGCGAGCCCTCCGCCGTGACCCGGGCGTCGCCGCCCGTGGCGCTGACGAGGTCGGCTGCGAAGGCCGACTGGGCCGCCACGTCGACGTCGCCCGCGGCCGCGACGACCGTCGCCTTGGTGACGGCCTGGGTCGCCAGCAGATCGACGTCGCCGCTGGTCGCCTTGGCGATGAACGAGGCGGCGGCGATCCGCAGCCGGTTCATGACCTTGGTGATCAGGTTGGCCGTACCGGGCTTGTCGGCCGGGTCGACCGCGAGATCGGCGGCCTCGGTGATGTCGCCGATGCCTTGGCCCGCGTTCAGCACCACGGTGGCGTCCTGACCGGTCGCGGCTACGTCGAAGGCCCGGTTCGGATCGGTCGCCGCGATGATGTGGCCACCGGCCGTGACCGACACCGCGGTGCCGTTGGCGAGGCCCGACAGCACGTTGGTGATCAGCGCATTGCCGGCGGTCAGGATGCGGATCGGACCGAAGGCCGCGCGGATCGACGCACCGTTGAGCATCTTCAGCGCGTCCGAGCTGATGTCGATCGCGCCGGTCAACGCGGAAATCGAGCCGACCGAGGTGATCACCAGGCGGCCCAGCTTGTCGATCGTGAGATTGCTGATCGTGACATTGCCGTTGGCCGTCACCGGTCCGTCGATGGTCGCGTCCTTGGCCGCGGTCAGGAACGCGTCGATGCCGGCGAGAACCGACTTGATCGTGAAGTCGACGCCGCTCGGCCCGTAGAGGGAGACCGAGCCCTTGGTCGCGGTCGCGAAGATGCCGCCGCCGGGCGTGTTGCCGACGCCGAGGCCGCGCTGCTGCGTGCCGATGTCGCCGTCCGACGCCGTCAGCGTGACGGTCTTGCCGAGCACGTTGAGCGTCGGATCCTGCACGGCGCTGAAGATCGAACCCTGCGCGGTGAGGATGACCGCGTTCGGCGAGTAGACCGTATCGATCAGCGCATCGAGCCGGCCGGCCGGCAGACCGTTACCGACTGCGATGTTCACGCCGTTGAGGGCGCGCGCCGTGATGGAGGCACCGGCGAGCGGTGCCAGCGTCAGCGGCGTGGTCGGAGCGTTCGCCGGTGTGCCGATGGCGCCGTTCGCCGCCTCGAGCACGATGTTGCCGGTCGTGACCGACGAACCGCCGGCCGCGTTCATGATCGAGCCGAGCACCTTG